>CAVJHQ010000037.1:0-19631 GCA_963649365.1 Alloprevotella sp.
CACGCAGTGCGAGGCCGTCACGATGGTGGCCGTGCAGGTCATGGGCAACGACGCGGCCATCGGTTTCGCCGCGAGCCAGGGCAACTTCGAGCTCAACGTCTTCATGCCGGTCATCGCGTACAACTTCCTGCAGTCCGTTGACCTGCTTGCGGACGCGATTCTATCGTTCGACGAGCGCTGCGCCTCGGGCATCAAGGCCAACCGCGCAAAGATGGGCGCCAACCTGCACAACTCGCTCATGCTGGTTACGGCGCTGAACCCCCACATTGGCTACGAGAACGCAGCGAAGGTCGCCAAGAAGGCCTACGCGGAAGACACGAGCCTCCGCGACGCCTGCGTCGCCCTCGGCTTCCTTACCGCCGACGAGTTCGACGCCGTTTTCCATCCCGAGCAAATGGTATAGAACCTGCAAAAGGGACAGTCCCTTTTGCAGGTTCTCGGCGTCAAGCGAAATTAGTGTTACCTCGATTACTCCTCAACCTCGAGCAGCTCGATGTTGAAGTTGAGGTCCTTGCCGGCCATCTCGTGGTTCATGTCGAACGTGATGTTGCCGTCCTTGACCTCGGCCACGGTCGCCGGGAAGGGCTGGCCGGTGGGGGAGGCGAGCATGACCTTGTCGCCGGCCGAGAGGTTCTCGGCGCCGGGCATCATGCTCACGGGGACGGTCTGCATGAGCTCCTCGCGGCGCTCGCCGTAGGCCTCGGCGGCGGGGATGTGGACGTCGACGACCTGCCCGACCTCCATGTCCTTGACCGCGGCATCGAAGCCCTTGATCATCTGGCCGGCCATGCAGGTGAAGGCCAGCGGCTCGTTGCGATCGCGGCTGGAGTCGAACTTGGTGCCGTCGTCGAGCGTGCCGACGTAGTGGACCTTGACCTTCTTGCCCTCGTTGCTCATGGGTCTGCTCCTTTGGTTTCAGGTCCATCGGTTAAGATGGACGTGTTTGACCTGCTCAATTCCTGTGCCGGCGCGAGGCTTGCCCGTCGGCGCGCACATAGATTCGGAGTATACCCGACATGATGGATAAACGCCTTCTGGCGCTGGTCCCCGGGGCTATGCGCCACGTTGTGGCCACGGTGTTGTGGCAGTGGGTTGGCCTTTTGGGCAACCTTGCGCTCGTGTGGGTCATAGCGCGGGCGCTCGCCTCGCTCGTGCTCGGCCAGACCATTCCCTCCTTTGCGCTCACGCTGCTGGCCGTGGGCATCGTTGCCCGCACGGTCGCGACGCGCTTTGCGGCCCACGAGAGCTTCGTCGCCTCCCAGGACGTCAAGCGCGCCTTGCGCCGCCGAATCTACGAGAAGCTCCTGCGCCTCGGCCCCGACTACGCGGAGCACGTCCCCACGGCCGAGGTCGTGCAGCTTTCCGTCGAGGGCTGCGAGCAGCTCGAGACCTATTTCGGCCAGTATTTGCCGCAGCTTTTTTATGCGGTGCTCGCGCCCGTCACGCTCTTCCTCGCCGTGGCGCCGGTGTGCCTGCCGGCGGCCATCGTGCTGCTCGTGTGCGTGCCGCTCATCCCCGTGACCATCGTCGCCGTCCAGAAGGTGGCCAAGCGCATCCTCGGGTCGTATTGGGACCAGTACGCCGAGCTGGGCGATTCTTTCCTCGAGAACCTGCAGGGCCTGACCACGCTCAAGATCTACCAGGCCGATGAGGCTCGCCACCGCGCCATGAACCGTGAGGCCGAGCGCTTTCGCGTGGTCACGATGAAGGTCCTCACCATGCAGCTGAACTCCATCATCGTTATGGACATCGTTGCCTTGGGCGGGGCGGTCGCGGGCATCGCGGTCGCGCTCGCGTTTGCCGCCTCGGGCGCGATCGACCTCTTCGCCGCGCTCTTCATCGTGCTGGTGTCGGCGGACTTCTTCCTGCCTATGCGTCAGCTGGGGAGTTACTTCCACGTGGCCATGAACGGAATCGCCGCGAGCGAGAAGATCTTCCGCCTGCTTGAGCTGCCCGAGCCGGCGGCGCGCCCGCTGCGCACGGAGCGCGGCGACCACTTTGCGATGAGCCGCGTGACCTTCGGCTACGAAGAAGGGCGCGCGGTGCTCCGCAACGTCTCGCTCGACGTGCCGTCGGTCGGCCTCACGGCCATCGTCGGCGAGTCGGGCAGCGGCAAGTCCACCATCGCGGCGCTTCTTTCCGGCCGCTACGACGGATATACGGGCAGCGTGTTCCTGGGCGGTAAGCAGGTGCGCGACATCGACCGCGCCGCTCTTGCGCGGTATGTGACCGTGGTCGGCCTCGGCTCGCGGCTCTTTGCGGGCACGGTTCGCGAGAACCTGCAGATGGCTGCCCCCGAGGCGACCGACGAGGAGCTCATGGAGGCCCTCGAGTTCGCCCGCATCGCCGACTTCCTGCGCGAGCAGGACGGGCTCGACACGCGCCTTGAGCAGAACGGCGAGAACCTGAGCGGCGGTCAGCGCCAGCGCCTGGCCCTTGCGCGCGCCATCTGCGCGAACAGCCCGGTCTACATCTTCGACGAGGCGACGAGCAATATCGACATGGAGTCCGAGGAGGACGTCATGGCCGCGGTGCGCGAGCTCGCGCGATACAAGGCGGTCGTCGTGATTTCCCATCGCCTGGCAAACACCGTTGCCGCGCGGCGCATCTATGTGCTCGACGGCGGGCGCGTGGCCGGCTCGGGCACGCATGAGGAGCTGTTGAGTTCCTGCGAGGCGTATCGACGCCTGTGGGCGACGCAATCCGAGCTCGAATCCTTTGCGGGCAAGACGGGCGCGGGCGAGGCGTCCTCGGCCTCGCCTGATTCCGCCGAAGAGAGCGAGGTGGTCGACGATGACTAACCAGGTGAAGCGAAGCAACGTGCGTGTGATGTGGCGGATGCTCGGGCTCGCCCGGCCCCTTGCGGGCTGGATGGTCATCGCCGTCGCATGCGGCGTCGCGGGGTTCTGCTGCGCCACGGGCGTGCCCGTCCTGGCGGCCGAGGCGGCGCTTGCCGTGTGCGGGCAGGGGTCCCTCGCCTGGGCGCTGCCGACGTTCGTGGCGGTCCTCGCGCTTCTTGCCGTGGCCCGCGGCGTCCTCCACTTTATCGAGCAGCGCTGCAACCACTACATCGCGTTCCGCCTGCTCGCGCACATCCGCGACCTCGTCTTCGGCGCGCTGCGGCGTCTTGCCCCGGCGAAGCTCGCGGGCGCCGACCGCGGCGCGCTCGTCTCGACCGTCACCGCGGATGTCGAGCTTCTCGAGGTGTTCTACGCGCATACCATCAGCCCGGTGTGCATCGCTGTTTTGATGGCGATCGTCATGGCGCTCTTCCTGGGCGGGATTCACCCCGCCCTCGCCGCGCTCGCGCTGTTCGCGTACGCGCTCACGGGGGTCGCGGTCCCCGTCCTGGTTTCCCGCGCGTCCGGCGAGAACGGCCGGGAGTCCCGCGACCGGGCCGCGGCCCTTTCCGGTTTCGTCCTCGACAGCCTGCGGGGCCTTTCCGAGGTGCTCCAGTTCGGGGCGGGCGCGGCTCGCCTTGCCGACCTTGATCGCCGGAGCGACGAGCTCGTGGGCACCCAGCGCCGTCTCCGCGGGGTCGCGGCCCAGGGCCAGGCGGGCACGACGGGTGCCATCATGGTGCTCTCGTGCGCCCAGATGCTCCTTGCCATCAACCTTGCGACCAGCGGGGCCGTCTCTGGCGAAGGGGCGGTTCTCGCCACGGTGGCCACGTTCAGCTCGTTCGGCCCCTTCGTCGCGCTCGCCAACCTCGGCTCGACGCTGCAGGGGACTCTCGCGGCGGGCAACCGCGTGCTCGACATTCTCGACGAACAGCCGCAGGTTGAGGAGATTTCCGACGAGGCCGGCGACGCGCCTGAGTTTACCGGGGCTTCCGCCGAGGGCGTCGGCTTCTCTTACCAGGAGGAGCGCATCCTGGACGACGTCAACGTGGCCGTTGAGCCGGGGCAGATAGTCGGCATCCAAGGCCGTTCCGGCTCGGGCAAGTCGACGCTCTGCCGGCTCTTCATGCGTTTCTGGGATGTGGACGAGGGCCGCGTGGCCATCGGCGGCCAGGACGTCCGCGAGGTGGCGACGAGCGCCCTGCGCGATGCCGAGGCGTTCGTCGAGCAGGACACCTATCTGTTCCACGACAGCATCCGCTACAACCTGCTTATCGCGAAGCCCGACGCCACTGACGAGGAGCTCGAGGCCGCTTGCCGCGCCGCGAGCATCCACGACTTCATCATGGGCCTTCCCGACGGCTACGACACGATGGTGGGCGAGCTCGGCGACACGCTCTCCGGCGGCGAGCGGCAGCGCCTCGGGCTCGCGCGCGCGTTCCTGCACGAGTCGCCGCTGCTGCTTCTGGATGAGCCGACGAGCAATCTCGACGCGCTGAACGAGGCCCAGGTCCTGAAGTCGCTCGACGCGCAGCGTGGTCGGCGCGCGGTCCTGCTGGTCAGCCACCGGCCGTCCACGATGGCCGTCGCGGACAAGGTGTACTCGATGGATTCGGGCCGCGTGAGCTAGTCGCGGCGATGATTACCGAAAGAATGGGATGCGGACTATGCGGAAGCCACTGACGCCTGATCAGGTCGAGGGCAAGCGCGAGCGCGAGCGGGCCGTCGTCACGCAGATGATCGGCGTGTATTGCCGCGGCAACCACGGCTCGGCTCGCGGGCAGCTCTGCGACGAGTGCTCCGCGCTTGCCGAGTACGCCTCGGCGCGCATCGGGCGATGTCCGTTCATGGCCACGAAAACGTTCTGTTCGCAGTGCAGGGTACACTGTTATGCACCGGCGCAGCGACAGGCCATCAAGGACGTCATGCGTTACGCCGGCCCCAGGATGCTCCTGCATCACCCGATTATGACGGTGCGACACGGCCTCGATACCCTGGCCGCCAAGCGCCGCAAGCCTGAGGAGGCATAGCGTGTCTGCGGATCCGAACAGCTTTATCGGCGTCTTCGACTCGGGCGTCGGCGGCATCAGCGTGCTCAAGTCTCTGGTGGCGGAGCTCCCCAACGAGAACTTCCGTTACTTCGGCGATTCGGCGAACGCCCCGTACGGCGAGAAGACCGAGGAAGAGGTGGCCGCTCTCTCGCATGCCATCGTCGAGAGGTTTATCGCCGACGGCGCGAAGGCAATCGTCATCGCTTGCAATACCGCGACCTCGGCAGCGGCTCCGTCTTTGCGCTCTGCCTATCCTGAGCTGCCCATTATCGGCATCGAGCCGGCGCTCAAGCCTGCGACCGAGGCGCCTGACCACGGGCGAATTCTTGTGATGGCCACCGACATCACGCTGCGCCTGGACAAATACCACGAGCTCGCCGAGACCTATGGCCGCGATTGCGAGGTCATCTCGGTCCCGTGCCCCGGACTCGCGGGCCGCATCGAGCACGGGCACCTGGATGAGTCCGACCTCGTCGAGATGATCCGCAGCTACGTGGGCTCGTTTGCCGGGACGGTTGGTTCGGTGGTGCTCGGGTGCACGCATTACCCGTTCGTCCGCCGCCAGATCACCGAGGTGCTCGGCGCCGACGTTAAGTTCTATGACGGGGGAGCGGGGACGGCACGGCAGCTGCGCAACCGCCTGGGCCATAAGGGCCTGCTCGCCCCTGCCGACCATGCGGGTGAGGTCTGCTTCGCCTCGAGCAAGGATACCCCTGGGGAAATCGCGCTTTACCGGGAGTTTTTCGCACGGGAGCTCTAGTAATCCGACCAAGCTTGCGCGAAAACCGAACTTTACGGTCGTTTTTTGTGTAACCAGCAAGTAGTAAGCCGACCTGCGGCGTTAAAACCGCAGGTCGGCTTTGTGTTGGCTTTGCTTGATACTTTGCCCAGACGCGAAAAACGACCGTAAAGTTCGGTTTTCGCGCAGGCGTTCGAAGGGCTCGGGTAAATTATGCCCTCGGCTTGCCCCAGAAGAAGAGCGCGACGGTGCCGGGACCGGTGTGGCAGCCGATGGTGGCGCCGATGTCGCTGATACGAACCTTGCCGCTCATGTGCTTGAACGTGGCCTCGATCTGGTCGGCTACCGCGCGCGCGTCCTCAAGGCACTCGGAGTGAGAGATGAAGACCTTGCCGGAGTAGTCGAGCCCGCCCTCGGCAAGCTCTTCCATAAGCTGGAGATCGCGCTTGACCGCGCGCTGCTTGGTGCGGATTTTCTCCTTGACCGCGAGCGAGCCGTCGGGCTCCACGTCCATGATCGGGCAGATCTTAAGCAGGCCGCCCATGATGCCGGCCGCCTTGGAGATGCGTCCTCCGCGAATAAAGAACGTCAGGTCGGTGGAGAAGAACCAGTGGTTCAGCTCGAGCTTGTGCGCCTCGCCCCAAGCCGCGACTTCGTCGATGCCGAGTCCCTCGTCGCGCAGGTCGGCGAGCTGATCGACGAACATGCCGTAGCCCGCGCTTGCGCAGAGCGAGTCGACGATCACCAGCTTGCGGTCAGGATACTTCTCGGCAAGGATGCCTTGAGCTGCGACAGCGGAGTTGTAGGTGCCGGAAATGCCGCTCGAGAGGGTGACGTGCAGGACGTCGAGGCCCTGGGAGAGGAACTTCTCGAAGTGGCTCACGTAGTCGCCGGTGCTGACCTGAGAGGTCTTGGCGTCGGCGCCGCCGAGCATCTTCGCGTAGAGCTGGGCAGGGGTGTTGGTCTGGCCGAAGTCGTCCTTGCAGGGGACGCCGTCGAGCATGTAGTTGAAATAGACGTACTCAATATCGCGGCTCTCGAGCGACTCGCGCGAGATGTCGACGGTAGAGCAGCAGCTAAGAACGTAGCCGGGCACGTTGGCTCCTTTCGGAAGGTTTCCTAAGAAGCATAACGTACCCGGCTGCGTGTTCGTGCCGTTATTCAGCCTCGGGGTTGTGCCTAAGCGGCAGCGACCGACGCCCGGAGCCTAGAGCCCCATCTCGGCCTTGAGCTTGGCGAGCTCGTCGTCGACCGCGCTGGAGTCGGCGGCGCCGGCGTACTTGGCCTCGAGGGACTCGACGTCGTCGGCCGGCTTGGCGTTGAGCTCGGCCATGGACTCGGCGGTGTCGAGCTGCTTGTTGACCTTGGCCTCCATGCGGTTGAAGGCGTCGATGGCGCCGGCGGCCTTATCGGAGCCGGAGGTCATCTGGTTGACCATGGTCTGGGTCTTGGCCACGGCGCTCTTGGCCTTGATGGACTCGCGGCGGGCCTTGAGCTGCTCGATGTCGCTCACGAGCTTGTCGTGCATCTGGCGCATCTTGTCGGCGTTGGCCTTCGCGGCGTCGGCGGCCTTCTGGAGCTCGGCGCCGTTGGCCTCGAGCTGCTGCTTCTTTGCGAGGAAGGTGCGGGCGTCGCCCTCGTTGCCGGCCGAGAGGGCCTTCTTGGCGAGGTTCTCCATGCGCTCGACCTCGGCGTTGTTCTCGTCGACGAGGCGCTGGCAGCGCTTCTCCTCGGCCATGACCCCGGCGGTCTCCTCCTTGACCTTGGCCAGGTTGTCGCCCAGGTCGATGAGGTACTGGTCGACCATCTTGGCGGGGTCCTCCGCCTTGTCGAGAAGGTCGTTGATGTTGGCCTTGATGATGGTGGTGAAGCGGTCGAGGATGCTCATGTTCGTTCCTTTCGTTGAACGGAAGTGCTGATATGGGTGCCCGTGCCCCGGGTTGGCAGGCGCGGGTTGGTTCCGTAGCGGGCTTGCGCCCTTAGTCGTCTGACTTGTCCTCGTACTTGGAGGCGAGGTTCTCGACGTTCTTGTCGCTTGTGGGGTTGTCCGCGTCGCCGAACTTCTCGAGCGGGGTGTTCAGGATCTGGTCGGCGCGCTCTTTACGCTCTGCGTCGGCCTTCTTCTTGTTGCGGACGACGACGTAGGCGATGCCGCCCGCGGCGGCCACGCCGACGACCACGAGGGCGACCTTGCCCGTGGCGGCGGACTTGGCCTCGCTGTCGGCCGCCTTCATGATGGTGTCGGCCGTGTTGTAGAACGCGTCGGAGAAGACCTCTTCGTCGGAAGACGCGTTGTTGTAGGCGTTGTTCAGCTCGTCCTCGAGCACTCCCAGCGCCTCGTCGTCGAGGACGGTGCGCGCCTTGGTGCCGATGGTGTAGCCGCAGTTGAAGGTACCGTCGCCGGCGTCGCAGAAGACGAGGAGGAAGTGGCCTTCGTCGGAGAAGAGCTGGTCGTAGAGATCGCTCGACTTCTTGTTCAGCGCGTCGACCGAGGTCTCGGACCCGTTCTTGAGGATGTAGACGTAGGGCTGCACGCCGGTCTTGTCGTAGAAGTGGGAGAGCCCCTTCTCGAGCTTGCTCGCGCTGTGGATCCAGTCGCCGTCTTCGTCGGTGTAGTAGGCGGTTTTGGAAACGTCGCCGGAATCGAGCTTGGTGCGCACGGTGTCCGAGGCCGCCGTCGCCGAGTAGCTGGAAGAGCCGTAAGAGCCGTAGTCGTTGCGGCCGGAGCAGCTGTCCATGGCGCCGTACAGCACGGAAAGAAGCATCAGGACCAGGATGAACCCGATGACGGTGCCGAGGCACCCGCCGCACCCGCCGTTGCCGCCGCCCCCGACGTTTACGCTGGGCCCCACGTGGATGCTGGGGCCGAAGCCGAACCCGAAGCCGCCGCGGGGACCGCGGGGGCCGTGGTCACGCGGGCCGCCGCCGAAGCCGCCGCCGCGTGGCCCGCCGCCGAAGCCGCCCGAAGGACCGCCGCCGCGCGGCCCGCCGAAGCCGCCGCCGAAGCCGCCCGAAGGACCGCCGCCGCGCGGCCCGCCGAAGCCGCCGCCGAAGCCGCCCGAAGGACCGCCGCCGCGCGGCCCGCCGAAGCCGCCGCCGAAGCCGCCCGAAGGACCGCCGCCGCGCGGCCCGCCGAAGCCGCCGCCACCGAAGCCGCCCGAAGGTCCGCCGGAGCGTCCGCCGCCACCGCCGGAGAAACCGCCAGAGGTGCGCCCGCCGCCGGAGAAACCGCCTCCGCCGCCGTGGCTACCGCCGCCTCCGCCACCGCCTGATCTGCCCACGTGAGTCCCTTCCTCGTTCTTCTTGCTAAAGACATGACTGGCCCCATTATCCCCAACTGGGGCAATCGCGCCCTGCTCGCGGGGGCATTTCTCAATGAGCGGTGTATTCAGGCGGGTAATGCGGCCTGCGCGGCGCGCGTGGATTTAGGCGTCACAGCAGCAAAAGAGCGGCTCGATGGTGCGCAGGTAGTCCGCGGCGAGCTCCTCGGGAGTTGCGGAGAAATCGTGCCAGGCCCACCATTGGACGGCTCCGACGAACGTGGCCGCTATGTGGTGAAGCAGGAAGCTGCGGTCTATCTGCGCGGCGAGGCCGTTCGGGCAATCGGGAACCATGCGGTCGGCGTGGGCGACGACCGCGTGACGGAGCTCGTCGGTGAAGACGCGCGATCCCGAGCCGGACACGAGCGCGCGGACGGCCGGTCCGCGGTCCAGGGCCTTGGCGAAGACTGGCGTCAACGGGGCAAGAAGTTCACCCGAGCCTGAAGGGCCGGCGGTCGGCTCGAGTTGGCGCAGCCCGTCGAAGGTGTCGGCAACAAAGTCCGTGACCAGGTCGTCCTTGCCCTTGAACTGCGCATAGAAGGTGGCGCGTCCCACGCCGGCGCGCGTGAGGACGGCGTCGACGGTTATCTTTCCGTAGTCCTTCTCGGCAAGAAGCTCGAGGAAGGCGGCGCGGATTGCGGCGCGGCTGCGCTTCTTGCGGGAGTCCATCAGCGGTCCTCGGCGGCAGCGGCTTGGACGGCGAGAAAGACCTCCTGGAACGAGGCGCCGGTGCGTTCGCAGGCCGCGACGACCGAGTCGTACTCGGGGTAGGCGCGGACGTTGCCGTCGGGGAGCACCACGCGCTTGGTCGCGACCTCGCCGAAGCGGGTGTCGACGCGTCCCGGCTCGCGACGCAGCGGATAGCGCAGCTGGCGCGCGGAGCGGATGCCGATGGTGGTCGTGTTCATAAAGATAAGGTCCCTGAGCTGCGCTTCGTTCGATTCGTCGCAGATGACCTCGAGCTGATAGGCTGGCCGGCCCTTCTTCATGACGACGGGCACGGCGTGGGCGTCGCGGGCGCCGGCGGCCATGAGGAGCTCGATCGTGCGGCCGAGGGCCTCGCCGGTGCAGTCGTCCAGGTCGCACTTGAGCTCGACGACGACGTGCTCGGCGGCCGGGTCGTCGTCGGCGGGTTGGGGTTGGCCGTGCCTCGTTTCGGCATCCTCGACCTCGGCTAGCGTTGCGCGCAGGACGCCGCTGACGTTGGGGTAGGGGCGCTTGCCCGCGCCGTAGCCCGTGGCGAGGATTCGGTAGCGCGCGGGCAGCGCGTCGCCGGTGCGCAGGGCCGCGACGATGGCCGCGCCCGTGGGCGTGACGAGCTCGCCGTGGACGGGTGCGGGCTCGAGCGCGATCCCGGCATCCGCGCAGAGGTGCGCGACGGCGGGGACGGGGATGGGCATGAGTCCGTGGGCGCAGCGGATGGTGCCATGGCCCTCGGCGAGCGAGGGGACGACGATGCCGTCTACGCCGAGGTCGTCCAAGCAGGCTGCGACGGCGCAGATGTCGACGATGGAGTCGACGGCGCCCACCTCGTGGAAATGGACGGTGTCGGGCGTGGCGCCGTGGGCCTTCGCCTCGGCCTCGGCGAGCTTGCCGAACACGGCGAGGGCGATCTTCTTGGCACGGTCGGTGAGCTGCGATGCGTTGATAATGGCGGAGACGTCGGCGAGCGTCCGGTGAGTGTGATGTGCGTGATCGTGGTGATGAGGCTTTCCGTGGTCGTGCGGGTGATCGCGCGAGTCGCAGCTGGTCTGTCCATGCCCATCCTCGCCGTTACCGTAAAGCCAGGCCATGTCGTGGTCGTGGTTCTCGTGCGCCGCGTCGAGGCGGACGTCGAAGTCGCAGGCCGCAAGGCCGCTCTTCTCGACGCGGCTCACCACGACCTCGAAGCCGTCGATGGGAAGCGTGGCCAGCGCCGCGCGCAGGCGCTCCTCGCTTGCCCCGAGGTCGAGAAGGGCGGCGACCGTCATGTCTCCGCTTATGCCCGAGCCGCCGTCCAGAATGAGTGCCCTAGTCATGCGCCGCCGCTCCCTTCAAATGGTTGATGAGGCTCGCCTGGTAGCCGGCCCCGAAGCCGTTGTCGATGTTCACGACCGAGACGCCGCTCGCGCACGAGTTGAGCATGGCGAGAAGCGCCGCGACGCCGCCCAGGCTCGCGCCGTAGCCCACGCTTGTGGGGACGGCGATGACGGGCGCGCTCACAAGGCCGCCGATCACGCTGGGAAGGGCGCCTTCCATGCCGGCGACGGCCACGATGACCTGCGCGTTCTTGAGCGTCTTTTCGTGTGCGAGCAGGCGATGCAGTCCCGCCACGCCGGCGTCGTAGACGCGCTCGACCCGGTTGCCGAGAAACTCGGCCGTGACCGCCGCCTCCTCGGCGACGGCCTGGTCGCTCGTGCCCGCGCTCGCGACGACGACGGTGCCGTTGCCGTCGGGCTCGGGCAGTCCACCCGCGAGCAGCAACCGCGCATCGGCGCGGTAATCCAGCGTGGCGCCGCAGGCCACAAGCTGCGCGACCCGCTCGGCCTTCTTCGCGTCCACGCGTGTGGCGAGCACGCGGGGCTGTCCCGCGCCCACGAGCACGTCGACGATTCCTGCGATCTGCTCGGCGGTCTTTCCCTCGCCGTAGATGACCTCGCCGGCGCCCTGGCGCTCGGCGCGCGAGAGGTCTACCTGCGCATATCCGAGGTCGGTGGACTTGCCGGCGAGTTTGGGCCAGCCGGTCGCGCCGCTACTCATCAGGGTGCCCCGCCTCATCAGGGTGCCCCGCCGCCTCTGCCGCCTCGCGCTCGCGCGCCGCCTGCGCCGCCGCGTTCTCGCGCGCAAGCGCCGCCGCCTCGGCCGCGGACGGCTCGATGTTGCCGTCGGTGCGCACGCGGTCCGCCGCGTCGGGGTGCTCGGACATAAAGCGGTCGACCGTTGCCGCCAGCGACTCCGGCGTGATTGCCTCGTCCTTGCCGAAGTAGGCACCGTAACACGCGTAGCTGGGCTTATTCGCCGTAGGCAGGTTGAGCTCGGCGGAAAGCTCGCGCACGCGGTCCTTGGTCAGGCCCGCCTCGCGCAAGGGGGAGCGCACGCCGAGCTCGCGGATGGCGCGGAAACCGGGCCTGCGGTCCTCTCGGTCGCTCGCGTTCGTGCCGTCGAGCAGCACCGTGCGGCCGTCCGCCTTCATGTGCTCGAGGATCGTCCCGAAGACCATCGACTTGCAGTAGTAGCAGCGGTTCCAGGGGTTCGCGCGGAGCTCATCGTGGCCTTCCCAGAGGTTCACGGGGATGATCTCCTGCTCGGCGCCGAGCATGCGCGCCACCGTCACGGAGTCGTCGGTGTCGCGGGTGATCTGCAGGTCGTCGAGGATGGTGTAGGCCTTGACGTCGTAGCCCTCCCGCAGCATCTCGGCGAGCAGGTAGCAGGAGTCGACGCCTCCGGAGTAGGCGAGGCCGTAGCGAACAGATGTATCGAGGTCAAACTGCATGTCGTGTCCCCCTCAGGATGAGCGCTGCTCTCCGATGCGCCGCCATTCTAGCATCGAGGTTTTCGCTTTCCGAACACTTTGGTGAAATCGTTCGGTTTCTTTACGCCGCAAGAAGGGCCCTCTCTATAATGAACCTGCAAAAGGGACAGTCCCTTTTGCAGGTCATGTTCGTTGATGTGCGCAAGGGAGAGAAGCGCGATGGCATGTAAGGCTCTGACCAGGCGTTCATTTATGTGCGGGGGTCTTGCTGCGGGCGTGGCGGCAGGTCTTGCCGCCTGTTCCGACCAGGACGCCGCGGCAGATGGCGCGGCCGCGTCCGGTGCCGACGCCTCCCGCCAGGTGACCATCGCCATGAGCCCCTCGAGTGAGCCGGACGCCGGCTTCGACCCCTGTGTTGCCTGGGGCTGCGGCGAGCACGTCCACGAGCCGCTCATCCAGTCCACGCTTATCCGCACGGATGCGAACATGGAGTTCGTTTGCGACCTCGCGACGTCCTACGAGTGCTCGGACGACCGCTTGAGCTGGACGTTTACCTTGCGTGACGATGCGAACTTCTCCGACGGCGAGCCGGTGCGGGCCTCGGACGTGGCCTTTACCGTGGCGACCATCAAGGCCTCGCAGAACGCCCAGGCCGACCTCTCCATGGTCGATTCGGTCGAGTGCCCGAACGACCACACGGCCGTTTTCCGCCTGAGCAAGCCCTTCAACGCGCTTCTCTACACCTTGGCCGTGCTGGGCATCGTGCCAGAGCATGCGTATGGCGCCGACTACGGCAAGAACCCGGTCGGCTCCGGGCGCTACAGGCTCGCGCAGTGGGACCGTGGACAGCAGGTCATCCTCGAGGCGAACCCCGGCTATTACGGCGAGGCGCCGCGGATCGAGCGCGTGGTCGTGGCCTTTATGGAGGAGGACGCGGCTCTCGCCGCCGTTCGTGCGGGCCAGGTGGACATGGCCTATACCTCCGCCACGCTCGCGAATCAGCAGGTAGACGACTACACGCTTGAGTCCTACGACACGGTCGACTCGCGCGGCGTCCAGCTTCCCGTGATCGCCTCGGGCGCCACGCGCGCGGATGGCGCGAACACCTATCCCGCGGGCAACGACGTGACCTGCAACCTCGAGGTCCGCCAGGCCATCAACCTCGCCATCGACCGCCAGGCCCTTATCGACGACGTGCTCGACGGCCACGGCAGCGTTGCCTACAGCATCGGCGACGGCCTGCCGTGGGCAAGTTCAGACATGAAGGTCGAAACCAACACCGACCGCGCCGAGGCGCTTCTTGCCGCCGCCGGCTGGTCGCGCGGCGCGGACGGCGTGTATGAGCGCGACGGCCTGCCCTGCGCATTCGACCTTTACTACCCCTCGACCGACTCCGTGCGCCAGGCTATGGCCAACGCCATCGCGGACCAGCTCGCGGGCGTGGGCATCAAGGTCACGCCCAAGGGCGGCGCCTGGGACGACATCTACCCGCACGAGTTTTCCGACCCCGTTATGTGGGGCTGGGGCTCCAACTCGCCGACCGACGTCTACGAGCTCTACCGATCGGACGGCAACCTTAACTTCGCGTGCCGCGAGGACGCGGCGACCGACGCCTACCTTGACGAGGCCTTGGCCGCGCCGACGGTCGAGGAGTCCTATGGGCTCTGGCAGAAAGCCGAGTGGGACGGCGAGCGCGGCCCCGCGCCCCAGGGCGACGCGAGCTGGGTGTGGTTCGCCAACGTGAGCCACCTGTACTGGAAGCGCGAGGGCCTGACCGTGGCGGCGCAGAAGCTTCAGCCCCACGGCCACGGCTGGTCCATCTTGAACGACGTCGATGCCTGGAGCTGGGCGTAGGCGGTGGTCAAGAAGCGCCCGAACATTCCTCGTTGGGTTTCCGAGCTCGCGCGGCTCGCGCTGCTGCTCGTGGCCACGAGCATGGTGACCTTCGCGCTCGTGGGCCTCTCGCCCGTGGACCCCGTGCGGCAAAACCTCGGGCAGGCGACGTACGCGCAGATGAGCGACGCGCAGCGCGAGCAGCTCGGCGCGTACTGGGGAACGGACACGCCCATCGTCACGCGCTACTTGCGCTGGGCCGCGTCGGCGATTACCGGAGACTTCGGCCAGAGCCTGCGCTTCGGACGTCCAGTGGCCGAGGTCGTGGGGGAGCGCTTTGCCAATTCGGCGGCGCTCATGCTTGCGGCGTGGGTGCTCGCCGGCGTGCTCGGGCTCGCGCTCGGGGTCGCGGCCGGCTCGCGGCGCGGGGGCTTGGCCGACCGGTTCATCAGCGGTGCCTGCTACCTGCTCTCCTCGACGCCGACGTTCTGGCTCGGGCTTGTGGCCCTTATGGTGTTCGCCGTCTGGCTGCGCTGGGCGCCGTTCGGCTTCAGCGTGCCGCTCGGCGTCGACGCGGCCCAGGTGAGCTGGGCCCAGAAGCTGCGGCACCTGGTGCTCCCCGCGCTCGTGCTCGCGGTGGCGAACACGCCGAGCATCGCGCTCCACACGCGCGAGAAGACCATCGAGGTCCTCTCCAGCGACTACGTTCGCTTTGCCGAGTCGCGCGGCGAGACGCGTGCCCAGGTGCTGCGCCGCCATGCCCTGCGCAACCTCGTGCTGCCCGCCATCACCATCGAGTGCGCCTCCCTGTCCGAGGTATTCGGCGGCTCCGTGCTCGTTGAGCAGGTGTTCTCGTACCCGGGTTTGGGGCAGGCGGCCGTGACGGCCGGGCTCGGGGGAGACGCGCCCCTGCTCGTGGCCATCGCGCTCGCCTCGGCGGCGTTCGTCTTTGTGGGAAATGCCGTCGCGAACGTGCTGTATGCCGTGGTGGACCCGCGTCTTCGCGAGGGGGCGCGCCGTGGGTAGGGGCGCCGTTGATAGCCGGGCTGTGCCCGAATGCGCCCCGGATGGCCGCGCGAATTCGGCGCCGATGCTCCACGCTCCCGCCGCCTCGCGCGGCGGCAACCGTCGCCGGATGCTCGTTGGTATCGTGGTCGCGGTGGCGTTTCTCGTCGCGGTGGCTGCGGCTGGCCGGCTGCTCCGGGACGCCGCCCTTGCCACGAACTTCGGCGAGAAGAACCTCGCGCCCTGCGCGGCGCATCTCTTCGGCACCGACTGGATGGGGCGCGACATGCTCGCGCGCACGCTTGCCGGGCTTTCTACCTCTGTCTTCGTCGGGCTTCTTTCCGCCGGCTGCTCGGCGCTTATCGCTTTGGCGCTCGCGGTCGTCGCCTCGCTCGGTGGCCGCCTCGCCGATGCCGCGGTGTCGTGGCTCACCGACCTCATGATGGGCATCCCGCATATCGTGTTGCTCATCCTGGTGAGCTACGCGCTCGGGCGCGGCTTTTGGGGCGTGACCATTGCCGTGGCGACCACGCACTGGGGAAGCCTTGCGCGTGTGCTCCGGGCCGAGATCCTGCAGGTCAAGGACGCGCCGTACATCAAGCTTGCTCGCGCGGCGGGCGCGTCGCGGGCGCAGGTGGTCGTGCGGCATATCCTGCCGGCGGTCCTCCCGCAGCTCATCGTGGGCGCGGTGCTCGCGTTCCCGCACGCGATCCTGCACGAGGCGTCCATCACCTTCCTCGGGTTCGGGCTCTCGGCCGACGAGCCGGCCATTGGGGTGATTCTCTCCGAGGCGATGCAGTATCTCTCGACGGGGGAGTGGTGGCTCGCGGTGCTTCCGGGCGCTGCGCTTGTGGCCGTCGTCGCGGCGTTCGATCGCATCGGGGCGCTGCTGCGCGCGCTTCTCGGCGCCAAGTCGGTGCAGGAGTAGGGGGTGCGCATGGATTCGGAAAGAGACGGTGCCCAGAATGCCCGCGGCGACGCTGACCACGACCGCGCCGCTCGTGGCCACGCGGACCATGGCTGTGCGGATTACGCTGCCAGCGACCACGCTGCGCGCGACCACGCGGACCACGAGCTGCATCACCACCATACCCATGCGGCCGACTCTCGGCACCCCGGCGGCCACCACCTGCTCCAGGTCGAGAACCTTACCGTGGCGTTTACCATGTACGACCCCGCGGCGTCGTTTTGGCGCGCCGGCCGCGTCCGCAGCGAGGTGCTCCACGATCTCTCGCTGAGCGTGCACGTCGGCGAGGTGCTCGCCGTGGTGGGCGCCTCCGGCTCGGGCAAGACTGTCCTCGCGGACTCACTGATGGGTCAGTGGGCCAATAACGCCGAGGTAAAAGGTCGAATCTGGTTCGACGGAACCGAACAGGACGCGGCGTCGCTCACCGCGCTGCGCGGCCACGGCGTGAGCATGGTGCCGCAGGGGGTGAACAACCTCGATCCGCTCATGCGCGTGGGCGACCAGGTGCTTGGCGCCGACCGTTCGCCGGAACGGCGCGAGCGTTTGCATCAACTATTTATTGATTACGGCCTTGGTGCCGAGGCGGAGCAGCTGTATCCGCACCAGCTCTCCGGCGGTATGGCCCGACGCGTGCTGCTTATGTGCGCGCTTATGGACGAGCCGCGGCTGATTATTGCCGACGAGCCTACCCCGGGGCTCGACCTCGATCTGGCGGTTCACGCGCTGGATGACCTTCGTTCCTTTGCGAACGCGGGCGGCGGCGTGCTGCTCATCACCCACGATATCGAGCTGGCCCTGCGGGTGGCTGATCGTGTCGCCATCTTTCATGACGGCACCGTCGTCGAGGAGACGGGGGTGGGGAACTTCGCCTCGCCCGACCTGCTGCGTCATCCCTTTGCGAAGGCGCTCTGGCATGCCCTGCCGAGCCATGACTTTACGGCGCCGACGACCGATGCGGAGGCAGGAGTATGAGCCTACAAACTCGTGACCTGCGGTTCTCTTACCCTGACGGATCGGAGCTCTATGGCGGGCTGAACCTTGGGGTGGACCCTGGCGAGCGCGTCGCCCTGGCGGCCCCCTCGGGTGTGGGAAAGACCACCCTGTGCCGCCTGCTTGCCGGTTTCCTCGTGCCCACGTCGGGAGAGGTCCTCGTCGACGGCGATCCGCTCGTCCCGATCGAACGCCTTCGCGGCGCGCCGTCCCCCGTGCAGCTCCTGTGGCAGCACCCCGAGCAGGCCTTCGACCCGCGCCAGCGACTGGGCCGGAGCATTCCGGATGGGGCCGACCGGCTTCTTGGGTCTTTTGGCATCCGCAAAGAATGGCTATCCCGTCGCCCGCATGAGCTCTCCGGCGGCGAGCTCATGCGCCTCGCCATGGTGCGCGCCCTCGCGTGCCATCCGCGCTACCTCATCGCCGACGAGTCGACCGCTATGCTCGACGCCGTCACGCAGGCGGAGCTCTGGCACGTGCTTATGGGCCTGCAGGAACGGGACGGTTGGGGCCTCGTGCTCGTCTCCCACTCTCCGGAGCTGCTTTTTCGGGTCGCCACGCGCGAGGTTTCCCTCGCTGGATGAGCGCCGCGTGACCGCCGGTGGGAGGGTCTACTCGGCAAGTCCGAATTAAATCGCACATATCCTCGACCTTGTTTTTCGTTATCTGGGCAAACGCGAAGTAAAGGCCTGCATATGTGCGATTTAATTCAAAGTAAGCGAGTAGACCCTTCCATCCAGAGGCCAAAATCGTCGCCCAAGCAGCTTCGCCGCCGCTTTCTTATGGAAGTCAGCCGGCAACCTTCGTGCTCAACCCGTCCCGCAGGAGCTTCGCGCAGAAGACGGCCATGTCCTCCGGGGGCTCCTTCGCGCCTTGCTCCAGCCAGTTGACCAGGACGCCGTCTTGCTTACGCCCACTCGAAGGCGTCCGTGGCAAAGAAACGCGAGACGGTTACCTGATGAAGTTGGTGTAGACGCGTGGCTCGGGCGGGGCGAGCTTGACCCCCGCCTGTTCGGCTTGGTTGATTGCCTTGATGAGAAACGCCATGTTGTGACCGAGGGCACGCGTCGTCCGAAGGCCCTCGTCGTCCTGCTCGACATCGTCGGGCGCGGCGCCGTTTCCGTTGCTCGAGGAGCATGCCGAGAGCATGCCGCCTGCGGCGAAGGCTCCCGCGGCCGCGATGCCCATCTTCATAAAGCCCCTCCTTGTGATGTTTGCTCCGGTCATGTCTTGCCCCCTTACCAGTTCTTCTTGTCCTGGCGGCAGTCGTGGTTGGACTTGCGCTCCTCGACGATGTTGGCGAACCACTGGACCATCGCCGGGTCGCTGTGGCTAAAGAAGCTCGAGGTCTTGGTGTCGAGAAGGGCGATCTGGGCCATCTCTTCGGCCGTGAGCTCGAAGTCGAAGACGTCGAGGTTCTGCTCCATGCGCTCGCGATGGACGGACTTGGGGATCACCACGACGCTGCGCTGCAGGTTCCAGCGAAGCATGACCTGCGCGGTCGTCTTGCCGTGAGCGGCCGCGATTTCTGCCAGCACGGGGTTCTCGAAGAGGCCGCCACGGCCCTCGCCAAAGGGTGCCCAGGCCTCGGGCACAACGTTGTACTTAGCCTCCCACTCCTGGAGCTCGGTGTTCTGGTTGAGCGGGTGGCGCTCCATCTGGTTGACCATGGGGCGCACGTCGTTGAACTCACAGAACTCGACCATGCGGTCGGCGTAGAAGTTCGAGATGCCGATGGCGCGGATCTTTCCCTCCTCGTAGAGCTTCACCAAGTCGCGCCATGCGCCAAAGGTGTCCCCAAAGGGCTGGTGGAGAAGAACGAGGTCCAGGTAGTCGGTCCCGAGCTTGCGCAGCGACTCCTCGACCGAGGCGCGCGTGGCGCCCTCGCCGTAGTGCTCGAGCCAGACCTTGGTGGTGAGCCACAAGTCCGCGCGGTCGATGCCCGAGGCCGTAACGGCTGCGCCTACCTGCTTCTCGTTGAAGTAGCTCTGTGCGGTGTCGATGTGGCGGTAGCCCACCTCAAGGGCGTCGCGCACGCAGCGCTCGCATTCGTCCTGGGTGACCTGATACACGCCGTAGCCGAGCTGCGGCATCTTCACGCCGCAGGAAAGCTCCGCGTACATCATGTTGCTGGGGTCAAAAGCCATGGTTGCTCCTTCGCGTCGCCGGTCTTGCTTGACAATGCGGTTATAACAACCGATAGTTACAATCGGTAAAGAGCGAAGCCGCAGCGAGAGGACCTTCTCCATATGACGTACACGATGATGCAGGCCTGCCGCGAGGCGAACATGACCTACCAGACGCTCAAGTTTTACTGCAACCAGGGGCTCGTTCCCAACGTCAAGCGTGACAAGAACAACCGCCGCGTCTTCGACGAGCACGACCTGGAATGGATAAAGGGCCTCATCTGCCTTAAGAAGTGCGGCATGAGCATC
>CAVJHQ010000038.1:0-19332 GCA_963649365.1 Alloprevotella sp.
AGCGGTCTGCGGGGTGGCGATGTAGCCAGGCCCGATGCCGTTGCACTGGATGTTGTGCTCGCCGAACTCGGAGCAGATGTTGCGGGTGAGCATCTTCAGGCCACCCTTGGCGGCGGCGTAGGCGGAGACGGTCTCGCGGCCGAGCTCGCTCATCATCGAGCAGATGTTGATGATCTTGCCGTGGCCCTTGGCGATCATGCCGGGCAGGACGGCCTTGGAGACGATGAAGGGGCCGTTGAGGTCGATGTCGACGACCTGGCGGAAGTCGGCGGCGTCCATCTCGAGCATGGGGGTGCGCTTGATGATGCCGGCGTTGTTGACCAGGATGTCGGGGGTGGTGCCGAAGTCGGCCTCGACGTCCTTGACGAGCTGCTGCATCTGCTCCTCGGAGGTGACGTCGGCGACGTAGCCGCGCGCCTCGATGCCGTCCTTGGCGTAGTTCTCGACAGCGGTGTCGATCTTCGCCTGGTCGCGGTCGTTGAAGGCGATCTTCGCGCCGGCCTTGGCGAGGCCGGTGGCGATAGCGAAGCCGATGCCGTAAGAAGCGCCGGTGACGAGGGCGACCTTGCCGTCAAGGCGGAAGCTGTCCATGCTGAAGGTGCTGGGGTCTGCGTACTGCTCTGCCATTGCTACTTCCAATCTGTTTTGAAAGCCTGTATTTACAACACGAGGCTAGTGTCCGTTGGTAAACCGGTTTTGTCAAGAAATAACTGGGCGAACGGAGATGCATTTTCGTGTATCGACAAAATCACCGCATTTTTGGCAGTAAATCGGTTTAGAGACTTTCTAAGATAATACGGTCATATGGGCCCGCTCGCCGCAGCAGACCTCGGCCCCCGCATCGCTGCTACAGCGTGGTGTCGCCCCACTGCACCTGGCAGTCCAGGACCTGGTGCGGGTTCGCCTCGCCCTTCTCGGCGACGGCGTCCAAAAGGATGCGCGCGGCCGTGGTGCCCTCCTCGCGCGCGGGCTGTACGACGACGGAGACCGAGGGGGAGGCCACGCTCACCCATTCGGTGTTGTCGAAGCCGAGGAGCCCCACGCGGTCGGGCATGAGGCCGTAGTAGTCGCGGCAGCACTTGTAGATTTCCGGCAGCGCCCAGCAGTTGGGGGCAAAGACGAGCGTCGGCGTCGTGCCGTCGATGTTCGCCTTAAGGAAGGCCCCGAGCTTCTCCTCGTCGACGCGGTCGCCCTCGATGACGAACTGCGTGAAGCCGATGTCGTGGCTCTCGAGCGCGTCGACGAAGCCGCTCATGCGCTCGATGCGGCTCGAGATGAGCCCGGGCTCGGCCGTGACCACGAGGAAGCGGCGGTAGCCCTTCTGGACGCAGGCCTCGACAGCCTGGTAAGAAGCCTCGTAGTTGTCCGTCTTTACCCAGCTGGACGCGAAGTCGTAGAGCTTGGAGTCTATGAAGACGAGCGGTTTCTTCGCGTCGCTGATCTGGCGCGTGATCTCCTTGAACTGGGCGGTCGGCTGCACGATGAAGCCGTCGACGCCCAGCGCGAGGAGGCGGTCGATGTAGGCGAGCTCGTTCTGCTTGCTGAAGTTCGAGTTGCAGACGAGCATGCGGTAGCCCTCGGCCGAGATGACCTCGTCGATGCCCTTGACGATCTGGTTGGCGAAGGCGTTGGTGATGTCGCCGATGATCACGCCGATGAGCTTGCTCTCCTTGGCGTTCATGCCGCGGGCGAGGGGGGAGGGCTCGTAGCCGGTCTCCTCGATGACCTTGCGGATGCGCTTTTGGGTGTCTTCCGACATGCGGCTCGTCTTGCCGTTGAGATAGAAGGAGACGGTCGTCTTCGAGGTACCTGCCATCTCGGCGATCTGGGTGATGGTAAGGCGCTTCTTTGCGGGCGACGACTGGCGGGGCATGGCTTCTCCTGGATATATAGGCAAGATACGTGGTATTGTAAACCAGTTTTGCTTGTGCCTGAGATCGTCGAGTCGTCGAGGCATAAAAAAGCCGCTGGCCGCCCCTCGGAGGGAGTCGGAGGTACCGCGCACGGGTTGCATGGCATGGAGCGCCCGGGCGCGGCCCCGAGGGGCGGGTCGCGGTTCTGCTTGTCCCTGGGTCAAGGCGTCGCATCCTGTGGCTCAAGGTGGTTATCAGTATAGGGTGAACGTTCACCCTAGCAACCCTTGGCTTTGCCCGCCTTATTTTCTCCACATATCGGCGGCTTGTCGTTGCTTGAGGCTGCTTGCGGGGCGCCGGGGTTCTTTCCAGGGTTGTAGCCGTTGCAGCGGAGTGGGGAGCCGGCGCTCTCCGGGGTTGGAACCCGGGGCCGGCCGGGTCGCCAGCTCAGTGGCTTGTCGAGGCGCGATGGATGATACGGCCGGGAATCTCGACGCGGCGGGGCGCCCGACGCTCGCCGCTCGCCGCGTCGATGCGCTCGAGCGCGAGGTCGACGACGGCCTGCGCGATGCCCTCCACGTCCTGGGCCGCCGTGGTCACGCCGCCCATGAGCACGCGGTTCCAGGCGAACTCGTCGAAGGTCGCCACGCGCGGGACGCATTCTCCGGCAAGGGCGCCCGAGGCCTCGGCCGCCTGCAGCATCTCTATAAGGCGCAGGAACACGAGGCCGTTGATGGCGATAAGCCCGACGGGCCCCTTGCCCTGAAGCTCTTTGACTAATTGCGCATCGTCTTCCGCCGCGCGCTCGCTGAGCTCGATCACGGCCGACGCGACGCCGCGCCGCGCGCACTCCTCGGTAAAGCGCGCCGCGCGCTCGCGGCGGATGGAGCTCGTCACGTCCCGCTCGGTAAGAAGCGCGATTCTCTCGCAGCCGCAGGCCGTGACCTCGGCCACGAGGTCGTCCACCAGCTCCTCGTTGTTCGACGTCACGAGGTCGAGGCCGCCGCCCGTCACGTCGCGGTCCAGCAGGACCACGGGCAGCCGCAGGTTCGCCTCGCGCAGCGCGCGGTCGTTGCCGCCGCAGGTGTTCACCACGAGCGCGTCGGCCCCGCCGGCAATAAGCCGGTCGATGGCCGCCGCCTCGGCGGCCGCGTCGTTGCCGGACACCGCCGTCATAAGCGAGTACCCCGCCGTCGCCGCCTTTCGCGAGAGCGCGTCCAGCATGGCGGAGGAGTAGGGGTTCGATATGTCGGCGAGCACGACGCCGAGCAGCTGGGAGCGGTCGGTGCGCAGGCTGCGCGCGGCGGCGAGCGGCCGGTAGCCGGTGCGCTCGACGACCTCCGCGATGCGCGCGCGGGTCTCCTCGGTCATGGCGCCCGGCGTGTTGTTGAGGTAGCGCGAGACCGTGGCGGCGCTTACGCCGGCCTGCTCGGCTATGTCCTTGATGCGCACGCGGGCCATCGCCGCCGCCTCCTTTTCCCCGCGCGAGCTCTCTCTGTCCGTGCCTCAGACCCGGCCGGACCTCGCGCCCTCGAAGTTTTTCTTTCCGCTTACGAGAATTCCGTTGCGTTTTCTCTTGGGACGAGTATACAATAAGCGCCAACGTAATGTAATCGATTTCGTAAATCGATTCCGTAAAGGTAAACGAAACGTTTTGGAGGATGGAATGGACAAGAACTCCCTCGTGCTCACCTTCGGCGAGATCATGATGCGACTCTCGCCCAAGGACCACCTGCGCATCGAGCAGGCCACCGAGTTCGACGTGCGCTACGGCGGCGCCGAGGCGAACACGGCCTTCTCGCTCGCGTACCAGGGTGACCGCGCGGCGTTCGTCTCCGTCGTCCCCGCCAACCGCATCGGCGACTGCGCGCTGCGCTCGCTCGTTGCCTACGGCGTCGACACCTCCCGCGTGGTCCGCAAGGGCGACCGCCTGGGCTCCTACTTCTTCGAGCTCGGCGCCTCCCAGCGCGGCAACGGCTGCGTCTACGACCGCAAGTACTCCGCGATGAGCCTCGCCTCCAACGCCGACCTCGACTGGGACGCCATTCTCGAGGGCGTCGACGTCTTCTACTTCAGCGGCGTGACCCCGGCCGTCTCCGACGAGATGGCGCTCGCCTGCAAGGCCGCCCTCACCGCCGCCCGCGCCAAGGGCATCGAGACCGTCTGCGACCTCAACTACCGCGGCAAGCTCTGGACCCCCGAGAAGGCCCAGTCCGTCCTCAAGGAGCTCATGCCGCTCGTGGACGTGTGCATCGCCAACGACGAGGACGCCCCCTCCGCCCTCGGCATGACCTGCGTCTCCGGCTCGCTCGCCCACGGCATCGAGGAGCGCGACTCCTACGTGGAGATGGCGCGCCAGATCTGCGGCGAGTACGGCTGCAAGGTCGTCGCCTCCGTCGTCCGCAACGTCGCCTCCACCGAGCGCTCCCAGTGGATGGGCATGCTCTACAAGGCCGAGGGCGACGAGCACTGGTTCAGCCCCGTCCACGACGTCCACGTGCTCGAGGGCGTGGCCGCCGGCGACGCCTTCAACGCGGGCCTGCTCCACGCCATGCTCAACGGCTTCGAGCCGCAGGAGACCATCGACTACGCCATCGCGGCGAGCGTCCTCAAGCTCTCGGTCCGCGGCGACTCGAACCTCGTGACCGAGGCCGAGATCCGCTCCGTGGCCTCCTCCGGCGGCGCCACCCGCGTCGCCCGCTAGGCCCCGCGGGCAAGAAGCGCGCGGGCCGGTTCATGCCCCGGCCCGCGGCGACGCCCCTACCAGCACTTCTTTGCAGATAAACGCGAAAGCGAGAAAGGATTCACCCATGTACGAGGATTTCTACGAGAAGCTCCACGAGCTCGCCATCGTCCCGGTCGTCGTGCTCGATAAGGTCGAGGACGCCGTCCCCATGGCCCGCGCGCTCGTGGCCGGCGGCATGCCGTCCGCCGAGGTCACCTTCCGCACCGCCTGCGCGGCCGAGTGCATCAAGGCCATGCACGACGAGGTCCCCGAGATCTGCGTCGGCGCGGGCACCGTGCTCTCCGTCGAGCAGGTCGACGAGGCCGTGGCCGCCGGCGCCGCCTTCATCGTGAGCCCGGGCTTCGACGCCGACGTGGTCAAGCACTGCATCGAGCTCGGCGTCCCCGTGCTCCCCGGCACCGTGACCCCCTCCGAGGTCACCGCCGCCCGCAAGCTCGGCCTCGAGGTCACCAAGTTCTTCCCGGCCGCTCAGTACGGCGGGCTCAACACCATCAACGCCCTGTGCGCCCCGTTCGTCGGCCACCGCTTCATGCCGACCGGCGGCGTGAGCACCGGCAACGTCGAGGAGTACCTCTCCTCCAAGTCCATCATCGCCTGCGGCGGCACCTGGATGGTCAAGCCTGCCCTCTTCGCCGACGGCGACTTCTCCAAGGTCACCGAGGCCTGCAAGGGCGCCATGGACGTCGTGGCCAAGGTGCGCGCGTAGGCGAGCCCGGTTCCAGGGCCGGCGGCCGTTCGTGACGGCGGCCGGCCAGACGGCGAGAAGGGACGACCTTCTTGCCAAGGCGGGAAGAGGCGCGTCTCTTCCCAACCCATAGAGCCCGCGCGGCGAGTCCAGGGTAGGGGTCCCTGCTCGCCGCGCTTCTTATCGGCCGGGCGCGAGGAGGTCGCGCACGGCCCCGTCGGGAGAGGAACCCACAATGGCGGTCCACATCGTCGAAGAGGCAAACCGCTGCCTCGGCTGCAAGAAGGCCATGTGCCAGCTTCGCGGCTGCCCCGTCCACACGCCGATTCCGCAGGTCATCGACCTGTTCAAGCAAAAGAAGATCGACGAGGCGGGTGCGCTTCTTTTTGAGAACAACCCCATGAGCGCGGTGTGCTCCATCGTCTGCAACCACTCGAACCAGTGCGAGGGCTCCTGCGTCCAGGGCCGCCGCGGCACGTCGATCCACTTCTCGAGCATCGAGAGCTTCGTGAGCGGCGCCTACCTCGACCGCGCGGAGTTCACGGCGCCGGAGCCCTGCGGCAAGTCGGTCGCGGTCATCGGCAGCGGCCCCGCGGGCATCACGGCGGCCATCAAGCTCGCGCAGAAGGGCTGCGAGGTCACGGTGTTCGAGCAGCGCTCCGAGATCGGCGGCGTGCTCGAGTACGGCATCCCGGAGTTCCGCCTGCCCAAGACGCTCGTGCAGAAGTACCGCAAGGTCATGTGCTCGCTCGGCGTCCAGATTCGCCCCTCCACGACCATCGGCGGCGCGCTGCACATCGACGACCTGCTGCGCGACGGCTACGACGCCGTCTTCGTGGGCACCGGCACCTGGCGCGCCCGCAAGCTCGGCATCCCCGGCGAGACGCGCGGCAACGTCGCCTTCGGCATCGACTACCTGGTCAACCCGGCGTCCACGCACGTGGGCGAGGACGTCGCCGTCATCGGCGTTGGCAACGTGGCCATGGACGTCGCGCGCCAGGCGCTGCGCCACGGCGCGCGCACGGTCACGCTCTACGCGCGCAGCAAGCACGTCTCGGCGAGCTCCGAGGAGGTCGAGTACGCCGAGCTCGAGGGCGCCGAGATCGTCTACGGCAAGGCCATCTGCGCCATCGACGACGACGGCCCCGTGTTCAAGACGGCCATCTTCGACGAGGACGACAAGGTCGTGGGCTACGAGGACGAGCTCGACCACGTGAAGTGCGACACCGTGATCATCGCGGCCTCGCAGCTGCCCAAGAACAAGCTCGTGCTCACCACCGACGGCCTTTCCGCCAACGACCGCGGCCTGCTCGAGGTGGGCGAGGACGGCCAGACGACGGTGCCGGGCGTCTTTGCCGCCGGCGACGTGGTCAACGGGCCCCTGACCGTGGTGCACGCCGTGGCCGGCGCCAAGGTCGCCGTCGACGGCATGCTCTCCTACCTCGGCCTTGACTAATTTGGGGACGTTGGTTGCAGTCGTCAAATGACTAGTTTGGGGACGTTGGTTGCAGCCGTCAAATGACTAGTTTTGGGACATTGGTTGCGGCTACCATGGGCTGCAGCCAACGTCCCGTCGCGTTTCTGCAACGGCCAACGCCCGCGTTTCTCCGGGAGGAGGAGAGATGAGCGAATCGTTCCGGCTGGACTCGGACGGCTTCTCGTGCACGCGCGTGTGCGCGGAGCCGGAGATCTGGCGCGTGGAGCTTGCCATGGGCAGGACCTTCTTGCCGAGCGTGAACGTGCACGTGGTCCTCGACGGGACGCACGCGCTCATCGTCGACGCCGGCACCTGGGACGACTACAACGACACGCGCCTCATGCGGGCGCTCGTGCGCCTGGGCGTCGACCCCTCCCGGTCGACCGTTTTCTGCACGCACTCCCACGAGGACCACACGGGGCTCGTCCGCGAGCTTTCCGACGCCGGGGCCGAAATCGTCATGTCGTCGCGGACGCTTGCCGATATGCGGGCCTACTCGAGCCCCGCCTATCGCGACTTCCTCGTTCGTCGCTTGGTCGCCGAGGGGTCCGAGCCTGCCGCCGCGGCCGAGCTCGTGGCTGTGCTGTGGACACGCCGGGCCGACTTCACGGCCGACGGCGTCCGCGCCAGGACGGTCGAGCCTGGCGAGCGCCTGGCCTGCGGCCGCTGGGAGTTCGAGGTCGTCGCGACGCCCGGCCACACGCCTGGCCACTGCGTGCTCTGGCTCCCCGAGCGCCGCCTGGCGTTCACGGGCGACGCGCTTCTCTTCGCCTGCTCGACGTTCATCAGCTTCTGGCAAGACGTGCCTGACTCCTTGGGAGACCACCTGCGCTCGCTGGACACGCTGGCGAACATGGGCATCGAGCAGGCGCTTCTTGGCCACGGCGAGCAGAAGGGGGACTTCGCCGAGCGCGCCCGGGCCAACATCGCCCACCACGAGAAAAGAAGCGCCCGCGCCCTCGCGGCCATCCGCGAGGCTCCCGGCAGGACCGGCCGCGAGCTCGTGGCGGGCATGGGCTGGCGCGCCGTCGGAGCCGGCGGCCTCGACGCCGTGCCCCTGGCTACCCGGTGGTTCCTGTGCGCCGAGTCCATCGCCAACCTCGACCACCTTGTTGAGCAGGGGTTGGTTTATCGCCAAAAGGGCGCCTCGGGCGTCTTTGGATATTATCCGGCATAGGCGCGCGGCCCCGTCGTCGTCCGGCGGCGCGCCGCGTGCCCGTTCATTTGGAGGCAATGATGCTCTCTTCCTCTCTTTCCGACTACGCCCAGAACGTAATCTGCGCCGAGGACATGGCCAAGGTGCTCGCGTTCCTCTCGCGCGACGACCTCGCGCAGATCGAGTGCCGCCGCCACGTCATCGACGGCGAGAGGATCTTCGCCAACGTCATGGAGCTCGAGACCGCCCCGGCCGACCAGAAGCCCTACGAGGCGCACCGCCGCTATGCCGACGTGCACTTCGTCATCAGCGGCGAGGAGCACGTGGGCATCGCCCCGGTCGCCGAGCTCGAGCCTGCGGGCGAGTTCAGCGAGAAGGACGACTTCGGCCTCTACGGCGAGCCTGCGCGCGAGTCGTGGGTCACCCTGCGCGCCGGCGACCTCGTGGTGACGCCGCCCTGCGACGCCCACAAGCCCGGCTGCTGCGGCGAGGCCGGCCCCGCCAAGCTCAAGAAGGTCTGCGTCAAGATCCTCGTGGCGTAGGCACCGGGGAGCCCCCACAGTTCGGAAGGCTTCCCAACTTTCGGAAGCCTTCCGAACTTGGGAATCCCCACATAAGCCAGGAAGTTTCCCCAGCTCAGAGGCTTACCGGCCTGAATAGCCACCGAGTTCGGAAGCCTTCTCAACTTTGGAAGCCTTCCGAACTCCGGGAAGGCGCTGGGGCGGGTGCGCGGCGATGCGGGTAGAATCGAAGGCCCGAAAACAACAGGAACGCGCCGGGCGCCGACCCCTCGGCCCCGGCGCTCGCGGCATAGAAGGGTCGTGACCATGGACGACGCACAGAAGCAGCGCATCCGTGAGGAGTTCGAGGCCTCGCGCAGGCAGGGCGCCGAGGCCAAGCAGCAGGAGGCGGCCGCGGCCGCGGCGAACGCCCCGGCCCCGTCGCAGGAGCCGCTGGCGGACGGAGTGACCGTCAAGCACGTGGTCGGCGTGGTCTCCGGCAAGGGCGGCGTGGGAAAGTCCCTGGTCACAGGCATTCTTGCCACCGAGCTCTCGCGCCGCGGCGCCAAGGTCGGCATCCTCGACGCCGACGTGACCGGCCCCTCCATCCCCAAGATGTTCGGCCTCTCGGGCGCGCACGCCTACGCCCAGGACAACCTGCTCGTTCCCCTCGAGTCCGCGGGCGGCGTCAAGGTCATGAGCGCGAACCTCGTGCTCGAGAACGAGACCGACCCCGTGCTCTGGCGCGGCCCCGTGGTCGCCGGCGCCATCAAGCAGTTCTGGGGCCAGACCGCGTGGGGCGAGCTCGATTTCCTGCTCGTCGACATGCCCCCGGGAACCTCCGACGTGGCGCTCACCGTCTTCCAGAGCCTGCCCGTGGAGGGCGTCGTCATCGTCAGCTCGCCGCAGGACCTCGTCCAGATGGTCGTGGGCAAGGCCGTGAACATGGCGAACATGATGGACGTGCCCGTGATCGGCCTTGTGGAGAACATGGCCTACGTCGAGTGCCCCGACTGTGGCAAGAAGATCTACCCCTACGGCCCTTCTCGCCTGGAAGAGACGGCCAAGGCGTTCGACCTCATCGAGCTCGGGCAGCTGGGCATCGACCCCGCGCTCGCGGCGGCCTGCGACGCGGGCAACCTCGAGTCCGCGCTGCCCGCGGGCACGCTGCCGCAGATGGTCGAGACGGTCGTGCAGGTGGCCGAGTTCACCGAGTTCCTGGCGCGCGAGGGCGAATAGCCGCATGGCGAAGAAGGTCTCCAGAGCGAAACAGCGAGAAGCCCTTGCGGCCGCCGCCGCGGCGGTCGAGGTGCCTGCGAGCTGCGACGTCGTCGTCATCGGCGGCGGCGCGGCGGGGCTTACGGCGGCGGTCGCGGCCGCCGAGGCCGGCGCGAGCGTGGTCGTGCTCGAGCGCGAGCTCGAGTGCGGGCGCAGGATTCTGGCCACAGGCAACGGCCGCTGCAACTTCGCGAACGAGGACCTTGACGCCGCGCGCTACAACGAGCCGCAGTTCGTAAGCAGTGTTTGCGGTGACGGAGACGCGTGGCTCGCCGACGTGCTCGCGTTTTGGCGCGCCTGCGGCCTGGCCTGGGTCTCGGAGGGCGGCCGGCTCTACCCGATGTCGCTTCAGGCGGCGAGCGTGCGCAACCTGCTGCTCGAGCGGGCGCGCCGGGCGGGCGTCGTGCTCGCGCCGGGGCGCGAGGTCACGGGGGTACGCGACCTTCCGCGGGCCGGCGCGACGGTGATCGCCTGCGGCGGGGGAGAAGCGCTTGCGTCCGGTCTCGGCCTCGAGGCGAGGCCCTTCTCGCCCGTGCTGTGCCCGGTGGCGGCGCGCCCGACCGATGCGGCGCTCGACCTGGACGCGCTCGACGGCCGCCGCGCCCGCGCCCACGCGACGCTGCTGCGCGACGGGCGCGAGGTCTTCGCGGAGGCCGGCGAGGTGCTGTTCCGCGCCTGGGGCCTCTCCGGTATCGTTATGTTCGACTTCTCGCGGCGCGTCGAGACGGGCGACGTGGTGCGCCTGGACCTGACCTGCGGCATGCCGGCCGACGTCCTCGCGACGGCGGCCCCCGAGGGCGTGCTCGACCCGCAGGTCGCGGCGGCGCTCGGCGGCGGGCGCGTCTCGCTCGAGCGTGCCCGTGCGCTCGATTTCCGCGTCGAGGGCCTTGCCGAGACGAACAAGGCCCAGGTCAAGCGCGGTGGGCTTCTTACCAGCCAGTTCGAAACCGCGACGCTTGAGGCCAAGGTGCGCCCGGGCCTCTTCGCGTGCGGCGAGGCGCTCGACGTCGATGCCGATTGCGGCGGGTTCAACCTCGCGTGGGCATGGAAGAGCGGCATGGTCGCCGGGGCGGCCGCCGCGGCGCATGCCCTCGCGGCAAGAAAGGAAAACAACTGATGCTCGAGGTCTCCAACATCCGTATTCGTCTGGGGCAGCTTGACGGCCGCGACGCCCACGAGCTCTCCGTGCTGCGCAAAGCGTGCGCGAAGAAGCTCCGCGTCAAGCCCGGCGATATCGCCCGCCTCGAGCGCCGCCGCCGCTCCATCGACGCCCGCAAGAAGAACGACGTCACCCTGACCTTTACCGTGCACGTCGAGCTCAAAGGGGGCGATGCGGCGGAGGCCGCGCTTCTCGCCAAGCTGCGCCGCGCCCACGCCGACAAGGGCGTTGGCATCGCAGAGCCCGACTCGTTCTCCTTCCCGGGCCTCGTTCTCAATGGTCCTGAGCTGCGGCCCGTTGTCGTGGGAGCCGGCTGCGCGGGGCTTTTCTGCGCGCTCTCGCTCGCGCGCGCGGGCCTGCGCCCGCTGCTCGTGGAGCGCGGCGACGACGCGACCCGCCGCGGCGGCATCGTGGACGCGCACAACGCGACCGGCGCGCTCGACCCGCAGAGCAATATCCAGTTCGGCGTGGGCGGCGCGGGCACGTTCTCGGACGGCAAGCTCCAGACGGGCACCAAAAGCCCTGCTCACCGGCTTATCCTGCAAACGTTCGTGGAGGCGGGCGCCCAGCCGCAGATCCTCTGGGACGCGAAGCCCCACGTGGGCAGCGACGTGCTGCCGGGCGTGGTCACGAACATACTGCGCCAGATCGAGGAGGCCGGCGGCGAGGTCCGGACGCGCTGCCGCATGACCTCCGTCGACGTCACGGACGGGCGCGTGTGCGGCGTGACCCTGGTGTCCCAGGACGCCGAGGGCGTCGAGCGTGAGGAGCGCATGGCCGCCTCCGACGTTATCCTTGCCTGCGGCCACTCCGCGCGCGACGTCTTCGAGATGCTGCGCGACCGCGACGTGGCCATGGAGCGCAAGACCTTCGCCATGGGCGTGCGCATCGAGCATCTCCAGGCCGACGTCGACCGCGCGCTCTACGGTCCGGCGGCCGGCAACCCCGCGCTCGGCGCCGCTCCGTACAAGCTCTCCGAGCACCTGCCGAGCGGCCGATCCGCGTTCAGCTTCTGCATGTGCCCCGGCGGCTTCGTGGTCTCGGCCGCGAGCGAGCCGGGCGGCGTGGTCACGAACGGCATGAGCCTCTCGGACCGCGCGGGGACAAACGCCAACTCGGGGCTTCTTGCCAACGTGTTCCCGGCCGACCTGCCGGGCGACGACGTGCTCGCGGGCATTAAGCTGCAGCGCGAGTGCGAGCGCGCGGCCTTCGCGGCGGGCGGCGGCGACTACGTGGCGCCGGCCCAGCTTGTGGGCGATTTCCTGCGCGGCCAGGCGTCCGCTGCCGGCGGCGCGGTCGTGCCGACCTACCCGCGCGGCGTCGCATGGGGCAGCATCGACGGGTGCCTGCCTCCCTATATCGTCGAGACCCTGCGCGTGGCCATCCCGAACATGGCCCACAAGCTGCGCGGCTTCGACGCCGACGACGCGGTTCTCACCGGCGTGGAGACGCGCTCGAGCTCGCCCGTGCGCGTGACGCGCGGCGACGACGGCCAGAGCGTGAACGTCCGCGGCCTGTGGCCCGTCGGCGAGGGCGCGGGCTACGCCGGCGGCATCATGTCCGCCGCCACCGACGGCCTTCTCGCCGCCCGGAAGCTCATCGACTCCCTCGGGAAGAGGGGCTGACGCGAGGAAACGACGCTCCGCTTATTACGCGGTTCGCCTACGAAGGCGGCCGCGTCTATGCCTAGTCTCCTGCTGTATTAAGCGTTATCGCCCTACACGTGCCCGTTGACGGCGGGCTCGACGCAGCGGTAGGCGCCGTCGTAGACGCCGATGCAGCGGCAGCGTGCTTCTCACCTCGGACGATATGGGGGCCTGGACCTCGGCTCAGCTCGCCCAGTACCGCCGCCTCGTGGACGAGTTCCTTCGCGCCGCCCGGTGACGAGTTCTCGGCGTCGCGGCCGACAAAGGGTTCCTGCCCTGGCTTCCGAAGGCGCATCGCCGCCGCCGAGAACAGCGAACAACTGTGCTAGAATCAACCCCATTACCGTCTCTGGGGAGAGAAGCACATGGCTCAGGAATCCATCGTCATCCGCGGCGCCCGCGAGCACAACCTGCAGGACATCGACGTCGACATCCCGCGCGACAAGCTCGTGGTCATCACGGGCCTTTCCGGCTCGGGCAAGTCGTCCCTCGCGTTCGACACCATCTACGCCGAGGGCCAGCGTCGCTACGTCGAGTCTCTCTCCAGCTACGCCCGCCAGTTCCTCGGGCAGATGGACAAGCCCGACCTGGACTCCATCGACGGCCTCTCGCCGGCCGTCTCCATCGACCAGAAGACCACGTCGAGAAACCCGCGTTCCACGGTCGGCACGGTCACGGAGATCTACGACTACCTGCGCCTTCTTTACGCGCGCATCGGCACGCCGCACTGCCCGGAGTGCGGCCGCGTGATCGAGCGCCAGACCACCGACCAGGTGGCGGACAAGGTCCTCGCGCATGCCCAGGGGCGCCGCGCCTTCGTGCTCGCGCCCGTGGTGCTGGGGCGCAAGGGCGAGTACACCAAGCTCTTCGAGGACCTCAAGCGCGAGGGCTTCTCGCGCGTGCGCATCGACGGCGAGGTCCGCGAGCTCGACGGGGAAGAGATTCGCCTCGAGAAGAAGCTCAAGCACACCATCGAGGTCGTGGTCGACCGCATCGTCGTGCGCGAGAACTCGCTCGGGCGCATCGCCGAGGCCGTCGAGCAGGCGACCAAGCTTGCCCAGGGCAAGGTCGCGTTCTGGCTGCTGCCCGACCGCGACGACCCCGAGCGCATGCCCGGCGAGCTGCTGCAGTACTCGCTCGCGCTCGCGTGCCCGGAGCACGGCCACTCCATGGACGACCTGCAGCCGCGCGACTTCTCGTTCAACGCGCCCTACGGCGCCTGCCCCGACTGCGACGGCCTCGGCTTCCGAAAGATCGTCGACGCCGAGGCGCTGATCGAGGACCCGGACCTCTCCGTGGCCGAGGGCGTGTTCGGCAGCCTCTTCGGCAACTCGAACTACTGGCCGCAGATCCTCACCGCCGTGTGCGAGCACATAGGCGTGAGCGACCAGACCCCGTGGAAAGACCTGCCGAAGAAGGCGCAGGAGACCTTGCTCGCGGGCCTTGGCGAGAAGAAGATCCGCGTCCAGTACCACACCCGCGACGGGCGCGACACAAGCTGGCTCACCACGTTCCCCGGCGTGCGCAAGGTGCTCTTCGACAAGTACCAGGAGACCACGAGCGAGACCATGCGCACGCACCTGGAGAAGTACATCCGCGAGGTGCCCTGCACCACGTGCAACGGCGCGCGCTTGAAGCCCGAGATCCTGGCCGTCACGGTTGGGGATAAGTCCATCCAGCAGGTCTGCGACCTTTCCTGCAAAGACGCGCTCGTCTTCTTCGAGGCGCTCGAGCTTACCGACCGCCAGCGATTCATCGCCGGCCCGGTGGTCAAGGAGATACTCGCGCGCCTGCAGTTCCTCGTTAACGTGGGCCTCGACTACCTCACGCTCTCGCGCGCGGCCGCCACGCTCTCGGGCGGCGAGGCCCAGCGCATCCGCCTGGCCACGCAGATCGGCGCCGGCCTCATGGGCGTGCTCTATATCCTCGACGAGCCGTCCATCGGCCTGCACCAGCGCGACAACGACCGCCTTATCGAGACCTTGAAGCACCTGCGCGACCAGGGCAACACCGTGATCGTGGTCGAGCACGACGAGGACACCATCCGCGCGGCCGATTACGTGATCGACATGGGCCCCGGCGCCGGCGAGCTCGGCGGGCACGTGACCGCGGCCGGCACGCCGGAGGAGATCATGGCGTCGCCCGATTCCGTCACGGGCGCCTACCTTACGGGCCGCAAGCAGATCGAGCTGCCGGCCAAGCGCCGCAACCCGCGGCGCGGCGCCGTCAAGGTCACTGGTGCCTCGGCGAACAACCTCAAGAACGTTACGGCTAAGGTCGAGCTCGGCACGCTCACCGTGGTCACGGGCGTCTCGGGCTCCGGCAAGTCGTCGCTCGTCACGGACACGATCGCGCCCGCGCTCACCAACGCGGTGCACCGCTCCAAGCGTCCCGTCGGCCCGCACAAGAAGATCGAGGGCATCGAGCTTATCGACAAGGTCATCGACATCGACCAGAGCCCTATCGGGCGCACGCCGCGCTCCAACCCGGCGACCTACATCGGGCTGTGGGACGACCTGCGTGCCCTCTATGCCTCCACGCCGGAGAGCCGCATGCGCGGCTACGGCCCGGGGCGCTTCTCGTTCAACGTGAGCGGCGGGCGCTGCGAGGCCTGCAAGGGCGACGGCCAGATCAAGATCGAGATGAACTTCTTGCCGGACGTGTACGTGCCCTGCGAGGTCTGCCACGGCAAGCGCTACAACCGCGAGACGCTCGAGGTCACCTACCACGGCAAGACGATCTCCGACGTGCTCGACATGACGGTTCACGAGGCGCTGACCTTCTTCACGAACATCCCGAAGATCAAGCGGAAGCTGCAGACCCTCAGCGACGTTGGCCTGGGCTATATCCACCTGGGCCAGCCCGCGACCACGCTCTCGGGCGGCGAGGCGCAGCGCGTCAAGCTCGCCAAGGAGCTGCACCGCCAGCAGACGGGCAAGACGTTCTATATCCTCGACGAGCCGACGACGGGCCTGCACTTCGAGGACGTGCGCCAGCTCATCGAGGTGCTCGAGCGACTGGTGGACGCCGGCAACACCGTGCTCGTGATCGAGCACAACCTCGACGTGATCAAGATGGCCGACCGCATCCTGGACATGGGTCCCGAGGGCGGCGACGGCGGCGGTACGGTCGTGGCCTACGGCACCCCCGAGAAGGTTGCCGAGTGCGCCGAGAGCTACACCGGTCAGTTCCTCGCCCGCGTCCTAGCCCGCGACCATGAGCGCGCCGAGGCGGTGAAGTAAGCCATGACAAAGAAAGAAAAGCTGCAGAAGTCGAACGCGATGCGGGAGCTCGACCGGGCCGGAATCCCGTACGAGGCCGAGGAGGTCGTGGAGGACGATATCTCGCGTGGCGTGGGCGTGCGCATCGCCGAGCAGCTTGGTGAGGACCCGGACTCGGCCTTCAAGACGCTGGTCTGCGTGGCGCCGAGCGGCGACCACGTGGTCTGCTGCATCCCCGTCGCGGCGGAACTCGACCTCAAGCGCGCGGCTGCGGCGGCCGGTGAGAAGTCCCTCTCGCTCATGCCGATCAAGGACCTGGAGGCTGTGACGGGCTATGTGCGCGGCGGCTGCACGCCCATCGGCATGAAGAAGCTCTTTCCGACGTTCTTCGACGAGACGGCCCAGCTCTTCGACACCATCGGGATTTCGGGTGGCCGCCGCGGGCTTTCGCTTCGCGTGGCTCCCGAGCCCTTGGCTGACCTTCTCGGCGCTCAGTTCGTCGACATCGCGCGGTAGATAACGGACGCCAAACGCCAAGCGCCGGGCGTTTCCCCAAGTATCGAGGGTAAACGCCCGGCGCTTATCTTTATCTCAGGCCGATAGGGTCTCGTGCTTTTCTTGCTTACGCATCAGTCCGTCGGCGGATGCCGTGCCAGAGCCATTCCATAGGGATGTCGTCGCTGGGGTAGCCCGCGACGAGGATCGCCTGGGCGTGCACGCCGTAGTCGCCGGTCTGGATCACCGCCCGGCAGCGGTCGCGCAGCTCGTAGTAGTCGGGAATGTAGTTCATGCGGGTGACCTTGTCCTCGCCGAAGAGCCCGACGACGAACTCGTAGTCCTTGGGGTTGACCTCGGGCATCACGTCGGTGACGATGGCCGACTCGAAGTCGCCGACCTCGACGAGCGTACCCGCGATGTCCTGGAAGCTCGGCGACCCCGTGACCGCCTCGAGGTCGAGGTACTCGACGCTCGGGTCGAGCGGGTAGAGCGCCTTTGTCGAGGTGCCGCTTCCGGCGTCGGCGATGAACAGCATTTCTCCGTGGCGCAGGCTCGCGACGATGGCGGCAAGGCGCTCGTTGAGGATTCTTCTCTTCATGGCATTTCCTTCCAGTAGGTTAAATAACGTGCAGCTAGATGCCCAATTCTTCGTTTGTTAAGCCATCGCTCTCGGTAAGCTCGCGGATCACGCGGCAGGGGTTGCCTGCGGCTATGCACATCGGCGGAACGTCGCGCGTGACCACGGAGCCTGCGCCGATAATCGCGCCAGAGCCGATGGTCACGCCGGGCAGCACCGTGACGTCGCCGCCGAACCAGACGTCGTCGCCGATGGTGATGGGGCTCGCGAGCTCAAAACCGCGGTTGCGGTCGCGCGCCAGCTTGGGGTGGCTGGCTGTGTAGAAGCCGCACGACGGCCCGAAGTAGCAGTGCGAGCCGATGGTGATGCGCGCGCCGTCCATCAGGTACGTGCCGTGGTTGAAGAAGGTGCCCTCGCCGACGACGACGTTGTAGCCGTAGTCGACTTGCAGCGGGGCGCAGACCTCGACGTCGGCGGCTGCGTGGGGGAGGATCTGAGCCTGGAGTTCCGAAACCTTCTTGGCATCAGAGGGGCGCGTCGTGTTGAACTCGAAGCAGAGGTCCTTCGCGCGGAGGCGCTCGGCCGCGAGCTCAGCGTCGTTGTTCGCGTCGTACCAGAGCCCTGCATCCATGCGTTCGCGGGCGGTGACGGGGGCTTCGTTTTTGTTCGTGTCGTGTGCGCTCATTAGAGTGTCCTTTCCAAATAGCTCAGCGCCGTCTGGTGCATGCCGATGAGGTAGTACCGGTCAAAGTCCTGTTCAAAACGAAACTCAGGCAAGAATTCCTCGGGAAGTGTTCGGGAGCACGCCTCACGGAGCCATGTTGCGCAGGCCTCGTCGAGAAGCCCGCCCGTGAGCACGATCACGTCGGGGTCGAGCACGGCGCAGAGCGAGGCGACGGCGTGCGCGATGATCGGCCGGCAGGTCTCGATGCCCAGCAGCTCGAGCTCGCGTTCGCGGCTCATCGGCGCGCCCGCTTCCTCAAAGGGGAGGAATCCGACCATGCCGGCGAAGCCGCGAGCGCCGCGAATCGGCTTGCCCGCATGGACGGTGGCCGTGCCGGGCAGCACGTGCGGGGGAAAGTTCGCGAGGGTGGCGACCTCGTCGCGGTCGCAGTGCTCGTGGCAATACCCGGTCGCCTTGAGGTGCATGTCGTTCTCGATGTGGATGGGGAGGCTGAGTCTCCCGGCCACGCTGGTTGCAACGTCGACGCCGTTGAGCTCGGGGACGTCGCAGTGGCCAATGACGCCCTCCCGGACGGTGCCGGGGACGCCGAGGACGATTTGGCGGACGTTGCCAAGCAGGCTGCAGGCCCGTTCGATCAACGTGATCAGTTCGCCGCCACCGAGGTGGGGGAGCGTTGCGTCGAGCGCGTTCAGCACCGATCCGGTGAGCGAGAGAACCTTTGCGTGGAACACGCGCTCGTCTCCGTGCAGGTCGATTTCGGCCACGACGATGCTTGCGTAATCCTCGGAGGCTCGGTAACAGAACCCGCCGCGCCCGGCGCTCCCGGTACGGCGGGGCTCGAGGGTCGCCTCGCCCCTCGCAGCCATGTCGTTGAGCAGCGTGTTGCAGGTCGCGACGCTAAGCCCAAGCTCGGAGGCTATGTCCTTCTTGCTCAGAGGGTCGCCGCGCCAAAGCAGGCGGCGAATCGCGGCGATGTTGTTGCGCCGGACCTCGCTTGTGGTCGCCATGCGCGCCTCCTGTGAGTTGAATATTACAACACTTGTAATAATATTCGCCGTCGCCTTTTGGTGCACGAGGCGTCGCGGGCCATAGTCCTAGATTTACCGCTCGCAGGGATTTCTGCGCCGCTCGGGGGTTCTTATTGACGATTGAAACGCTTCAATCCATACTAAGCATCAACGAATTGAAACGTTTCAATTGAATCCGTCACAAGGAGGAACCCATGCTCGTCAACACCAAAGCCAAGGTCGGCGTCTTCGCCATCGCCCTGGGAGCCTATCTGCCCCAGTTCCCGCAGCTCGTTCCCAACTTCGAGGGTCAGTTCGAGGACTTCAAGAAGACCATCCCCGATACCGTCGAGCTCATCGACGGCGGCATCGTGACCACCAAGGAGCAGGCTCAGGTCACCGGCGACAAGTTCCGCGCCGCGGACGTCGACCTGGTTATCCTTCAGATGCTCACCTACGCCACGAGCTACAACGTACTGCCCGTCATCCGCGATCTCGACGTTCCCGTGGTCGTCGTCAACGTCCAGAAGAAGGCCCAGCCCGACTACGCCGCAACCGACATCCCGACCTGGCTCGGCGACCTCTACGCCTGCGGCGCCCCCGGCGAGGTCGTGGCCGACCTCAACCGCGCGGGCAAGCGCCACGCCGTCGTCACCGGCGTCGTCGAGGGCGGCGACCCCGAGGTCGCCAAGCAGCTCGACGAGTGGTGCCGCGCCGCGAACGTCCGCCGTCGCCTGCGCCGCACGAACATCGCGCAGATCGGGCGCCCGTACCCCGGCATGATGGACCTCTACATCGACGAGACCAACCTCTACAACCGCCTGGGCCTCTACACCAAGCAGTT
>CAVJHQ010000039.1:0-19296 GCA_963649365.1 Alloprevotella sp.
CGATGATGCCGACGAAGGACTCGAGGACCATGGCGCCGTAGCCGACCTTGACCGCGTCCTTCTCGTTGGACACCTGCTTAGAGGAGGTGTTGGAGGAGACGAGGCTGTGGAAGCCGGAGAGCGCGCCGCAGGCGACGGAGACGAAGAGCACCGGGAACATCATGCCGGACTTGGTGGAGAAGCCCACGAACGCCGGCGCGGTGATGGTGGCCTCGCCGCGGACGCCGAGGACGAAGATGCCGATGACCGCGCAGACGATCATGACGACCATCATGATGGTGGTGAGGTAGTCGCGCGGGGTCTTGAGGACGTTCAGCGGCATGGCGCACGCGAACACCAGGTAGACCATGACGACGGCGATCCACTGGTTGAGGTCGAGGTAGAGCGGGAACTGCATGCCCACCGCGAACATCACGACGATGGAGACGACGGCGGCGGCGAACTCGGCGACGCCCTTGAGGCTGAACTTCTCGCGGGCCCAGCCGAAGGCGATGGCCACGAAGGTGAAGAGGATCGAGATCGTGCCAGCGCAGCCGGCGGCGTAGGACTTGGTGAAGTCGATGCCGCCCTCGGCCGCGGCGGTGTACTTGAAGGTGCCGCAGACCATGGAGGTGAAGGCCGCGATGACGATGATGCAGAAGAGCCACTGGAACAGCAGGAAGAGGCGGCGGCCGGTCTTGCCGATGTACTTATCGACGAGCTGCGCGATGGACTTGCCGTTGTTCTTCATCGAGGCGTAGAGCGCGCCGAAGTCGTGCACGGCGCCGAAGAAGATGCCGCCGACGAGGACCCAGAGCACGACGGGGACCCAGCCGAAGGCCATGGCGACGATGGTGCCCGTGACGGGGCCCGCGCCGCAGATCGAGGAGAACTGGTGGGAGAACGCGGTGAACGCGGAGGCAGGGTGGAAGTCCTTGCCGTTCTCCATGCGGCGGGCAGGCGTGAGCGCGTCGGCGTCGACGCCCCAGGAGTTGGCCAGCCACCTGCCGTAGAGCAGGTACGCGGCGGCGAGAACGACCCCCGCGACGAGCATCAGTGCAATTCCGTTCATTACTTGCTTACCTTCCTTCTGGGATCACATAAAAAGGCCGCCTGGTTTCCCAAGCGGCCTCAACATACTTCGCTTCGCACAGCCGCCCGTATCTTTCGGGCTGGCTACCGACCAACCCGCGCTAAATGACAATGGCGATAATGGCTAGCTCTGCGATGAACATGTTTTTCAGATCCCGTCTCCATGGCGCCCTTGCGCCTCCTATGGACAGTTGACACTATGGGCCGCGTGTCTACATGAGGTGCGCACAAGTAACGTTCTCTTACATGCCTGAAACATAAATGCAAGCCGCTGGTCGAAAAACAACAGCCGTTTGCCGACACGCGTGTGATAAATCCGGTTTGGGGCGAACACCGATACCCCCGCTTGGCAGCCGTCGCCGAGAGGCCGGCGGCAGGTAGCCGCCGCGACGATTGGGGCAGGCGGCCCGCAAGGCTACAATGGCCGCACGTTTGTCCGGGAGAATGGATGCACATGAACGACTTCACTTATCACGTTCCGACCAGGTTCGTCTTTGGCCGCGGCGTCGTCGACGAGGTCGGCGACGCCCTCGCCGAGGCCGGCTACGGCTGCGCGCTCGTCGTCTACGGAAAGGGCTCGGCCGTGAGGACGGGAACGCTGGACCGCGTCCTCACCTCCCTCGACCGCGCAGGCGTGCGCCACGCCCAGCTCGGCGGCGTGCGCCCCAACCCGGAGGTCGGCCTCGTGCGCGACGGCGTCGCGGCGGCGCGCGCCGACGAGGCCGACGTGGTTCTCGCCGTGGGCGGCGGCTCGGTCATCGACACCGCGAAGGCCATAGCCGTCGGCGTGCCGTACGAGGGCGACGTCTGGGACCTCTTCATGAAGAAGGCGCCCGTCGTGGCCGAGGGAAAACTGCCGGTGGCCTGCGTGCTCACCATCCCCGCGGCCGGCTCCGAGGCCTCCTCCAGCTGCGTGATCTCGAACGACGCGCTCAGCCTCAAGAAGGGCCTCTCGACGGAGCTGCACCGCCCCGCCCTCGCCTTCATGGACCCCGAGCTCACCTTCACGCTGCCCGCCTACCAGACGGCCGCCGGGATCACCGACATGTGCGCGCACATCATGGAGCGCTTCTTCGGGTCGACCGGCCCCTGCCCGGTCACGGACCAGGTCGCGTGCGGGCTGGTGCGCAGCCTCATCGAGTGCGCGCCGCGCGTGCTCGAGGACCCCTGCGACTACGACGCCCGCGCGAGCGTCATGTGGGCGGGCACCCAGGCGCACAACGACCTCTGCGGCCTCGGGCGCGCCGCCAAGCCGAACGGGCGCGCCGGCGGGTGGGAGAGCCACGCGCTCGAGCACGAGCTCTCGGCCCACGACCCCGCGATCGCGCACGGCGCCGGCCTCGCCGTCGTCATGCCGGCCTGGATGCGCTACGTGTGGAGAAGCGCGCCGGAGCGCTGGCTCACCTTCGGGCGCCTGGTGTTCGACATCGAGCCCGTCGACGTCGTGGAGGACTGCATCGACGCGACGCCCGAGGAGGCCGAGGAGGACGCCGTCCTCGCCGTGATCGACGAGATCCAGGCGTTCTTCTGCAGCATGGGCATGCCGCGGACCCTGGGCGAGCTCGGCGTCACGGCCGAGGACGTCCCCGCGCTTCTCGGCACGCTGCGCCAGAACAAGGGCGACGTCATCGGCGAGCTCCGGCCCCTGTCCATCGACGACTGCCGCGCCATCTACGAGAGCTGCCTCTAGCCGCAGCCCCCAGCCTCCGGCCGCCCCCCGAGTTCGGAAGGCTTCCAAACTTTGGCGGGCGGCGCCCGCGTTTCTTGCCACCTCATCTACCTGCAGATATAGAGTTTTTAACCGTAGTTCGGAAGGCTTCCGAAGTTTGGAAGCCTTCCGAACTCGGGGAAAGAAGGGAGCGGAGAGCCGAATGACGACGCTCTTCATCGACGCCGACGCATGCCCGGTGACCGCCGACGCGCTCGCCGTGGCGAGAAAAGCCGGGACGCCCGTGGTGATCGCCGGCAACACCACCCAGAACCTCGAGCGCCACGTGCGCGCGGGCGACCCGCGCGACGCCGCCCACGCCAAGCGCGGCTTCTGGGTGGACACCCTCGCCGTCTCGACCGGCGCCGACTCCGCCGACTTCGCCATCGTCGAGTCCCTCTCCCCCGAGGACGTCGTCGTCACCCAGGACATCGGGCTTGCCGCCATGGCGCTCGGCCGCGGCGCCCGCGCCATAGGCGTCCGCGGCCGCGTCTACAGCCAGGCGACGATCGACGCCGACCTCTTCATACGCGCCGAGGAGAAGAAGGTCCGCCGCGCGGGAGGGCGCACGAAGGGCCCGGCCGCCTTCACCGAGCGCGACCGCCGGCGCTTCCGCGAGAACCTCGAGGGCCTTCTCGGCATCTGGTGACGGCCGCGCCCCCGCGGCCCGCTACGGCTCGAGCCGGGCGGCCGCGGCGGCGCAGGCGCAGGCGCCGAGCGCGAGGACGGCGCCGAAGAGGCCGAGCGCCCCAAGGCCCGCGAGGCTCACCACGGCGCCGCCGACCGCGGTGCCGAACGAGATGCCGACGTTGAACGCCGCGGGCTCGAGCGAGCTCGCGAGCGTCAGCGCCTTGGGATGGCGCTCGCGGGCCATCCGCATGAAGAGGGTCACGCACGGCACGCTGCACATATACATGAGCAGCCCGAACACCATGATGACCGCGAGCGCGGCGGGCATCGCGTTCCCGACGGCCCACATCGCGGCGAGGACGGCCGCCTGCACGAGGAAGACGACCACGTTGGCCTTGAGGCCGAACTTCCCGTCGAGCACGCCGGAGAGCATGTTCGACACGAAGAGGATGACCCCGTAGACGAGCAGCGCCGCGCTCGCCTGGGCGGCGGAAAGGCCCAGGAACTCCTCCAGATAGGGCGTCACGTAGCCGTAGAACACGTAGATCGACCCGATGCCGAAGACGAAGACGGCCACGCAGGCGAGGACGCAGGGCTCGGCAAGAAGCCCGAGCTGGTCGCGGACGCCGGCGGGCTCGTCGGTCGCGCCCTCGCGGGGCAGCACGGCGACGAGCAGCGCGCAGGAGACGACCGCGAAAACAAGGCTCGCGACCATGACCGAGCGCCAGCCGAGGGCGGAGGCGAGCATCTTTCCCGCCGAGGTGGCGAGCACCATCGCGACGGAGAAGGCCGCGTAGACGACGGCCACGGCGAGCGAGGTCTTCTTCTCGTCGACGAGCTCGGGCAGGAACGTGACGCCGAGCGCGAGCAGCGCCCCCGAAACGAGGCCGCAGACCACGCGCGCCGCGCACATGAGTGCGAGCGACGTCGCGAACGCGGCGAGGACGTTGCCGGCGACGAAGACCGCGGCATAGGCGAGCAGCAGCGAGAAGCGCCGGAACCGGCCGGTCACGAGCGCGAGCACCGGCGTCGATACGGCATAGGTGATGGCGTAGAGGCTGATAAGGCGCCCGACCTCGGCGAGCGAGGCTCCGAACGCGTCGCAGAGCTCCGGCTCTATGCCGATGACCGCGAACTCGGTGCACCCGAGCGAGAACGCGAGAAGGACGAGGAGGCCGACGCACAGCTTCGCGCGGCCCGCGGAGATGGGGGCGGTGGTACTCAAGGCGAATCACTCCAATTTTCACGAACAGGACGTCGAGGTACGGGCCGAGAGGCGCTCATGGCCCCGACTTCCGTCCGCGCGGTCCCTAGCCTAGCGAGCGCCGCGCTTTCGGCAGCCGCGGGCACGCGTTCTCCACAAGTTCTGGGCAAGAAGGGCCCCGATAGGCCATAATCTCTGACCGGAATCAATCTGAAGAAGGAGTCATCCCTATGAACCGTGACGAGGTCAAGCTCGCCGACTGCGACATGAGGCCCGCGATGGTCGACGACGTGCCGGCCATGATCGCCATGCTCGAGACCGGCCGCGAGCTTCTTGCCGCCGACGGCATCGACCAATGGCAGAACGGAACGGGTCCCGACGTGCAATCGGTCACGAAGGACCTTATGCAGGGCTGGGGGCGCGTGTTCTGCGTGCGCGGCCAGGTGGTTGCCACCGCGGCGCTTATCCCCGGGCCCGACCCCAACTACGACGCCATCGAGGACGGGAGCTGGGACCGCACCGGCAACCCGGGCGGCGCCTACGCGACCATCCATCGGGTGGCGGTCTCCCCCGCTTTCCGCGGCAACCACATCGGGCGGCGCTTCTACCAGCGGCTCATTGAGGAAGCGCGTGCCCGCGGCTTCGCGGAGATCCGCGTGGACACCCACGAGGACAACGCCCGCATGCGCCACGTGATCGAGGGCTGCGGCTTCGCCTACGCCGGCCGCGTCTTCATCGACGGCGACCGCGCCCAGCCGCGCCGCGCGTACCAGCTGTTCCTCTAGGCGATAAGCGCGCGCAAGGAGGCGCCACGAGCGAGAACTTGCTGGCTACTGTCTCGCCCGCGTGCACCGCGACGCCCCGGAAACGACGCTTGCAGCAATGGGAGCAGGCAAAACGCCCCGGAATCGACGGTTGCAGTAACGAGAAGCACCGATGCGCCCCGGAAATGACGGTCGCAGCAATCAATCGTTGCTGCGACCGTAGATTCCGGGGCGGATTTCTTGCTGACGTTGCTGCGACCGTCGATTCCGGGGCGCTATTCTTACCTAGGTTGCTGCGACCGTCGATTCCGGGGCGCGGCAGTGCGGCCGGACAAAAGGCGGCATTTTGGCGCGCGGCCTAGGCGTACTCCTCGCGCAGGGTCTCGGTGAGCTCCATGTTGGCGCTGTAGTCGACCGGCACGACGACCACGCTGGGGGCGTCGGTGTTCGCGAAGGCGCGCTCGAGCGTGGGGATTAAGTCCTCGGTCGACTCCACGCGGTAGCCGTGGCAGTGCATGGCCTCGGCGAGGGCGCAGAAGTCGGGGTTCGTGAACTCGACGCCGAAGACGTCCCCGAACTGCTCCTCTTCCTTCCACTTGATAAGGCCGTAGTGCGCGTCTTCCCAGATAAGGGTGACGAACGGGACGTGCTCGCGCACGGCGGTCTCGAGCTCCTGCGAGTTCATCATGAAGCCGCCGTCGCCGGAAACGGCAAGGACACGCTTCTCGGGGTTGAGCAGCTTCGCCGCGAAGGCGCCCGGAACCGCGAAGCCCATCGACGCGAAGCCGTTGGAGATAAGGCAGGTCTTCGGCTCGTAGCAGGGGTACTCGCGGCCGATCCAGATCTTGTGGGCGCCCACGTCGGAGACGAGGATGTCGGACTTGCCCAGGACCTTGCGCATGTCCGAAATGATGCGCCCCGGCCTCATCGGGAAGGAGTCGTCGCGCCCCTGCTCCTCGAGCTCCGCGCGCATCCGCGCGCCGACCGCGAGCATCGCCTCGGGCTCGGGCTTGTCGTCGCGGCGCGCGGTGCGCAGGATCTGGTAGATGCTGTCGGAGAGGTCGCCCACGACCTCGACGTCGGGCTCGTACTGCTGGTTGACGTCGGCGGGCAGGCCGGCGATGTTGATGATCTTCATGTCGTCGTGCGTGTGCCACTTCTTCGGCGCGCACTCGACGAGGTCGTAGCCGATGCCGATGACCAGGTCGGCCATGTCGAACGCGTCGATGATGTAGTCGTGCTGCGGGATGCCGACGACGCCCATGCGGTACTTGTTGTCGCAGGGGATGATGCCCTTGCCCATCATGGTCTGCACCACCGGGATGTGCAGGCGCTCGGCCATCATGGTCACGGCCTGGGCGGCGTCGTTTCTCACCGCTCCGGCCCCGGCGAGGATAACCGGGTTCTTCGCCTCGGAGATAAGGCGCGCGGCCTCGGTCACGCTCGCGGGGTCGGCATAGAGGGCCGGCGCCTGCTGGCGGCGCAGGGGCTTGGCCGGGCTCGGCATGTGGGCGATGTTCTTGGGCAGGTCGATGTGGGTGGCGCCGGGCTTGGGAGCCTCGGCGTACTTGAAGGCCAGACGCGCGATCTCGGCCACGGTGTCGGGCCTCATCACGACCTTGGAGCGCTTGGTGATCGGGCTGAACATCGCGGAGAGGTCCAGGTACTGGTGGCTCGTGAGCTGCATGAGCTCCGTGGAGACCTGGCCCGTGATGGCCACGAGCGGCGCGCCGTCGAGGAAGGCGTCGGCCACGCCCGTCACCAGGTTCGTGGCGCCCGGCCCGAGGGTGGCCAGGCACACGCCCGCGCGGCCGGTGAGGCGCCCGTAGACGTCGGCCATGAAGGCCGCGCCCTGCTCGTGGCGCGTGGGGATGAAGCGGATGCCCGCCTCCTTGATGGCGAACATGAGGTCGAGGTTCTCCTCGCCCGGGATGCCGAAGATGACGTCGACGCCCTCGGCCTTGAGGCAGTCTACGAGCACTTGGGCGGTAGTCTTCTGACCTGCGGTTTCTTCCTTCTTTGCGGCGCACATACCTTGGTTTCCTTCCTTTGCGCGAGCGACCTCGCAAAGGGTAACACCCGTCGCGCAACGTCCGCGCTAACGCCTTGTTTCCGTCGCGTCACGAGCCGATGGCCGCGCGGCTAACCGCACGGAAAAGGCGGCCTTCCCGCCGACGAGAAGGCCGCCGTGGGCACCGCAGGCGGGCCGCCGTTATCGATAGCTCTCGCGCAGGATCGCGACCACGTCGTCGTGGGAAAGAGGCGCGGGGTCGTGCGCGTAGAGGGCGGCGTTCGTGGCGAGGCCGTTGGCCGCCATCGCGTCGAGCTCGCCCTCCTCGATGCCCCAGTCGCTCATCTTGAGGCCGTCGACGCCGCACTCGCGCATAAGGCGCTCGAGCTCGGCGACGAAGTCGGACGGCTCGGCGGCGTCGGGGTTGCCCATGAGGCGGGCCATCTCGACGTAGCGCTCGTCGCAGGCGTGCGCGTCGATCATGTGGCGGTGATAAGCGCGCGCGATCATGATGAGGCCGGCGCCGTGGGGCAGGCCGTGGTGGTGCGCGCTCATCGCGTGCTCGGTGCCGTGGCAGCCGCAGCAGCCGGAGGCGACCATCGCGTAGCCGCCGAGGGTGTTCGCGAAGGCGAGCTCGGAGCGGGCGGCGATGTCGGAGCCGTCGTTCACGCAGGCGGCGAGGGCGGCCGCGGCGTGCGCGATGCCCGCGCGGCAGATCATGTCGCTCATGAAGTTGCCGTTGTTCGCGATGAAGCACTCGACGCTGTGGAACAGCGCGTCGAAGCCCTGGTACGCCGTCAGGCGCGCAGGCACGGTGAGCATGAGCTCGGGGTCGACGACGGCGAGCACGGGCATGAGGCGCGGGTCGCCGAGGCGGAGCTTCTCGTCGTTCTCCTCGCAGGAGATGACGGCGCCCGCGTCGACCTCGGAGCCGGTGCCGGCCGTGGTGGTCACGCAGACGAGCGGCAGCGGGTCGTTCTCGATGGGCAGGCCCTTGGCCGTGCCGCCCATGACGTAGTCCCAGACGTCGCGGGCGGACTCGGCGCCGTCGGGGGCGACCACCGGGTTCGCGGCCACGGCGCAGATGCCCTTGCAGCCGTCCATGACCGAGCCGCCGCCGAGCGCGAGCACGAAGTCGCAGCCCTCGGCGCGCGCGAGCCGGCCGCCGTCGTTGACGGTCTGGCGCAGCGGGTTCGGCTCGATGCGGTCGAACAGCACGTGCGAGACGCCGGCGCGGTCGAGCTCGGCGAGCGTGCGGTCAAGGTAGCCGTTGGCCTTGACGGACTTGCCGCCCGTGGTCACGACCAGGGCTCGCTTGCCGGGGAGCTTCTGGTCGCCGAGCTCGGAGAGCTTCCCGGCGCCGAAGAGCACGCGGGTCTTGGAAAAGAACGTGTAAGAGTCGAGCATGGATTCCCCCTCGTGAGTACCATTGAAACGTACACAGGATAACGCTCGGAAACCTCGTCAGAAAGGCGCGCCGCATGGAGGCAAGAAGACCGAAACGAGTCGGGCTCGCCTGCGCCGAGGGCGACCCGGTCGGCCTCGTGCTCGACGACATGGCGGACGCCGGCGCCGTCTACGAGATGCTCTCCAAGGTGGAGGACCCCATCGAGTTCGTGCGCCTGCGCGGCCTCGACGCCGCCGAGACCTGCGACGCCCTGGTCCTGGCCGACGGCCTCGAGGCCCCCGCAGGCCTGCCCGCCTACCGCGTGTCCGCGAACGACCGCGGGGCCGACCTGTACGTCCCGCGGCCGCGCCTCTTGCCAAGGCTCATGAAGAAGCCCCGCCTCGGGCACGCCCGCCGGCCGCTCTCCGAGGCCGTCGACGCCCTGCTGCTGCGGATTCGCTCCGGCGAGCCGCCGGTCGGGGCCTGCCGCGGCTAGCCGCCCGCGGCCCTTCTCGCCAGCCCCAGCCCGCCCCGCGCATCCGACATGTGTTAAGGTTAGCTTAGTCTAACTTTAACCTTGGCTAACTCTGGCCTCGGGCCGGACGCAGCCGCGATGCAAAGAAACGGAGCGTCCTATGAAGGGCACAACCCCCTACCTGGTGGTCGACGACCTCAAGAAGCACTACGGCGACGGCGACGCCCGCACCCAGGTGCTCGACGGCATCACCACCACCGTCAACAAAGGCGAGGTCTGCGTCATGCTCGGCCCCTCGGGATCCGGCAAGTCGACCTTCCTCAACCTCATCGGCGGCCTCGAGGGCGCCGACGGCGGCAAGATCTCCGTCGCGGGGACCGAGCTCACCGCCCTTGGCAAGAAGGACCTGGGCGAGTACCGCCGCCGCGAGCTCGGGTTCGTCTTCCAGTTCTACAACCTCGTCCCCGACCTGACCATCCGCGAGAACATCGAGGTCACGGCCCATCTTTCCAAGAACCCCCTGCCCATTGACGACCTGCTGCGGTCCCTCGGGCTCTACGAGCACCGCTCGAAGTTCCCCCGGCAGGTCTCCGGCGGCCAGCAGCAGCGCTGCGCCATCGGCCGCGCCCTGGTCAAGAACCCGGGCCTGCTGCTCTGCGACGAGCCCACGGGCGCGCTCGACTACAAGACCTCCAAGGAGATCCTCAAGCTCATGGAGGACGTCAACCGCGAGTACGGCTGCACGATCGTCATCGTCACCCACAACTCCGAGATAGCCCGGATGGCCGACCGCGTCCTGCGCCTGCGCGACGGGCGCCTTGCCGAGGACGTCGTGAACGACGCCCCCGCCGCGGCCTCCGAGCTCGAATGGTAGGTGGCGCCATGTCTCCCCTCTTCAAGCGGCTCCCCCGGGAGCTCAGGAACAACCTGGGCAAGTACCTGGGCATCTTCCTGCTCATGTGCGGGTCCATAGCCATGACCTCGGGCTTCTTGCTCGCGGCGCACTCCATCGAGGTCATCATGGACGGGATGCGCGACGAGTACGTGATCGAGGACGGCCGCTTCACCACCTCGTTCAAGGCCACGCAGGCGCAGCTCGACGCCGCGGCCGCCGAGGCCGACGGCGTGGGCGGCATGAGGATCTACGAGAACTTCTCCATCGACGCCTCCCTCGAGAAGCCCGGCGCCGCCGGGGACCGCAGGACGCTGCGCACCTACGCCCACCGCACCGAGGTCGACATCGCGGCCTACTGCGAGGGAGAGGTGCCCGAGCTCGCCGACGAGGTGGCCGTCGACCGCGTCTTCGCGGCGAACAACGACCTGGCCGTGGGCGATACCGTCGAGCTCTGCGGCCAGCCGTACCGCATCGTCGGCATCATGACCCAGCCCGACAGCCAGGCGCTCTTCCAGGACAACTCCTCCTTCACGGTGAACACCCTCAGCTACGGCGTGGCCGAGGTGTCCGAGTCGGGCTTCCGCGCGCTCGAGGACGCCGGGGCGGCGCCCGCCTACGTCTACTCGTTCACCTTCAACGACCGCGGCCTCACCGTCGCCGAGCGAACCGACGTCGAGAAGGACATGGTGCGCGCCCTCTCCGACGCCGACGCCCGCGTGGACGACCTGACCGACGCCGACGCCAACCAGGGCATCGGCTACGCCGCGGAGGACGTCTCCGGCGACTCCGCCATGTGGGTCGTCCTGCTCGAGATCATCGTCGTGATCATGGCGTTCGTGTTCGTGGTTCTCACCTCGGCCACCATCGAGGACGAGAGCGCGATCATCGGCACGCTGTTGGCGAGCGGCTACCGCAGGCGCGAGATCGTGCTGCACTACCTGCTGCTGCCGTCCATCGTGGGCGTGCTCGCGGCCGGCATCGGCACGGCGCTGGGCGTGCGCGTCTTCACCATCCCCATGAAGGACCTCTACTACGGCTCCTACAGCCTGCCGCCGTTCCACGTGAGCTGGAGCTGGGAGGTCGTCGTCCAGACGGCCGTGGTCCCCGTGGCGGCGCTCGTGGGCGTGACGCTCCTGGGGCTTCTCCGCAAGATGGGCAAGACCCCGCTGCAGTTCCTGCGCCACGAGACGGGCGGGAAGTCCGGCACCAAGCGCGGCCTGCCCCTGCCCGAGCGCCTGGGCTTCACGGCGCGCTTCCGCCTGCGCGTCTTCCTGCGCAACCTCGGCAACTTCGCCACGCTGTACGTGGGCATCGCCTTCGCGTCGCTGCTGCTGCTCTTCGGCCTGGCGGTGCTGCCCACCATGCAGCACTTCGCGGACAACCTCGAGGACAGCCTCGTGGCCGAGCACCAGTACACGCTCAAGGCCCCGCTCGAGCTCGAGGGCAGCCCCGAGGAGCGCGAGCAGTGGGCGGCCGTCGACCGGCTGCAGGACGTCGACGCCGCGCTTCTCTCCGCGGCGCAGGACTCCGCCGACGCGCTGGAGGACGCCGCCGAGGCCGCCCAGGAAGCCGTGGCCACGGCGCAGTCCTCCCCCACCGCGGCGAGCCTGCAGGCGGCCCAGGACGCGGCCGACGCGGCCACGGACGCGCAGGACGACCTCTACGAGAAGCTCGACGCCGTCGCCGCGGCGCTCGGCGTGAGCCGCGACGACGCGATCGACCTTATCGACCAGGCGTCCGGGATCGACGCAGACGACGAGGACGTCCATCCCGTGAACACCACGGACAACGGGTCGGCGGCCATCGCCCAGGCCGAGAAGTACGCGGTCTACACCCTGCAGTACGACCGCGGCGAGGGCGCCGGCGAGGAGACGATCACCGTCTACGGCGTCCAGGAGGACTCGTCCTACTGGAAGGGCCTCGGCGTCGGGAGCGGCCGCGTGGTCTTCGGCGCCGGGCTTATCGACAAGTTCGGCTGGAAGCCCGGCGGCACGGTCGGCCTCTACGACAAGTACGAGGGAGAGGGCCGCGAGGTCGTCTACGAGGGCGCGGACGCCGCCTGGGGCACCAAGTCGAACATGAACATCTACATGAGCCTCGACGACTTCAACGAGTTCTTCGGCAACGACGAGGGCTACTTCAACGCCTACGCGAGCGACGAGGCGCTCACGCTCGACGCGCGCTACTTCGCCTCCGAGACCACCCCGAGCGACATGCGCGCCATCGGCGACCAGTTCGTCGACATGATGGGCGACCTCATCGGCCTGATGGTGGGACTCTCGGTCTTCATCTTCCTGCTGTTCATCTACCTGCTCACCAAGGCCGTGCTCGACCACTCCGCGCGCTCCATAAGCTACATGAAGGTCTTCGGCTACCGCGACGGCGAGATCTCCCGCCTCTACCTTCGCTCGATCACCGTCTGCGTGGCCGTCTCGCTGGTGACGGCCCAGCCCCTGATCATCTGCGCGCTCACCGCCCTCTATCGCTCCATGATGCTGAGCTTCAGCGGCAACATCGAGATCTACGCGCCCGCCTGGGCCATCGCCGAGACGATACTGGCCGGCTTCGCCACCTATCTGGTGGTCGCGGCGCTCCACACGCGCGCCATCAAGCGCGTTCCCTTGGCCGAGGCCCTGAAGGTGCAGGAGTAGCGCGTCTTCACGCGCCGCCGCCGGCAAGAAGGGCCGAGGTCGCCGAACGGGGCGCGGCCGGCAACCCCCGCAGGGAGCAACCCTGTGGGGGTTGCCTTAAGGGGCGCCTTTGTTCTGCGACAGCGGTCGGGCGGATGTTACAGTAAGAAGAACCGTAAACGCACGAGCAAAGGGTTCGTCAGTTGATCAAACACCTGAGAATGCCCGCCCATAAGGCAGAGTCGCAGGCCCAGGCCCTCTCGGGGACCATGCTCGCCTCCTCCTCCACGGGACTCGACCTTCCTCTCGACGACGTCGTCGTCGTGTTCGCCTGCAGCGAGAGCTTCGTCCCGTATCTCTCGGTCGCCACACAGTCCATCGTCGACAACGCGAGCCCGAGCCGCCGCTACGACATCGTCGTGCTCACGCGCGACCTCTCGCCCACGAGCATGATCACCCTCTCGCGCCAGACCAAGGGCGCGAACGTCGGCATCGGCTTCCTCGACGTCGACGCCGCGCTCGGCGACATCAAGCTCCCCCACCACGGCCACTTCCGCCCCGAGACCTACTTCAGGCTCCTGGCGCCGCAGCTTCTCCCCAACGTCGACAAGGCCATCTACCTGGACTCCGACCTCATCGTCAACGCCGACATCGCGGAGCTCTACGACATAGACGTCGAGGGCTACAAGCTCGGGGCCACCCGCGACGCCGACACGATCGGCCAGATCGACGGCTACGACGAGTCCGTGGGGCCGTACCTGGCCGACGAGCTCGGCATGGACGACCCGCACGACTACTTCCAGGCGGGCGTGCTGCTCATGAACCTCGCCGAGCTCCGGCGCACCGTCACGCCCGAGGAGTTCCTTCGCATCAGCACCGAGCGCATGTGGCGCTGGCTCGACCAGGACGTGCTCAACAAGGTGGTCAACGGCCGCTACGTGCGCATCCACATGAAGTGGAACTACCTCATGGACTGGCAGCACCTCCGCCGCACGCACATCGTCGCCAACGCCCCCGCCGACGTCCGCGAGGAATACGAGGAGGCCCGCCGCGACCCGAAGATCGTGCACTTCGCGGGGCCCGACAACCGCCCTTGGCTCTACCCCGACGCCGACGGCGCAGACCTCTTCTGGCACTATGCCCGCCGCTCCCCCTACCTGGAGGAGATCCGCGCCCAGCTCGAGGACTCCCGCGCGACCGCCAAGGGCCTCGCCAAGCGCCTCCAGGTCATCGTGCTCTACAAGGGCATCATGCCCGCCTTCGACAAGACCTGCCCCGGCGGCACCAAGCGCCGCCGCGCCATCATCAAGACGTACATGAGCCTCGGCGGAAGCAACCTTTAGTCCCCCGCCCCTGGCCCGAGGCGCAGGCCGGCCTGAGCTGTCCCACGCACGTGGCGATACGCCCCAACAACGCAAGAGCACCCGCACCAAGCACGCAAGAAGGCCCGCAGGCACATGCCCACGGGCCTTCAATGCTGAGAAGCGCGTTTCTTGCGGGAGCCTAGTGCTTCTTGCGGACGATGTCCACGGGGCTGCCGCCGCCGACGGAGTCCTTGGTCACGACGACCTTGGTCACGTCGAGGTCGGACGGGACGTCGAACATGGCGTCCTGAAGGGTCGACTCGCAGATGGCGCGCAGTCCGCGGGCGCCGGTCTTGCGGGCAAGGGCCTGGCGCGCGATCTCGGTCAGGGCCTCGGGCTCGAAGTCGAGCGTCACGCCCTCGAGCTCGAAGATGCGCTTGTACTGCTTGACCAGCGCGTTCTTCGGGTCGGTAAGGATGTGCACCAGGTCGTCCTCGGTGAGCTCCTTGGTGGTGGTGATCACGGGGAGACGGCCGACGAACTCGGGGATCATGCCGAACTTGTGCAGGTCCTGGGGCATGACCTGCGACACGAGGTCGACGTCGTGCTCGTCGACGCGGTGGGCCACCTCGGAGTTGAAGCCGATGCCCTTCTTGCCGATGCGGTCGGCCACGATCTTGTCGAGGCCGACGAAGGCGCCGCCGCAGATGAAGAGGATGTTCGTCGTGTCGATCTTGATGAGCTCCTGCTGCGGGTGCTTGCGGCCGCCCTGCGGCGGGACGCTGGCCTGGGTCCCCTCGAGGATCTTGAGCAGCGACTGCTGCACGCCCTCGCCGGAGACGTCGCGGGTGATGGAGAGGTTCTCCGCCTTGCACGCGATCTTGTCGATCTCGTCGACGTAGACGATGCCCATCTCGGCGCGGGCGACGTCGCCGTCGGCGGCGGTGATGAGCTTGAGCAGGATGTTCTCCACGTCCTCGCCCACGTAGCCCGACTCGGTCAGGGACGTGGCGTCGGCGATGGCGAAGGGCACCTCGAGGAAGCGCGCGAGCGTCTGGGCAAGAAGGGTCTTGCCCGTGCCGGTGGGACCGAGCAGCAGGATGTTGCTCTTCGCGATCTCGACCTGCTCGGCTCCCTCGGCGACCTCGTCGTTGCCCGAGAGGATGCGGCGGTAGTGGTTGTAGACCGCCACGGACATGGCCCGCTTGGCGTTCTCCTGGCCCATCACGTACTGGGAGAGCTCGTCGTAGATCTCGTGCGGGGTCGGCAGCTCGCGGCCCTGGGAGAGCTCCGAGAGCTCGTCGTAGGTGTCGAAGGACGCCGGCTCGGTCTGGGCGTGGATCATGTCGCGCGCCGCGTCGATGCACTCGTCGCAGATGCAGACGCCGTCCTGCCCGGCGATGAGCTTGTTCACCTGGGAACGCGTCTTGTGGCAGAACGAGCAGCGCATCTCGCCGTCGTCGAAGCCGTCAGGGCCGCCGAAGCCGCCCGGGAAGCCGTAGCCGCCCGTGTATCCGTCGTTGTTCGAGGGCATGCGCTACTCCTGGGTGGAAGGCTCGGTACGGGACTCGATGACCTTGTCGACAAGGCCGTACTCGCAGGCCTCGGCCGCGCGCATGTAGTTGTCGCGCTCGGTGTCGGCGTTGATGCGCTCGATCGGCTGGCCGGTCGCGTCGGCGAGCATCTGGTTGAGCTTCTGGCGGATCCAGCGGGTCTCGTCGGCCACGATCTGGATGTCGGTCTGCTGGCCCTGGACGCCCGAGCTCGGCTGGTGGATAAGGATCATGGAGTTGGGCAGCGAGAGGCGCTTGCCCTTGGCGCCGCAGGCCAGGATGGCGGCGCCCATGGAGGCGGCCATGCCCACGCAGATGGTGGAGACGTCGGGCTTGATGAAGTTCATCGTGTCGATGATGCCGAGGCCCGCGTAGACGTCGCCGCCGGGCGAGTTGACGTAGAGCGAGATGTCCTTGTCGGGGTCCTGGCTCTCGAGGAAGAGGAGCTGCGCGATCACGAGGTTGGCGGAGTCGCGGGTGACCTCCTCGCCGAGGAACACGATGCGGTCGTTGAGCAGGCGGGAATAGATGTCGAAGCTGCGCTCGCCGCGCGGGGTCTGCTCGACGACGTAGGGAATGAGCGGGATGTTCGTGGGGTTGTGCATGGTGTCTCCTTGCGTCGTACACGAAGCCCCGAGCGGGCACGAATGCTCGCTCGGGGCAAAGAAGATGCAGCTAGCTGAGCAGTGGTCTACTCGGCGTCCTCGGCCTTCTCAGCCTCGGCGGCGCGCTCGGCGACCTCGTCCTTGATGGTGACCTTGGCGTTCTCGACCAGCCAGTCGAGGGCCTTGGTGCGCTTGATGGAGTCGCGGATGGCCGGAAGGCGGCCCTCCTTCTTCCACTGCTTGACGGTGGCCTTGACGTCCTCGATGCCGGCGCGGGCGAACTCGTTGTCGACCTCCTCGTCGGTGGCCTCGAAGCCCATCTTCTCGGCGACGGCGTCGAGGGCGAGGGACTGGCGGGCGCGCTCGTCGGCCTGCTCGTGGAGGTCGGCGATGAAGTCGTCGGACTTCACGCCGCGGGCGCGCAGGTACATGTCGAGCGAGATGTTCTGGCGCTGGAGCTGGGCCAGGAACTCCTGGGCGAGCTCGTTGAAGATCTCGTTCTTATAGTTCTCGGGGACCTCGTCGAGCTTGACCTGCTTGCCGACGGCCTCGACGACGCGGTCCTCCTTGAGGTCGGGAAGGGTGCGCTTCTTGTCGGCCTCGATCTCCTCCTTGACGGCGGCCTTGAAGGCCTCGACGTCGTCGTAGCCGAAGGAGTTCTTGGCGAGCTCGTCGGTGAGCTCGGGGGTCACGGCCTCCTTGATGGCGTTGAGGGTGACCTTGACCTTGAAGTCGTGGGAGAGGGTCTCGCCGTCGTGCTCGTGGGAGTGGGTCCACTCGACGTCCTTGGTCTCGCCCTTCTTCATGCCGACGATGCCGGCCTGGAGCTCGGCCGGGACCTGCTGGCCGTTGAGGAAGACGGTCTTGTTCTCGCCGGCGAGGTGAGAAGCGCCCTCGACGTCCTCGATGGTCACGTTGACGACGTCGCCCTCGGCGACCTCGGCCTCGGAGTCGGTGTCCTCGTAGGTGGTCTGGTACGAGAGGAGCTGCTTGACCTGCCAGTCGACCTCGGCGTCGGTGGCCTCCTCGGGGGGCATGTTGACCTCGGGGGCGTCATAGCTCTCGAGCTCGACCTGCGGGCGGACGTCGACCTTGGCGGTGACCTTGTACTCGGAGCCCTCGACGAGGAGCTCGGGGTCCTCGCCGAAGGAGAGGCGGCCGACCGGGGTCACGTTGAGCTCCTCGAGCACGGCGGGCTCGAGGTCGTTGAGAAGGTCGTTGGTGGCCTGGGCGACGACGCCCTCCTTGCCCATCATGGCGTCGATGACGGGACGGGGAGCCTTGCCGCGGCGGAAGCCCTGGAAGTTGTAGCGCTGGGCGATCTGCTTGTAGGTCTTCTTGATAGCGGCGTTGACGTCGGAAGCGGCGACGGTGACCTCGGCGGTCAGCGTGTTCTCCTCGCGCTGCGGCTCGGTAACGGTGATGTTCAACGTTCCTCCAGTGTCTCGTGCTTCGGCGGGCCTTCCCCGCCGATCGATTCCATGATGTGCGCGATGGTGCGGGCGAAAGGACTCGAACCTTCACGAGTTTCCCCACTGGAACCTAAATCCAGCGCGTCTACCAATTCCGCCACGCCCGCATGGCTCGCACAGCTTTCCAATAGTAGCAAACTTCGCTGATAAACCCAAACAACACGGGATTCACACGGCGGCCCGTCGTTGAATCCGGACCGCCTCGGGCCTGGGCCCCGCCCCTTCAGGCTCGGCGCTCGCGCTTCGCGCTCGCTCGCTTCGCGACTCGCCTGAAGGGGCGGGGCCCAGGCCCGAGGCGGTCCGGACGATCGTCCACCGAGGCTGAATTTAAAGGAACGAAAACTCTGGCTGACACGGAACCTGGCGTGATTGGCCACGAGCCCAAGACCCACAAGCCGCTCGCCGAATACGGGCCCCACCCAGTCCGCCAGGGACAAGGGGCGAGGCCCCCGCCGCCCCTGGCGCAGGCTCAAACAACGTAGTCCCGGAACCCCGCGCGGGCGGGCGGCGCGTGTTCGAGAAGGCGAGTCGCGAAGCGAGCGAGCGCGCAGCGCGAGCGCCGAGCCTTCTGAACACGGGCCGCCCGCCCGCGCGGGGTTCCGGGACGGACAGCCGCTAGACCTGCGGCAGGTCCTGAAGCGCGTAGACGTCCAGCGGCCCCTCGCGCAGCGAGCTGATGGCCTGGACGAGCGCGACGGCGCCGCTCATGGTGGTCGCCATGTCGATGCCGCGGCTCACGGCCTCCGAGCGCAGGATCGCGCCGTCGCCGCGGGAGCTGTGGCCCTTGGGCGTGTTGATCATGAAGCTGATCTTGCCCTCGGCGAGCATGTCGCCGATGTTCGGGCTGCCCTCGGAGATGCGCTTGACGACCTCGCAGGGGATGCCCGCGGCCTTCAGGGTCTTCGCGGTGCCGCCCGTGGCCACGAGGTTGTAGCCCAGGTGCAGCAGCGAGAGCGCGACGGGGGCGACGGAGCGCTTGTCGCGGTCGCAGACCGAGAGGAAGACCGTGCCGGACTGGGGCACGTCGTAGTCGATGGCCTCGCGGGTCTTCGCGTAGGCCTTCGGGAAGGTCACGTCGAGGCCCATGACCTCGCCCGTGGACTTCATCTCGGGCCCGAGGGTCACGTCGGCGCCGGGGAAGCGGCTCCAGGGCATGACGGCCTCCTTGACGGCGTAATAGCCGCGCTCGGCGTTCTCGGGAGGCAGGCCCAGGTCGGAGATCTTCTCGCCGCTCATGATGCGCACGGCGTACTTGGCCAGGCTCACGCCGGTGGCCTTCGAGGAGAAGGGCACGGTGCGCGAGGCGCGCGGGTTCAGCTCGATGACGAACACCTGCTCGTCGCGCACGGCGTACTGGACGTTGAGCAGGCCGCGGATGTGGCACGAGAGGGCGAGCTTGCGGGTGGTCTCGCGGACCTTCGCGACGATGGAGTCGGAGAGCGAGAACGGCGGGAAGCAGCAGGCGGAGTCGCCGGAGTGGATGCCGCACTCCTCGATGTGCTCGAGGACCGCGCCCACGTAGCACTCCTCGGTGTCGCAGAGGGCGTCGACGTCGAGCTCGATGGCGTCCTCGAGGAAGGCGTCGAG
>CAVJHQ010000040.1:0-18694 GCA_963649365.1 Alloprevotella sp.
AGGTTCAGCGGGTTGGAGCAGCGCATGGCGCCCTTGCCCATGAGGGAGGTGACCACCGGGATCTGCATGCGCTCGGAAATCGCGGTGAGCTCGCCGCAGGCGTGGCTCGTCACGATGCCGCCGCCGGCGTAGATAAGGGGCTTCTTCGCCTTGCAGATAAGGTCGGCGGCAGCCTTGACCTGGCGCGCGTTGCCGCGGTAGGTAGGCTTATAGCTCGCGATGCTGATCTTGTCGGGGTAGTGGAAAACCATCTCGGAGCTGGAGATGTCGCTCGGGATGTCGATGAGGACGGGGCCGGGGCGGCCTGTGCTCGCGATGTAGAAGGCCTCGCGGAACGTGCGCGTGAGCTCCTCGGCGGACTGGAGCAGGAAGCTGTGCTTGACCACCGGCATCGTGATGCCCACGATGTCGGACTCCTGGAACGCGTCCGTGCCGATGACGCCGCGCGTGACCTGCCCGGTGATGACGACCATGGGGACCGAGTCCATGAAGGCCGTCGCGATGCCCGTGACCGTGTTCGTGGCGCCGGGGCCCGAGGTGACGAGCACGACGCCGACCTTGCCCGTCGCGCGCGCGTAACCGTCGGCCATGTGCGTGGCGCCCTGCTCGTGGCGGGCGAGCACGTGGTGGATCTTCTTGCTGTCGTAGAGCGCGTCGTAGATCTTGATGGCCTGGCCGCCGGGATAGCCGAAGATGGTGTCGACCCCCTCGGCCTCGAGGCTCGCGATGATGGCCTGCGCTCCGGTCATGGTCATGCCCTCGTGCTCGGTCTGGCTACCGGGCCCGAACGGCCTGCCCTCGATCGCGCGCCTGCGCATAGCGAGCTTTTCGTCGAGCGTGATCATGCGAGGTATGCCCCCTTGTCTGCGCTGGAAACGAGTTTCGCGTACTTGGCGAGGACGCCGTGGTTGTGCTTGGGCTCCGGCGCGACGAAGGCCGCGCGGCGAGCCGCCAGCTCCTCGTCGGAGACCTCGAGCTCAAGCCTGCCGCCCTCGATGTCCACAGTGATGAGGTCCCCGTCCTGGATGAGCGCGATCGGTCCGCCGTGGGCGGCCTCGGGGCTCACGTGGCCGATGCAGGGGCCCTTCGAGGCGCCGGAGAAGCGCCCGTCGGTGATAAGCGCGACCGAGGTCGAGAGGCCCATGCCGCAGATGGCCGAGGTCGGGGTGAGCATCTCGCGCATGCCGGGGCCGCCGGCGGGGCCCTCGTAGCGGATGACGACCACGTCGCCGGGGTTGATCTTGCCGCCGAAGATGGCCTCGCAGGCCTCCTCCTCGGAGTTGAAGCAGCGCGCCGGCCCCGTGTGGGTCATCATCGAGGGGTCGACCGCGGCTTTCTTGACGATGCCGCCGTCCGGGGCGATGTTGCCGTGCAGGACGCGCAGGGCCCCGACCGCGGAGAAGGGGTTGTCGTGCGAGCGGCAGACCTCCCCGTCCGCAGGCTTGGCGCATTTCTCAAGGTACTCCGGGATCGTGCCCATGCAGGTCAGCGCCGACTCGTCGAGAAGCCCGAGCTCATGCAGCTCGTGCATGACGACGGGCACGCCGCCCACGGCATAGAGGTCCAGGAGCGGGCGCGGCCCCGAGGGCTGCAGCTTGACGAGGTGCGGCGTGCGGGCCGAGGCCGCGTCCCAGTCGTCCATGGTGATGGGGTGGCCCGCCTCCATGGCGATGGCCGTCAGGTGCAGCACCGTGTTCGTGGAGCCGCCGAACGCCATGTCGCACTCCATGGCGTTGTGAATGGCCGCCTCGGAGATAAGGTCGCGGAAGTTGATGCCCTTCTCGAGGAGCTCCATGACCTTCATGCCGGCGTGCTTGGCCAGGCGCAGGCGCTCGGAGTAGACCGCGGGGATGGTCCCGTTGCCCGGAAGCGCGATGCCCAGCGCCTCGCAGAGGCAGTTCATGGAGTTCGCGGTGAACATGCCGGAGCAGGAGCCGCAGGTGGGGCAGGCCGTGTTCTCCAGATAGAGGAGCTCATCGTCGGTCATGGTGCCCGCCTGGACCTGGCCCGCCCCGTCGAAGAGGGAGTTGAGGTCGGTGGTGGGGCCGCAGGTCTTTCCCGGCTGGTGGCCGGGCAGCATCGGGCCGCCCGAGACGAAGACGGTGGGGATGTTGACGCGAAGGGCGCCCAAGATCATGCCCGGGACGATCTTGTCGCAGTTAGGGATGCACACGGCGGCGTCGAAGGCGTGTCCCTGGACCGCGCACTCGAAGCTGTCCGCGATGGTCTCGCGCGAGACGAGGCTGTAGTGCATGCCGTCGTGGTTCATCGCGATGCCGTCGCACACGCCGATGGTCGAGATCTCGAAGGGCACGCCGCCCGCGAGATAAATGCCGGCCTTGACGGCCTCGGCGATCTTGTCGAGGTTGTTGTGGCCCGGGATGATGTCGTTGCGGGAGTTGAACACCGCCACGAGCGGCCTGTCCATCTCCTCATCGGTGATTCCATCGGCCTTGAGTAGGCTTCGGTGGGGGGCGCGCGCCAGGCCCTTCTTGATGGCATCGCTTCTAAGCTGCATGTCCTTCTCGCTTCCTCTCCAAAACGTGTGAGAAATGCGAGACGGCCCTATACAACCGCTCGATGCCCGTAACGGAGGGTCCCGGCCCGGCGTACTGACCCGCGCTCCTAAAAGGTGGTGTCCTTAGGGAGAAGGGCGTTCAGTCGAGCTGCTCGAGGGTGTGTTCGTCGCCGTCCGCCGCGGGTTCTCACGTGGTTCCCGCTCGCTGTGGGACGGATGAGGCGCTTACTTGCCCTGTCGTCGCATTTGCTCAGTGGATATAGACTACCATATCGGCCACTTCAATACGCCCATAAGGGACACAAAAAAGCGGGGAGCCCGCAGGCTCCCCGCACTCATTCGTACTTTGGAATCGCCGTCTTTCGTTGAATCGAAGGAATAAGGCTGTAGGTTAACGAATGGGCCCGTCGATCGTTTTCCTTCTGCGGTCTATGTCCGAGATGACGTCGATGGGAGGTGGCGAGTACGCTCGCCGGTGAGTGTTAGACCTCGGTCGCGTCGGCGGGCCCAAACGATGCTGAATCTTCTGTGTTCACTGGACTCGCCTCCTTCGTCGGTCGCTTTGTGGGTAGCGACGATTTTCTTTGTTGATTTGATTATCCCCTCGCCTGCGGAGGATAAACACCGAATTCCACGTCCACGGCGAACGGTATGAAAAAGCCCCCGAACGGTAATTCAAACCGTTCGGGGGCTGTTGCTGAAAGCGAAAGTCGCTTACGTCTTACGCCTCGAGGGCCTTCTTGGCCTCGGCGGCGATGTCGGCGAAGGTGTCGGCATCCGAGTAGGCGATCTCGGCGAGGACCTTGCGGTCGAGCTCGATGCCGGCGACCTTGAGGCCGTGCATCAGGGTGCTGTAGGAAAGGCCGTTCTGACGGGCGGCGGCGTTGATGCGCTGGATCCACAGGCTGCGGAACTCACGCTTCTTGGCGCGACGGTCGCGGTACTGGTACTGACCGGAGTGACGGTCCTGCTCCATCATGCCGCGGAGGGTGCGGGAGGAAGTTCCGTAATAACCCTTGGTGCGCTCCTGGAGAGTACGGCGCTTCTTCTTGGAATTCACTGCGCGCTTAACACGTGCCATTGATAATCAACTCCTTGGGATAAGAATCTCGGTGACGCGTGAGCGCCTTACTTGCCCATGCGGACGGAAACGGTCTTGGCCTGGGCGCCGGTGAGCTCGGTCTCCTGGCGGAAGCCGCGGATGCGCTTCGGGGACTTCTTGGTGAGGATGTGGCTCTTGAAAGCCTTGGCGCGCATGATCTTGCCGGTACCGGTCTTGCGGAAGCGCTTGGCGGTACCCTTGTGCGTCTTCATCTTGGGCATGCTAGTTCTCCTTCTGGCTCTTGTCATCGTCAGAGGCCTTCTCGTCGAAAGCGCCCTTGATGGGGACGATGAGCATGTGCATGTTGCGGCCTTCCATCTGAGGCTTCGACTCGACCGTCGCAACGTCCTTGAGGTCCTCTGCGAGACGGTCGAGCACATTCCGACCCTGCTCCGGGTGGGCCATCTCGCGCCCGCGGAACATGATGGTGATCTTGACACGGGCGCCCTTCTTGAGGAAACGCACCACGTGGGCCTTCTTGGTCTCGTAATCGCCGACGTCGATCTTGGGACGGAACTTCATCTCCTTGATCTCGACCTTGGCCTGGTTCTTACGGGCCGCCTTGGCCTTACGGTCCTGCTCGTACTTGTACTTGCGGTAATCGAGCACCTTGCAGACCGGGGGCTCGGCGTTGGGGGCGATCTCAACAAGGTCGAGACCCTGGTCGTTAGCGATGCGCAGGGCGTCGCGAACGCCGAAGAGGCCGAGCTGGGAACCGTCGACGCCGATGAGTCGGCACGTGCGAGAAGTGATCTCCCCGTTGATGCGAGGACCGTCGTTTCTGGCTATCGTACACACCTTCCCTTCGTGGAGGCCCCGAGGGCCGCCATAAAAAATCTCCCGGAGCCATGGCAGCATCCGGGAGACAATAGCTTCGCGCAGACCGCGAAAGCCTATATTTTGTCTGACCAGACAGCTGCCTTAAAGGCGCCGTGTAGGTGGGGTCCTTGAGACCCGCTTTTCCAAACGAGAATACTAAAGCAAGAAGCGCCCGCAGGCAAGCGACGAAAGCCGCAAACCGCGGGCGCATCCATAATTGCTCCAAGAAACACGCTACATCGGCATCGTGGGCGCCACGAAGACGCGCGTCTGGTACTCCCGGTCGAGGTCGTAGAGGCCCTTGGGGTCGCTGCCGAAGAGCTGCATGTTCTTAATCATGTCGGAGGCGTTCGTCTCCTCCTCGCCCTGCTCCTTGACGAACCAATCGAGCATCTGCATCGCGCGGAAATCGTGGACCTCGCTCGCGGCCGCGTAGCACCGGTTGATGCACTCGGTGATGTGCTTCTCATGCGCCATGCCGGCCTCAAGGGGCTCGAGGTCGCTCGCGAAGGTCTTGTCCGGCTCCGCGATCGCGGACATCTTGGGCGTGACGTCGTTGTCGAGAAGGTAGCGGCGGAGGATCTTCGCGTGCGCGACCTCCTCCTGGACCTGGATCATGTACCAGTTGGCAAAACCCTTGAGGCCGCGGTCCTCATAGTAGTCGGCGAAGGTGAGGTACAGGTAGGCCGAATAAAGCTCCTCGTTGATCTGGTGGTTGAGGAGCTCGGCGAGCTTGGCGTCCATGGCGATTCCTTTCTCTGTCGGGGCGTTGCCTTTTGTAGGGTTCTATACCCGCGGCGAGCGATTCTTATCTGTTACACTGAATCAGCGCACAGCGCGCCCGAGTGGCGGAATGGCAGACGCGGCGGTCTCAAAAACCGCTGGGAGACCGTGTGGGTTCGAGTCCCACCTCGGGCACCATACAGAAGCAAGGCCCCTTTTCCAAGGGGCCTTTTTCATGCCGCCCGGCGCTCGCCCCCCTCACGAAAGTTCGGAAGCCTTCCGAACTTGTAGATACAACGGCTAAACAAGCGACTAAGCTATTTACCTGCGTAAATACAGAGCAGTAAAGGAAGTTCGGAAGCCTTCTGAAGTTTGGAAGGCTTCCGAACTTGAGAGAACGGCTTGAGGGAACGGCTTGGGGACGGTTAGAGGAAGGGGTTGCGGGCGAGCTCGGCCGCCATGGTGGTCGAGGGGCCGTGCCCGCAGAAGAGCGTGGTCTGCGCGGGGATAAGGCCGGCGAGCCTGTGGAGCGACGCCAAGATGGTCGCCTCGTCGCCGCCCTCGAGGTCCGTTCGGCCGTGGCTCCCGGGGAAGATCGTGTCGCCGACAAAGGCCACGCCCGCGGCCGACCCGTGGCCAAGAAGGACGACGCCGCCGGGAGTGTGGCCCGGCGCCTCGACGACCTCGAACGAAGCCGTTCCGACCCGCAGCACATCGCCCTCGCGGATCTCGCGGTCCGGAAGAGGCGCGTCGTCGTCGTAGGCGATGCCGATCTCCGAGACCTCGCCGGCATGCGTCGCGAGCTCGGCGTCGAGCGCGTGTATGGCGTACGGGGCGCCGGTCGCCTCCTTGAGCTTGAGCACGCCGCCGACGTGGTCGCCGTGCCCATGCGTGGCGACGATCAGCTCGACCCTCACGTCCTTAAGGGAGAGCGCAACGTCGGCCCCGTTGCCCCCGGGGTCGACGACCATGCAGGCGCCCTGGCTCACATAGGCGTAGCAGTTCGTCTGGATGGGACCGACCGCGAAGCAGCGCAGCTCGTCTTTTCCTGCGGACATCCGGTCTCCTAACGCTTCTTCCCGAGCTGCTGGGCGCCCTCGCCGGGCATGAGGCGGCGCGCGTCATAGACGGAGGGCACACGGCTCACGATGGCGAGAAGGGAATCGAGCAGGCTCGCGTCGGATATAGACACCAGGAAACGCAGGCGCGCGATGCCCTGGCTCGAGGTCGTCGTCGCCGCCGAGAGGATGTTGCCCCCCGCGTCGCCGATGGCTATGGTCACGTCCTTGAGCAGGCCCATGCGGTCGGTCGCCTCGACGACGATCTCCACGCGGAACTCGGTGGCGCCGGAGGTGTCCCACGCGACGTCGATCATGCGCTCCGGGTGCACCTTGAGGCTCGTGACGTTCGGGCAGCTCGCGCGGTGCACCGAGACCCCGCGGCCTCGGGTGATGAATCCGACGATCTCGTCGCCGGCGACCGGGTTGCAGCAGTGGGCGAGGTGGACCAGCAGGTCCGCGTCGCCCTTGACGACGACGCCGCAGTTCGTGCGCTTCTTCTTGCCCTTGGCCGTCTGGGTGATGGCGTAGGACTTCATAACGGGCTTGTCGCCGGCCAGCGCGCGGGCGCGGGACGCCTTGGCCTCCGCCTCCTTCGCCGCGGCGGCGAGCTGCTCGGGCGACCCCTCGTTGAGAATCTCCTCGATGCGGTTGGCCGCGAGGTTGGCGGTGACCTTGCCGGTGTGGACGGCCGCGAAGAGGTCGTCGGCGTCCTTGGCGTTCAACCCCGCGCACGCCCGGTCGATGGCTTTCATGGTGCGTTTGGCGCCGATGCCGTAGCCGCGGCGGCGCAGCTCGCGAGCCAGCTCGTTTCTCCCCTGCTCGGCGTCGTCGCTCTTGGACTCGACTGAGAAGTACTTGCGGATCTTGGCGCGTGCCGACGGGGTGACGACGATGTTCATCCAGTCGTGGCTGGGGCGGGCGTTCTTGTTCGTGAGGATCTCGACGCGGTCGCCCATGTTGAGCTTGTAGGTGAGCGGAACGACCGAGCCGTTGACCTTGGCGCCGACGCAGTGGTTGCCGACCTCGGTGTGGACCGCGTAGGCGAAATCGAGCGGGGTCGAGTCGCGGCGCAGGCTCATGACCTCGCCCTTGGGGGTGAACACGAAGATCTCGTGCTCGAAGAGGTCGACGCGGAGATTGTCCAGGAACTCGTGGGCGTCGTCGACGTCGTCCTCGACGGCCCAGTCGAGGCTTCGTCGGATCCAGTTGATGGTCGAGTCGATCGAGCGGTCCTCGGCGCTCATCTTCCCGCGGGAGTTGCCGGACTTCTTGTAGAGCCAGTGGGCGGCGATGCCGTACTCGGAGGCCTCGTGCATCTCGACGGTGCGGATCTGGATCTCGATGGGCCGGCCGTCGGGGCCGACCACGGTGGTGTGGAGCGACTGGTAGAGGTTGGCCTTCGGGGTGGCGATGTAGTCCTTAAAGCGGCCGGGCAGCGGGTGCCACAGCGTGTGCACGGCGCCCAGGGCAGAGTAGCAGTCCCCCACCGTCTGCGTGATCACGCGCAACGCGATGAGGTCGTAGATCTCGGAGAACTCGCGCCCCTTGCGGGTCATCTTCTGATAAATGGACCAGAGGTGCTTGGGCCGCCCCGTGATCTGGAAATCCTTGAGGCCCACGCGCTTGAGCTCGTCCGAGAGCGTCTTCATGGCGACCTCGGCGTCGTCCTCGCGCTGGGCGCGCGAGTCCTGCACCATACGGGCCACGCGCTGGTACTCCTCCGGCTCCAGCCAGAAGAACGCGAGGTCCTCGAGCTCCCACTTGACGGAGCTCATGCCCAGGCGGTCGGCAAGAGGCGCGTAGACGTCCATCGTCTCGCGCGCCTTGAACACGCGGCGGTCGGGCGGCAGCGCCGCGAGCGTGCGCATGTTGTGCAGGCGGTCGGCGAGCTTGATGATGACGACGCGGATGTCGTGGCTCATGGCGAGGAACATCTTGCGCAGGTTCCAGGCCTGTTTCTCGTCCATGGAGGCGACCTTGACGCTCGTGAGCTTGGTCACGCCGTCGACGAGGTCGGCCACGGTCTCGCCGTAGAGGCCCTTGAGCTGCTCCAAGGTCGCCGAGGTGTCCTCGACCGTGTCGTGGAGAAGGGCCGCGCAGATGGTGTCCTCGTCCATGCGCAGGTCCTTGGCGAGGATGAGGGCCACCTCGACCGGGTGGTTGATGTACGGCTCGCCGGAGCGCCTGCGCTGGTCGCGGTGGTAGTCGGCCGCGAAGCGGTACGCGCTCTCGACCTTCTCCAGGGAGGCCTCGTCCATGTAGGAGCGGCAGGCCTGCTCGAGGATACGGAAGTTCGCGGCGGCGGGCGGCTGCTTGATGGTGGGCTTGCGCTTGGCCGCGGGCGACTCGCCTTCGACGGGCGCGCCGTCCTCGGCGGGCACAGGCTTTGTTTGCATGGCTATCCCTCCCCCACGACGTCCCCGAAGCTCGGGGCGATAGGCCTCACGATATGGGCGCGAAGCTCCTCCTCGGGACAATGTAGCACCCAGTCGCAGAAGTCCTCGAACTCGTCTTTGCCTTGTAACCCCTCAAGATAGCGGACGGAGCGCTCGAGGTCCATGCGCGCCGGCGCGGGGTTCATGCGTATGCGGCGTGCGTCGCCGAAGCCCTCGACGTCAAGGAACCCAAGCTCGGCGAAGACGCCGACGCCGCTCTCGACCTCGGCGGCGTCGATGGGGCCGGCGGGGCCGCAGGACGCGGCGAGCGAGAGGATCCTCTCCATGTCCATGGGGAAGCCCTCCCCGCCCGCCTCGCCGGCGAGCGTCCTCAAGGCGCGGTACAGCGCCACGAGGTCGCGCCGGTCCGGGGCGGCCGACGAGAGGATCCGGCTGTTCAGCCTGACGTCGCGCCCGCCGAAGAGCAGGTGGATGCTCGAGCGCCCGCCGTCGCGGCCCGCGCGCCCGCTCATCTGGTTGAACTCGACGCGCCCGAACGGAAGCGTGTAGAGGACGACGTCGCGGACATCGGGGAGGTTGACGCCCTCCCCGAAGGCGCTCGTCGATACGATGCAGCGCAGCTCGCCGGCCCGGAAGGCCCGCTCGACGCGGCCGCGGACGTCCCTGGGGAGCCCGGCGTTATAGAACGCGATGCGGGGGGCGAGGTCGGGAAGCCGATGCCGGAGCAGCCGGACGACCTCGACCGACTGCTGGCGCGAGGTCACGTAGACGATGCACTTCTCGCCAGAAGAGACCAGGCTCACGAGCGCGCTCTCGCGGTCGTGAAGGTTGCGGCGGTCGACGATCGCGAGGTTCTCGCGCGCGGCGGAGTCGACGACGACGTCGGCGGCCTGGATGCCCAGAAGGCGGCAGATCTCGGCGCTGGTGGCGTCGTCGGAGGTCGCGGTGACGCCGAGGCACACGGGCTCGCCCAGCTCGCGGCGGACGCGGGGCAGCTCGGCGTAGGCGCTGCGGTGCCCGGACCTCGACTCGCCCGCGTGGTGGGCCTCGTCTACCACGAGGAACCGGACGCGGCCCGCGCGCGAGAAGCGCGCCGAGTGGATGGCGAGGAACTCAGGCGTGGTCAGGACGACGTCGAGCGAGCCGTCGTCGAGGGCCGAGAAGGCCGCGCGCCTGCCCTCCTCGGGGGTCTCGCCGGTGAGCACGGCGCAGGAGAGCCCCAGCGCGCCGAGCGATCCCTGCATGTGGTACGCCTGGTCGGCCACGAGCGCGCGCAGCGGGTAGACGAATACCGAGGCGCCTCTCCCCAGCAGGGCAACGCGGGCGGCATGCAGGTGGAAGATGAGCGACTTGCCGCGGCCGGTCGCCATGACGGCGAGCGTCGAGCGCCCGGCCGAGAGGGCCTCGAGCGCCTTGCTCTGGGCGGGGAGAAGATCGTGCGCGCCGATGAGGCGACGCGTGAGCTCGGCCGTGAGCTCGCCTTCGCCCAGGGACCCGAGAAGGGCGGCGTCGGCCGGCGCAGGCTCGACCGCGAGCGCGGAGCCGTACGGCGAGGGGCCTTCCTCCAGGCACGCATCCTCCAGGCGGCTCGCGTCCTGCCCGAGGGGTCCCTCGGGAGCGTCCTCGGAGGCGCTTCTGACCAGGACGTCCTTGACCATGAGCTTGGCCTTGGTCCTCCCCTGCCAGGTCTCGTTGACCGCCTCGAAGACGAGGTCGACGGCGCCGTCGCAATCGACGAGCTTGTCGGGCTCGGGGGCCCGGAACATGATCGCGGGCACGCAGCCGACGCCGTCCGTGGCAAAGAAGCGCAGGTGAGCCCCGTCGGCGCCGACGCGCGAACGGTTGCGCATGCTGACGCCGCGCGCGGCCAGCAGCGGCTTTTTGTTCCCTTGGCCGAAGGGCTGCAGGGCCTCGAGGGAGGCGACCGTCTGGACGTCCACCTCGCCGAGGCCGACGACGGCGGCGACCTCGTCGGTGCTCTCGAACTGCTCCGCGGGAAGCTCCCTCAGCACGGCGTCGAGGCGCTCGCGGAACTCGTCGAGGCGGTCCGCGTCGCAGGTGACGCCAACGGCGCCGGCATGGCCCCCGAAGCGCACGAGGCAGTCGGAGCACTGCTCGACGGCGTGGAAGAGGTCGACGTCGCCAACCGAGCGGCCGCTGCCGCGGGCGACCCCGTCGGTTATCGAGAAGAGGATCGCCGGCACATGGTAGCGGTTGACGATACGGGAGGCGACGATGCCCTTGACGCCCTCGTGCCAGCCCTCCCCGCCCACGACGACGCAGCGCGCCCCCGCGCGGCCCTCGGCCTCGATCTTTGCCATGGCGTCCTCGGTCAGCCGCGACTCGATGGCGCGGCGCTCGGCGTTCGTCTCCTCGAGCTGAGTCGCCAGAAGCTCGGCCTCCCGGTCGTCGGAGGCCATGAGCAGGTCGAACGCCACGTCGGTCGTCCCCATACGGCCCGCCGCGTTGAGTCGCGGGATGATGGAGAAGGGCAACGAGTCCGAGGTCGCCTCGGCGAGCTGAATGTTCGCCGTGGCGGCGAGCGCGGCGATGCCGGGGCGCGGGCGCGCCTTCATGCGCTCGAGGCCGTCCGCGACGAGCGCGCGGTTCTCTCCCTGCAGCAGCATCATGTCCGAGAGGGTGCCGAGCATGGCGACGTCGGTGTACTCGCGCCAAAGGCCGGGGCGCCCGAGCCTCTCGCCGAGCACCTGGACGAGCTTGAGCGCCACGCCGGCTCCCGCGAGCTCCCTCGAGGGGCAGTCGGCCGAGAGCTTGGGGTCCGTCACGGGGACGCCCCTCGGGACGAGGTCGGAGGGCTCGTGGTGGTCGGTGATCACCACGTCGATGCCCCGGTCGACGAGCTTCTCTACCTCCGAGGCGGCCGCGATGCCGTTGTCGACGGTGACGACGAGCGAGGGCGAGCACGCCGAGAGGACCCTGCGCATCGCCTCGTCGGAGATGCCGTAGCCCTCGCCGAAGCGGTGCGGTATGAAGGGGTGGACCTCTGCGCCGAGGCTGCGCAGCGCGAGGGTGAGCAGGCAGGTCGAGCTCATGCCGTCGACGTCGAAGTCGCCGAAGACCGCGATGACCTCGTGGTCCGCCACGGCCCTCTCGACGCGGTCGGCGGCCTCGCCCATGCCGGGGATGGCCAGCGGGTCCGCCCAGTCGCGCTCGAGCGAAGGCGAGAGGAACGCGCGCGCCTCCTCGACGTCGACGAGCCCGCGCGCCGCCAGGACCCGCGCCACGAGGGGCGTGACGCCGAGCTCACGCCTGAGCTCGACCTCGGCCGCGGGGTTCGGCGCGAGGACCGACCAGCGCCGGCTCCCCGCGAGGCTTGCCATGCTATTACCTGCCCTCGGCGGGAGCGTCGCCGTCGTCGGAGGAAGAAGAGCCGTCGACGGCGGGCGTGCCGCCGATGCCCCAGAGAGACGGGTTCTTCTTGGCCGCGCCCGCCCCGGCAAGACGCAGGAAGGGGACGCACACGAGCAGGGTCGAGCCGGCGGCGCACGCGACGCCGAGGCTCAGCGCGATGGCAAGGCTCTGGAAATCGCCCGCGCCCGCGAACACGAGCACGACCGCGACGACGCACCCCACGGCGACGGCCGCGCCGCACGGGCCGGCGGCAGAGGAGCAGGCCGAGACCGACGCGCTCCTGACGGACCTGCCGGAGCGCACGGCGCGCCGGAACGAGGAGAAGAGCGCGAAGGACCCGGCGGCGGAAAGGACGACGGAGAGCCCCAGGCCCGCGAGCGAGAAGAGCGTGAAGCCGAACGAGGCGCCAGCGGCCGCGAGCACCGCGAGGCAGCCGAACGCGAGCGCCCCGGTGAGCGCGGAGGCCAGCGCCGCGGCGAGCCCGAGGAGCCTGAAGGCCACGACGCCGGCGACGGCGACCAGGGCGACGAGGCCGGCGAACGCGAACAGGGCCCGCCGAACGCCGAGGACGGGGACGAGGTCGCGGGCCTCCTCGTAGGTAAGGTTGACGGGAAGCGTGCCCGAGTCGAGGCTGCTCTTGAGCTGCAGGGCCTCGTCGAGGGTGAAGTTCCCGGAGATCGAGACGGTGCCGCCGTCGATCTCGGCGCTCACCGACGGGGCGGACTTGACGACGCCGTCGACGACGATGGCGATCTGGCCGCTCGTCTCGGCGAGCTCCTTGGTGACCTGGGCGAAGGTCTCTGCGCCCTCGGAGTCGAAGGTGACAACGACCGCGTAGGACGTCGACGACGAGCTGCTCGAGGAGGAGCTGCCCGCCAGCTGAACCTGGGCCTTGGTCACGTGCGAGCCGTCCAGGAAGGCCGTGTAGACGTCGCTCTCGAGCTCAACGCCCTCGGTGCCGTTCTGGAGCTTGGCCATGGCCTCGGCGTCGCCGATCTCGTCGACGCGCACGAACTCGAGCTTGCCCGTCTCGCCGATGGTCGACGCCAGGGCGTCGGGGTCGTCGGTGGAGGGGACGTTGACGAGAAGGCCCGTGTCGCCGTCGACCTTGACCGAGCCGCCCGAGATGCCCTGGGAGACGAGGCGGGAGCGCAGGACGTCGGCCGCCTCGGACATCTCGTCCTGCGACGGGCCGTCGCCCTCCTGCCAGGCGGTGAAAACGAGCTGCTGGCCGCCGCTCACGTCCACGCCGAGGGAGAGGCTGCCGAAGAAGCCGACGCCGCACGCCACGGCGACGGCGCACAGGGCCGCCGCCCAGGCAAGCGCGACGCGGCTCCCGCGAACCGCGGCGCTCGCGCGCTTCTTCCCGCGGTCTCGGGCAGAACCGGACTTGGGGGTTGCCTCGGCATGGGTAGCCTCACGCCACCTGTCGACGCCGGTCTTGGGAGCGTCGGACTCGACCTTCTTGGCCATAGTTGAACCTCGTCAGTTGTAATGGGGCGAAGCGCCCCCGCTGTTTGAACTCATCGAGTATAAACCAGCGGGGGCGAGGAGGCGCCGAAAGAGGGGCGCTCGCCACGAGGGCCGAGCTGACGGCGCGGCCGGCCAGAGGCCCCCTCGCCGCCGGCCGTGCCGAGGCGCCCCGCGAAGAGCTACCAGTCCCTAGAGGCCGGGGAAGCCATCCAGGCGTCGACGAAGTCGCCGTAGGTCCCCTGGACGATCGCCTCGCGGGCGCGGCGCATGAGGTCGAGCAGGTACCAGATGTTGTGCTGGGAGATGAGGATGGAGCCGAGCATCTCCTTCTGGCGGACGAGGTGATGGATATAGGCCCTCGTGAAGCCGGCGGAGCAGGACGGGCAGCCGCAGCCCTCGTCCAGGGGCCGGTCGTCCTCGCGGAAACGGGCGTTCTTGAGGTTGATGCGCCCCTCGTTCGAGAAAGCCGTGCCGGTGCGCGCGGTCCTGGTGGGGAGGACGCAGTCGAACATGTCGACGCCGACGGCGACGCCGCGCACGAGCGTCGTCGGGTTGCCGACGCCCATGAGGTAGCGGGGCTTGTTCCTCGGCATGTACTCGGCGCAGAGGGGCGCGAGGCTCTCGAACATGGTGTCGTGGTCCTCACCCACCGAGTAGCCGCCGATCCCGTAGCCGGGGAAGTCGCCCGCGTCCTCGAGGTGCCGGATGCTTCGGGCGCGCAGGTCGAGGTGCATGCCGCCCTGGACGATGCCGAAGAGGGCCTGGTCCTCGCGGGTATGCGCGGCGAAGCAGCGGTCTGCCCACATGCTGGAGAGCTCGACGGAGCGCTCGACCTTCTTCCTGCTCGCCGGGTATCCGACGCACTGGTCGAGCTGCATCGTGATGTCGGCGCCGAGCTTCTGCGCGATGGCCATGTTCTCCTCGGGGGACCACTCCTGCCAGCGGCCGTCGTAGTCCACCGCGCGGAAGCGAATGCCGTTGTCGGAGAGCTTGACGAACTCCTCGTGGGAGAAGACCTGGAAACCGCCCGAGTCGGTGAGGATGGGGCCGCCCCAGCGCATGAACTCGTGGACACCGCCCATGCGCTCGACGAGGTCGGCGCCCGGGCGCTGGGACAGGTGGTAGAGGTTGTTGAGGAGGATTTTCGTGCCCATCTGCTCGAGCGTCGCGGGCAGGATGCCCTTGACCGTCGACTTCGTGCCCACCGGCATGAAGATGGGCGTGGGGATGTCCCCGTGCGGCGTGTGGAAAACGCCCGCGCGCGCGTGCGTGGAGGGGTCCTCGGCCACGACGTCGTAAGTGAACCACTTCTCCCGGGGCACGGCCTCGCCCGCGCCCGCCATCCCCTGCCGCTCGTGCTCGCACATGCAGATCAACGCCTCTCGTGTTCGGCGCGCGCCGCGCCGCCGTTCCGGACAAAGAAAGCCCGGCGCCTCGAGGACGCCGGGCTAACCAGTTTAGCTCTAAAGGAGATGCTCGTTACTCGCCGAAACGGGAGTCGATGAGGGCGATGAGGGCATCGAGGGCGGCCTGCTCGTCCTCGCCGTCGCAAGCGACCTCGACGGTGGTGCCGGTGCCGAGGCCGGCAGCGAGGATCATCATGATGGACTTGGCGTTGACGGGCGCGGAGTCCTTGTCGACGTTCTTGATGGTGACGTTGGACTGGTACTTCTTGGCCTCGGTCACGAAGAGCGACGCGGGACGGGCGTGAAGGCCGGTGGCGTTGGTGATGCTGGTCTGCTTAGAAACCATGATGGAGACTCCCTTTCCGATAGTTCTGACGATGGGGGAAGGATGTCCCCCCAACCTGTGGATATAGTAGCAAAGGTTAGGAAAAAGAAAACCGGCGATGTTCACATGGGCGCAAAGTAAGGCGTTCGCCGCCGCGTCGGGCGCGCTCGCCCCCCGCATGCGCCAAAATGAGGTATTAGAACGAGCCTTGGCCGCCATGAAGAGGGGCGCTTCCCGCCGGCGCCCCGGCAAGCGGCAAGAGCGCCGAGAAGAGAAGCGAGGGAACCGGATGGACGACACGACCCAAAGAGCCGAGCGCGAGGAAGCAACCGAGGCGCAGGACGGAGCCGGCGCCCAGGCCCCCGGACGGCGCCCCGGCGTCGAGACGAGCGCGCCGTCCGAGGGCGAGTCCGAGAACGCCGGGGTCGAGGCGCCGGAGACGCCGGGCGACACCCTCGCCGAAGACGAGAAGGGCCTCTCCATCCCCGAGCCCGCCGCCAAGGCCGCCGGAGCCGCCGCCCGCGCTGCCTTGGGAGCCGCCTCGACCCTGCGGGCCGGCGCGTTCGCGATGCGCGAAGTCCGCAACGCGAGCCGCCAGAGCGCGAGCGCGCGCTCTCAGGCAAGGACCATCGAGGACGCGCTCGAGAGCGACCAGGCCACGCTCGCGCACCGCAACGAGGTCGAGTCGGGCTATGACCGGATCGTAGAGGAGCAGTCGCGCATCATCCGCGACTCCCAGGCCAGGATATCCGCCGCCCAGCAGAAGACGGCCGCGCTCAACGAGGAGCACTCCGCGCTCGTCGCAGACCTCGATGAGCTCAAGGCCTCAAACGCGAGCGAGCTGCGCCCCTACAAGCGCCTGGTCGAGACCTCCAAGGGCAGCCTCGACGACGCCAATCGCACGCTTGTCGAGGCCAAACGGGCGCTGAAGGTCGCCGAGACCCAGGCGAAGGAGGCCGCCGAGCGGCGGGGCTCCCAGGTCAACTCCGCGAGCCGCTCCCTCGACAACGCCCAGGCCCGTCAGCGCAAGGTGCAGGAGGAGCTCAAGCATGCCCAGGCCTCGGGCTCGTCGTCGGTCGGCAAGCTCCAGTCCGAGAACGTGGCGGCGCTCGCGGCCGTGACGAACGCGAAGGCCGAGGTCGACAAAGCGATGAAAGACGCCCAGAACGCGGTCGAGAACGCGCAGACGCACCTGTGGACCCAGAACCAGTCGGTCGAAAGCGCCAAGCGCGCCGCTCAGGAAGCGCAGGCGCGCTACGCGGAGCACAAGGAGGACTACGACAAGCGCCAAACGGCCGCGCAGGCGAAGGAGGCCGAGCTGCAGGAGCGCGTCGATGAGAAGAAGCGCGCCGTCGACGCCCTCGCGAACGAGCTCGACGAGGCGCAGGCGGCGCTCGACGAGGCGCAGGGGTTCCTGGACGAGGCGAATCTCATACACTCCACGCCCGAGGAGACCGAGCGCCTCGTGCGCGCGATCGCGGGGCAGCAGGCCGACCTCGAGGAGGCGAACGCCGAGATAGAGCATCTCGCCGAGAACGAAAGGCAGCTTCGCCTCGCCACGCGCGGGTCTCGGCTCGCGCTCGCGGCCGCCGCCCTTGTTCTCGTGCTCATAGCCGCCTTCGTCGTCGTGAGCTGCGCGGGCGCGGCGAGGTAGCCGAACCGCCCGAGCGCCCGGACGGCCTCACGGCCGCTCGGGCATATCCCGGGCCCGGCATCCCGCAGAAGGCGTTGCCGGGCCCGGTTCTCGAAACCAGCCGATGCGAAAAACCGGGCCCGCGCCTCGATTACGGCGACCAGCGCCTGTCGGGGGACCCGTCGCGGCGCATTAAGGGCGAGCACATATAAGGCGCTGCGCGAAAACCCGGCTTTTCGGTCGTTATTTCTTGGCTGGGCGAGTATCCGACGAACTGCCCAGCCAAACTACCAGGCACTTTGCAAAGCCCAGGCTCTTTACTACTTGACCGGGATAGAAATAAACGACCGTAAAGTTCGATTTCCGCGCACAATGCCCCGCCGCGAGCCCCGTCCCTACTTGATGAGCATGGCGTCGCCGAAGCTGAGGAAGCGGTAGCGCTCGTCGATGGCGGCCTGGTAGGCGGCCATAACCTGCTCGCGCGTGGCAAAGGCGGAGACGAGCATCATGAGGGTGCTCCTCGGCACGTGGAAGTTCGTGATCATGGCGTCGACCACGTGGAAAGAGGAGCCCGGCATGAGATACAGGTTCGTGGTGGCGTTCTCGCGGGCCACGATGTCGCCCGGCTCCCCATCGAAACGGCGGGCCCTCACGCCGCAGGGATCGCCCGCGGCGCCCGCCTCCCACGCGCTCTCGAGCGACCGCACCGAGGTCGTGCCGACGGCGACGACGCGGTGCCCGGCGGCCTTCGTCGCGTGCACGGCGTCGACCACCTTTTGCGAGACGTGATAGCGCTCGGTGTGCATGACGTGCTCGGTCGGGTCGTCCTCCGTCACGAGGCGGAACGTGTCGATGCCGACCTCGAGCTCGACGCAGGCCCACTGGACGCCCTTGTCGCGAATGCGCTCGATGAGCTCGGGCGTGAAGTGGAGCCCGGCCGTGGGCGCCGCGGCGGAGTGCTCCTCGCGCATGGCGTAGACGGTCTGGTACTTCTCGGGGTCGCCCTCATAGTCGGTGATGTAGGGCGGCAGCGGCACGTGGCCGGCTGCGTGAATCGCCTCGTCGAGCGTCATCGGCGAGCCGTCCGCGCGCGTTCCCGCGGCGTCGAATCGCACCAGGCGCCCGCCCTTGGAGTCCTCGACGAAGTCGACGATGGTGCCGGTGAGCACCACGGGCGCGGAGTCGGGCGCGTGCAGGCCGCCCGCGCGGTACTCGATCACGATACCCGGCTGCTTCAGGCGCTTACCGGGGTTGACCAGGCATTCCCACACGTGGCCCATGGCGTCCACGTCCTCGCGGCGCTTGAGGAGCAGCGTCTCGCACACGCCGCCGGTTCCGCGCTTCTTGCCGACGAGGCGCGCGGGCAGGACGCGGGTCTTGTTGGCCACGACCAGGTCGCCGGGCTCGAGGAAGTCGATGATGTCCGAGAAGACCTTGTGCTCCACATGACCGTCCTCGCGGTCGAGCACGAGCAGGCGGCAGGAGTCGCGGGGCTCGGCCGGGGCCTGCGCGATGAGCTCGTCGGGCAGCGGGTAGTCGAAATCGTCGGTTCGCATGAGGATCCTCTCGTCGTGTTTTCCGCGAACCAGTGTAGCGCGCCGGACAAAACGCGGCGGGGCGCGGCCCGAAGGACGCGCCCCGCCAAAAACACGACAGCGTATGCCGACAAAAACCTTAGCGACGCAGGTCCAGCGCGATGCCCCTAAGGTCTCTGAGCCGAAGCAGGTCGACATCAAAAGGGCGGGCCATTGACCTTGGGGTCATGGCCCGCCCTTTGAATGGCGATATACCCGGCTCAGAGACCTTACGGCCGCTGGCCCATGCCGCCCTCGAGGGTGACGGTCTCGCCGTTCATGTACTTGAAGT
>CAVJHQ010000041.1:0-18361 GCA_963649365.1 Alloprevotella sp.
GCGGCGTTTCCGCCAAGACCCAGGGCGCCAAGCAGGTCACCGTTACCGTGACCGATAACAACGAGGGCCAGCTTGAGGCCACTGTCGCCACGCCTGAGGACAAGACTTTCAAGAACACCTACAAGGCCGAGTCCACCACCATCGAGACCCTGGTTACCACGAAGGTGATCAAGGCGACCCAGGACGGCGTCACGCCTCCCGCGCTCAAGGGCGGCGACTTCAGCTTCACCATCAGCTCCGCCGATGGCCCGCTTCCTGCCGAGAAGACCGTTACTAACGATGCTGCCGGCAACGTCACCTTCGGTGCGATCACCTTCACCCAGGCCGGCGAGTACCACTACACCATCAGCGAGTCCGGCTCCATGCCTGGCGTGACCAACGATGCTAAGGCCAAGAACTTCACGGTCACCGTGGTCGACAACGGCGACGGCACCATGACCGCCACCGCCTCTAAGATCGACGGCTTCGAGAACACCTACACCGTTAAGCCGGTCGAGTACTCCGTGACCGCCGACGTCAACGTGGCCAAGTCCCTTGAGGGCCGCGACCTGAACGAGGGCGAGTTCACCTTCCAGCTGGTCGACGGCGACGAGGTCGTTGCTGAGGCCACGAACGACGCCGACGGCAACGTGTACTTCGACGCGCTGACCTACACCGCTGCTGACCTGGGTGAGCACACCTACAAGGTCCGCGAGGTCAAGGGCAACCTCGGCGGCGTGACCTACGATAAGTCTGAGTACGCAGTCAAGGTCACCGTTGCCGACAACGGCGACGGCACGCTCTCCGCCAAGGCCTCCACCGAGTCCGGCGAGGGCATCACCTTCAAGAACACCTACAAGGTCGACCCGATCGACTACTCCGTTACCGCGGACGTTGACGTGACCAAGTCTCTCGAGGGCCGCGAACTCAAGGCCGGCGAGTTCAGCTTCCAGCTGGTCGACGCCCAGAACAACGTGGTTGACACCGCGACCAACGACGCTGAGGGCAAGGTCTCCTTCAAGTCGCAGAACTACACCGCCGCTGGTGACTACACCTACACCGTCAAGGAGGTTAAGGGCAGCCTCGGTGGCGTGACCTACGACGAGTCCGAGTACACCGTGACGGTCTCCGTTACCGACAACGGCGACGGCACCCTCTCCGCCGAGGCTTCCACCGAGTCCGGCGCGGGCATCACCTTCAAGAACGCCTACAAGTCCAACCCCGCCACGCTGACCTCCGGCGTCGAGGTGACCAAGAACCTCGAGGGCCGCGATTGGACCGCTAGCGACAAGTTCACCTTCGTCATCACCCCGAAGGACTCGAACAACCCGCTGCCGAGCAACGGCACCACGGGCGTTGCCACCAAGGACAGCAAGACCGTCAGCTTCAATGACTTCACCTTCAACGAGGCCGGCGCCTACGTATACACCGTGACCGAGCAGGGCACCGACGGTGAGGGCGTCACCTACGACACCCACGAGGCGACCGTGACCATCACCGTCACCGACAACGGCCAGGGCCAGCTCGTCGCCATCCCGACCGTTGCCAACGGCACCTTCAACAACACCTACAAGGCCGGCACCGCGACCGTTACCTTCGGTGCCGCCAAGGTTCTTTCCGGCGCCACCCTCAAGGACGGCCAGTTCAGCTTCCAGCTGAAGGACGCCAACGGCAACGTCGTCGAGACCGCGAAGAACGACGCCAACGGCAACATCAAGTTCTCCCACGAGTTCACCGCCGCCGGCGAGTACAAGTTCACGATCTCCGAGATCAACGACCACCAGGCCGACGTTACCTACGACACCAAGTCCTATGACGTGACTGTTACCGTGACCGACAACGGCAAGGGCCAGCTCGAGGCCAAGGTCTCCGGCGCAAGCGTTGTGTTCAACAACACCTACACCGAGCCGAAGAAGGAAGAGAAGAAGGAGGCGAAGAAGGACACCAAGAAGGAGGCCACGCCGAAGACCGGCGACGCGCTTCTTGCCAGCAGCGCGATTGCCGCCATCGCCGGCACCGGCGTCCTCGGCGTCGTCGCTTCCAGGATTCGCCGCAGGAAGTAACAGCTGCGGATAATCCCCTGCACGCCAGCCGCCCCGAGCTCACCGAGCCCGGGGCGGCTTTTTCGTGTCGTCGCGGCGTGTGCTAGGGTTCCCGCGGCCCTCGAGTCGGCGCGTGGCCCTCGAGGTGGCTCCACCTGGAGGCGTTTCTCGCCGAGGTGGTGTTTGCCTCGAGGTGGTGCCACCTGGGGGCGTTTTGCCTCGAGGTGGCGCGAAACTGGCAAGAAAATCGTTCGAGGTGGCGCTGCAAACACCACCTCGGGCCAAACGCCACCTCGAGCCCCAAACAGTAAGCTCGCGCGTTAAGAAATCCCGAGCTTCCAAGTGAGTTTCTTGTTACCCCCTCCCAAAGACAGCTGAAAGGCTGCATAATAGACCCAGGTATGCCAAACGAAGGGGCTCCCTCCAAGAACACCCGTGGGGGCTCTCCGCAAATGCAAGGCAACAGACTTAAAGGAGAGGGGTAATTGACCATGTTCAACAAGAATCGCGCTCCGAAGCGCGGCGAAAGCGGTGAGAAGGGCAAGGTGACGGCCGTCGCGCTGTCCGCCCTTATGCTGACGCAGACCTTCGGTGCCGTTGTCCCGGCGTATGCAAATACCGTTGGGGGGTCGTCTGAAGACGAGTCTGTGGTAGAGGCTGATTCCACCACCGTTGACGACAACGCCATCGCGCCCACGAGCTTGAGCAACGCTCCGGTTCTGCGCGCAAGCTGGGGCTTTAATAGATTCGTCATCGACACCGATATCGAGAACGCGGATGTGGTGTATTTCGCGTATCACTCCGAAAAAGACACGGAGGGGATTACGGCGGACAGTTTTACCCAGGCCCAGGCCAAAAATACCATCGAGAATTTTAACTACCGGCACGAGGTTTATGAAGAGACCGATTGGGCCGACGGCTACGTTCTCTTCTTCATCAAGCCCAACACCGGCTACCTTCTTACCGACATCGGCGCATCCGGTAACGGCGACTTTTATAGCCTGCAGGATCCCGCCGAGACCTTTGGCAACATCGCGACCTACCCTGGCCTGAGCAACGTTGTCGAGACGGCAAGGAGGCTTGGTTACATCGGTGTCTTCGGCTGGAGCAGAAAGGCCGGCTCGCAGCAGGAGTATGAGGTCTCGACCTCGATCAAGGGCCAGAGCCCGGACCTTGCCGTTGCCGCGACGAGCAATAAGCCCGTCGGCGTTAAGCCCGGCGATACCCTCACCTTTACCGTCACGCTCACCCCTCAAAAGCCTGTGACCCAGAAGGAAGTCAAGGTTACCGGCGTCAAGGTGAACAGCGCCACCATTAACGGAGAGACCGTCACGGTCTCCAACCTCACCCCTCAGGCCGACGGCACCTACGTGGGCACGGCGTCCTATACGGTCTCCCAGGCTGCGTACGACAAGGGGACCGTGACGTTCGACGTCAACGCCTCCACCACCTACTCGGTCAAGACGAGCATGCAGGCCGGCTCCTCCGTAACCACCACGACGACCGTTACCAAGGACGCTTCGTGCGAGTGCCAGGTCGCTCCGAAGGGGCAGGTTGGCTACATGTTTGTCGACACTAGCGGTTACGACGTCCCCGACGAGGTTAAGGCTTGCCTTCCTTCTGACGATACCGCTCACTACGAGGGCGATACAGTGACCCCTGCCGCTCCTACCAAGACGACCGTCAAGGTCGCTGACGGCACCTGGACCTTCAAGGGCTGGAACTCCGATTCCGCGACCATGACCAGGTACGGCGTCACCTTCACCGGTACCTGGGAGTTCGCGTCCGACAAGGCGAGCGACCACATCGTGCTCACCGGCAAGGACGCGTCCAAGGTCTATGACGGGGCCGCCCTCGCCGCCGGTACCGCGACGGCAAAGGATGACAACGGCTACGCCGTGACTGTCGAGTACCAGAAGGCCGACGGCACGTGGACGACGAACCCCGCCGACATCACCGCCACCAATGTGAGCGACACGAAGACCGTTAACGTCCGCGCGTCCGTCGACGGCCACTACACCGGATATGTCACCACGACCCAGAGCCTGACCGTCACTAAGCGCTCCGTGGTCCTGACCTCCGCTTCCGCCGAGAGGGCCTACAACGGCAAGGCGTTGACCAACAACAAGGTGACCGTCTCGGGCGACGGTTTCGTGTCCGGTCAGGGTGCGACCTATAGCGTGACCGGTTCCCAGACCGAGGTGGGCGAGTCCAAGAACGCCTTCACCTACACCCTGAATGCCGGCACCGACGCCAACAACTACGACGTCAAGACCGTGCTCGGCACCCTTAAGGTGACCAAGGCCGACGACGTGACCCCGTCCAAGAAGGATGACGGCAAGAAGTCCAGCGACAGCAAGGACAACGGCTCCTCCGCAAAGAAGTCCGCCACCCCGAAGACCGGCGACGCGCTTCTTGCCAACGAGGCCCTCGCTGCCGCGGGTGGCACCGGCGTGCTCGGTGTGATTGCCGCGGCGTTCCGTCGTAGGAAGAAGTAACAACGAGCTGCAGCTAGCGGCTGCTAGCAACCAGCGTCTTTAGCCGCCCTTGGGTTATTCGCCCAGGGGCGGCTATTTGTTACCGGGGTCCCGCCGACGTGCGAGACGGGTTGGGGCGAGGACTCGTTTTGCCGTCTCATACCAAGAGATGTGCGGATTCGATGGAGACATGTAATGAAATTATTAGCCGTCCATTGACCGAATTATGTGGGCATTTCTCTTTGGGGTTCAAATAACGTGCAGTTAAGCCTTAAGGAACCTGCGGATTTCGGGCAGCTCAAAGGCCTTGTTCTGAACGGTAAAGCTTCAAGCAACCCTCCTGTTACCCCTCCCTGAATTCAAAAATCCAGGCATAATCTTCGAGGCGAATTCAATGGGGGTGCTATGCCGCGTGCGCATGCGGGCGCCCTGACCGTCACATGAATGACGATCGGTTCAAAGGAGAGAGGCAATGTCGTTGTTTGGCAAGAATCGCGCCCCGCGGCGCGGCGTGCCCAACACGGGGAGCAAGGTGGCGGCCGTCGCGCTGTCCGCCCTCATGTTGTGGCAGTCCTTCGGGGCCTACACCCCGGCTTACGCAATTACCGCCGGGGAGGGGTCGTCTGAGGCCCAGCCTGAGGTCGCCGTCGAGCCTCAGAACGAGGAGACGACCGAGGCCGAGGTTGTGCCCACGTCCGACGCTCAGGGCGAAGAGGCGTCTCAGAACGAGGCAACGGTCGTTAACGACACTGTCTCTGATGGCGATGAGGGTGCGGCAGACGTTGTCGCCAACTCCGACGATCAGAGCGGCGTCAACGCCGTTAGCGATGTTCCTACTCCGGTTGCCAACCTCACGGTTACGGTTGGTCAGACGATAACCGTTGTTGGCACCAAGAGTTCCACCCACTCCTGGAATACCTTCGTTACGGATATAGCAACTGTTGAGGGCACGTCTGAAATCGCAACTGTAACGGGTGTGACGGTCGGCAAAACGACCGTTAGGCATCACTACTATGACGAGGAGCTCGGGCGCCTGACGTCCGAGGTCTGGGATGTGACGGTGGAGTCCGGCGACGCGTCGGTCTACTATCTGATTGACCCCACTAAGGATGCAAACTCTAACGACCCGGGTAACTGGGGAGGACCTCTAGACGGAGTCGCTACGGTGAATACCGATGGCGCTACGTGGGTGAACGATAAGAACTGCTTCGACAACCTCGATCAGCGCGTGATTTCCTGGCCTAATGGAACCAATGTCATTGCCAAGGGTTCCAGCGCATGGAAAACGATCTTCAATAATTACAGGTCCACAATCCAGGAGCAGCTTCCCGGCATTGATTTTACCGAGGACGATGTACTGGAAATTTCCCTTGTTCCGGCAAAGATCTCGAAGAACAACGGAGAAAAGCCTGGTACGCCCGATAAGCACCTTGATTGCAACGTATCAATCCAGTGCAATAAGGTCGCTCTCGCCAAGTACTATGTGCGCGACGCCGGCAGCTCGCTCCTCAGGTTCGTGGGTTCCAAGAACTATCGCACCGGCGAAACGACCCAGCCCTCTGATGTGACTGGGGAGACGTTCCCGGAAACGAAGGTTGTCGATGGCGTTACCTATACCTTCTCGGGCTGGTATCTCGACGCTGACTTTACGACTCCGGTAACGTTCCCGTACACGCTGAACAGCTCGCAGACGTTCTACGCCAAGTACACGTCCGACGCGATGACCGTCTCCGGCACCGACTACGAGGGCGTCTACGACGGCGAGAACCACGGAACGGCCGCCGTGCCCAGCGTGACCGAGGGCACCACCGTCGAGTACTCCACCGACGGCGAGGCCACCTGGTCCACCGACGTGCCCACCGTCAAGGACGTCTCCGACGTGACCGTCAAGGTCCGCGCCACCAACCCGAACTACACGACGGCCACCTGCGAGTACACCCTCAAGGTGACCCCGGCCAAGGTCACTGTTACCGCCAACGACGCCTCAAAGACCTACGGCCAGGCCGACCCGGCCTTCACCGCCAAGGTCTCCGGCACTGTCGAGGGCGAGTCCAGTCTGATCGCCTACACCGTGTCCCGCACCAACGCCGACGAGAACGTGGGTACCTACAAGGGCGTGATCGTCCCCGCCGGCGAGGCGACGCAGGGCAACTACTCCGTGACCTACGTCCCGGCCGACTTCGAGATCACCAAGTCCGGCGCTGACCCGGTCGACCCGGAGAAGAAGTCCGAGGAGAAGCAGGCCGCCGATAACGGCTCCACCGACAAGAAGTCCGCCACGCCGAAGACCGGCGACGCGCTTCTTGCCAACCAGGCGATCGCCGCGATTGCCGGCACCGGCGCCCTCGGCGTTGTTGCCGCCGCCGTCCGTCGCAAGAAGAACCGCGAGTAAGGTTCTGACAGCCTGAAACGGCATAGCTGCCCAGCTGCACTTCAGCCGCCCCGAGCTCACCGAGCCCGGGGCGGCTTTTTTGTCCGCACTCGCACTGTTGGCTTCCAATGCAGTCGCGCTAACGGAAGCGAAATGCGATTCACTTCCGAAACCGCCGACCTAACGGAAGTGAAATCCAGTTCACTTCCGTTAGCGAGGGGCCACGCCTGCTAGAAAATATCGGGGCAGCGGCGCTAGTTACCGGCGAGATGGTGTTTGCCTCGAGGTGGTGCCACCTGAAGGCGTTTCTCGTCGAGGTGGTGCGAAACTGCCAAGAAAATCGCCCGAGGTGGCGTCGCGCGCACCACCTCGAGCCGAAGTGGCGTGGGCGGCTTGAGCACCACCTCGGGCCAAACACCACCTCGGGCAGCCTCGCCGCCCGCGCGCCTCTTTCCCGCGGACCCTCGCGGGTATACTGGAACGCGCAATCAAAGAGAGGGGTTTGCAATGCAGCACGTTGATTTCCGTCCGCGCGGGGTCTGCTCGCGCATGATTCACATCGATCTGTCCGACGACGGCAAGACGATCGAGGCCGTCGACTTCGAGGGCGGCTGCTCCGGCAACCTGGCCGCCATCTCTAAGCTCGTGGCCGGCCGCCCGACCGAGGAGGTCGCCGAGGTCCTCAAGGGCAACATCTGCGGCCCGCGCAAGACCTCCTGCGCCGACCAGTTCTCGCAGGCGCTCCTGCAGGCCATGGACGCCATCGCCGAGGCGAACGCCGGTGCCGGCGAGAAGACCGCGGACGCCGAGCCCGCTGCCGCTCCCGCCCCCGCCCCCGCGGCCAACTAACCCCAGGTCAAACCCCATGCGTCGACTCAAGCTCACCAGACGAGGCCTCTTTAAGGCGTCCGCCGCCGCGGGCGTCGCGGGCGCTGCCGTCTCGGCGCTCGCCGGCTGCGGCTCGGACAATACCCAGGACACGTCCGAGCCCGTGGTCGTCGACTCCGACTCCGCCGTCGACGTCATGGCCGACGACTCGTCCTACGAGTACGAGGACGACCACGGCTTCACGCTCGAGAACACCTGGACGCTGCCTTTGGGCACGGTCCTGCGACCTGCCGAGGGCACTTGGATCCCCGCCACCCTCGCGGGGTCCTCGGCGCTGCCCATGTGCAAGGCCGGCGCCCTCTCGGTCGAGTCCGGTACCCTGAACGAGGTCGTCTCGACGCCGCTCGGGTCCGCGACCACCACCGTTATCTACGACGTGGCCTGCTCGGACAAGGTCTACGCCTGGGTCGAGCTCGACGTGACCACCCGCGCCTGGACGCTCTACGCCTCCAAGTTCTCCGACGGCGCCCTGGACGGCGACACGCAGAAGCTCTGGGACGGCACCTCCGACTACGACCCGGCGCCTCTTGCCGCCTCGGGGTCGAAGGTCATCTGGCAGGTCCAGCCCTCGCTCTCGGGCAAGAAGACCTCCGAGCACTCCTACTGCTACGTGTGGGCCACCGGCGACTCCGCCGCCAAGCGCGCCGTCGAGTCGCCCGGCCGCTTTGCCACGCGCCCGACCGTCTCGGGGGACGTCTGCGTCCTCACGCCGCGCGTCCGCGCCGACGAGGGCACCTACTACGGCGCGACCGCCTACTCGATCTCGGACAACCTCTCCACGCAGGTGGACCAGCTCGTCTTGCCGTCCAGCGTCAAGCCGTTCCGCGCCACCCGCGTGGGCGGCAAGTTCCTCGTCTCCATCGAGGCGAGCTACAGCTCGGGCGGGCTTCTTTCCAAGATGGGCACCTACATCGGCACGCGCTCCGGCGACTTCATAAAGATCGACCGCGAGCCCTCCGAATGCCCGGCCGGGTCCGCCGACGGCATCTACGTCATAAAGAGCCGCTCGTCCTACGTGGTCGTCGACGAGCGGAACCAGAAGTACTCGGCGCTTCTTTCCGTCGACCGCGCCGTCGACTACGGCGAGTACCCGGCGCGCTGCGGCGAGAACGACCTCTTTGTGACGTTCGCAACGGTCAAGGACGCCGACACCGGCTACCCCGCTTCCGTAACGGTTCGTACCTTCCGCCTGAACAGCTGAGCGCCGCGCCCCGCGGTGGGGTAAACTACATCTACTTATGGGGCCGCACGCCGCCCTGAATACACGCAAAACACATGCAAGGAGGCCGCCGTGGCTTCGGATGAGAAGAAGATTCTGCTGGTTGAGGACGAGAAGGCCATCCGCGACGCCGTCGCGGCCTATCTTGAGCGCGAGAGCTACATCGTGCGCGGCGTCGGCGACGGTCAATCCGCCGTTGAGGAGTTCGAGAAGCACTCCTTCGACCTCGTGATCCTCGACCTCATGCTCCCCAAGCTCTCCGGCGAGCGCGTCTGCCGCGCCATCCGCGAGACCTCCAACGTGCCCATCATCATGCTCACCGCCAAGGGCGAGGTCGAGGACCGCATCATCGGCCTGGAGCTCGGCGCCGACGACTACCTGATCAAGCCGTTCAGCCCGCGCGAGCTCGTGGCCCGCGTCCGCGCGCTTCTTCGCCGCGCCCACACCGAGGCCGAGCCGGCGCTCGAGGTGCTCGACTTCGGCGACCTCGTCATCGACATCAGCGGCCACAAGGTCCTCGTCGAGGGCAAGGAGGTCGACCTCACCGCCTCCGAGTTCAAGCTGCTCACCACGCTGGCGCGCTACCCGGGCCGCGTCTACACGCGCATGGAGCTCGTCGAGAAGGTCCTCGGCTACGACTTCGAGGGCTATGAGCGCACCATCGACTCCCACGTAAAGAACCTGCGCGCCAAGCTGGGCGACGACCCGCGCAACCCGCGCTGGCTCTACACCGTCCACGGCGTCGGCTACCGCTTCGAGGCTCCCGAGAAGGCCGAGGGCAAGTAACAGGCTCGAGTAACGGTAACGGGCGCGCGGGGCCGAAACGGGCCCGGCGCGCCCTTCTCCATAGCCGCAAGGAGGCAGACGTGGCGGCAAAGTTCGTCATCGGAAAGAACGCGCACGTAGACGAGGGCTCCAAGCGGCCCTCGTCTCGTAATTCGTGGAACACCATCAAGCGCAAGCCCGCGGGCGGGCCGTCCTTTAGCGCCAGCATGACCCTGGCGTTCGCGCTCATCGCGCTGATGATGGCGCTTATCTTCGTCACGGTGCTCGCCGTGGTGTGGGGCGGCCAGTTCTCGAGCTATACCAGGCAGAACATGCAGTCCATCGCCGACTCCACGGCCGCCTCGATCTCGGAGGCGTACGGCGAGGAGGGTCGCTGGACCGCCCAGGTGGTGTCCCCGGCCTCGACGGCATCGACCTTCTCGTCCGACATCGGCGTGCAGGTCATCGACGCCGAGGGCGGCGTGCTCTACGACGACACCTGGGCCGCCGGGGGAGACTCCGCCAAGGTCAAGGGCGACGGCACGCTCGCGGCCCAGAGCGTGAGCTCGCTTGCGCCCACGGGCGCGGACTCGGTGGTCACGGCGTCGATCACGGACGGCGAGGGGCACGAGGTCGGCACGGTCCGGCTGTGGGCCTTCGGGTCGGACGCGCTTCTTACCAAGGCGGACTCGGCGTTCAAGGACAGCTCGTTCGAGGCCATCGGCATCGCGGCGGCCGCGGGCGTGATCCTGGCCTGCGTGATCGGCTACTTCACGTCGCGGCGCATGACGAGCCCCATCCAGAAGATCACCAACACCGCCAAGCAGATCCGCAACGGCGACCTGACGGCGCGCTCCGGCGTCAAGGGCTCCGACGAGATCGGACAGCTCGGTGAGACGTTCGACGACATGGCCACCTCGCTCGAGCGCGACCTCAAGCTGGAGCATCGCCTGACGGGCGACGTGGCCCACGAGCTGCGCACCCCGCTCATGGCCATGCAGGCCACGGTCGAGGCCATGCAGGACGGGGTGCTCCCCGCGGACGACGAGCACTTCGAGACGGTTGCCTCCGAGGTCCGGCGCTTGTCTCGCCTGGTGGACGCCATGCTCAAGCTGAGCCGCCTGGAGAACGGCGGGACGGAGCTCAAGACCGAGCGCGCCGACGTGGTCTACCTGATCCGCAGCCTCGTGAGCTCGCAGCACGCCCTATTCCACGAGAAGGGCCTTCACCTGCGGTTTATTAACGACACCGGGCGAGAAGAGCTTATGGCCGACGTCGATGCGGACATGATCCGCGAGGCCGTGGTCAACCTGATGAGCAACGCGATGCGCTACACGGACGCCGACGGCTACGTCACGGTGAAGGTGCGGCAGGAGCGCGGCGACGTGCTGATCTCGGTCCAGGACACGGGCATCGGCATCGCCAAGGAGGACATCCCGCAGACCTTCTCGCGCTTCTGGCGCTCCGACGTGAGCCGCGAGCGCGTGAGCGGCGGGCTGGGCGTGGGCCTCTCGCTGACCAAGGAGATCGTCGACAAGCACAACGGCACGATCCTGGTCGAGTCCGAGCTTGGCCGCGGCACCACCTTCACGCTGCGCATCCCGCGCGACCAGAAGCGCCGCAACCTCGCGCAGGCGCTCCAGGACGCGTAGGCGCCGCGCGGGGGCGAGCGCGGCGGCCGCAACCGGCTCCTGGTGGGGATTTCCACTCGACGCGGGCTTCTTGGCAACCTGAAAAATCTCACGGGACTGTGACAGCCGTTATGGGCCGAAATCGGGGCCGAAACGGCTGTCACAGTCCCGTGAGATTATTTGGCTTGCTGAATGGTTGATTGACGGGGCGAGAAACGCCGCCGCCGCGCGCTCGCCGCCGTCCCGTCCTGCGGGCTGACGTATACTTTTGTACGTTATGGAGCAAGGCGGCGAACCAGAGCCGCCGACCAACGAAATCGAGGTATTCGATGTCCGAGATCCAGAAGCGCCCGGATTCCCACGGCAAGGTGCGCGACATCTACGACTGCGGCGACAGCCTGCTCATGGTCGCCTCCGACCGCATCTCTGCGTACGACTTCATCCTCCCCGACGAGATCCCCCACAAGGGCGAGGTCCTTACCCGCATCTCGGCCTTCTGGTTCGAGCGCTTCGCCGACCTCATGGCCAACCACATGATCTCCTGCGACGTCGCCGACTTCCCGGCCGAGTACCAGCAGTACGGCGACTACCTGGCCGGCCGCTCCATGCTCGTCAAGAAGGCCCAGACCCTGCCCATCGAGTGCATCGTCCGCGGCTACCTGACCGGCTCCGGCAAGAAGACCTACGACGCCGACGGCACCGTCTGCGGCATCAAGCTCCCCGAGGGCCTGACCGAGGCCTCCAAGCTCCCCGAGCCCATCTTCACGCCGTCCACCAAGGCCGAGCTCGGCGACCACGACGAGAACATCAGCTTCGAGCGCTGCGCCCAGATCGTGGGCGACGACATGGCCGCCAAGCTGCGCGACGCGTCTCTTTCCATCTACAAGGCCGCTGCCGAGTACGCCGCCACCCGCGGCATCATCATCGCCGACACCAAGTTCGAGTTCGGCGTCATCGACGGCGAGCTTACCCTCATCGACGAGTGCCTGACCCCCGACTCCAGCCGCTTCTGGCCGGCCGAGGGCTACGCCGAGGGCCACGTCCAGCCCAGCTACGACAAGCAGTACGTCCGCGACTGGCTGCGCGCCAACTGGAACATGGAGGGCGAGCCGCCCCGCATCCCCGCGGACGTCATCGAGGGAACCTCCAAGCGTTACCAGGAGGCGTTCCAGATCATCACCGGTACCGAGTTCGAGCCCAAAGGAGTTTAGAGTCTAATGTCCCTGCGTGAGACCATCGAAGGCGCTCGTGACGAGGCCAAGGAAACCGTCGAGTCCATGACCAAGAAGGCCGCCGACGGCGAGAAGACCTCGGACGACGAGAAGACCGTCGCCGCCTACGACCCGTTCAAGACCGGCAAGGCCACCGCGGCGGGCGCCAAGCCGGCCCGCGAGGCCGCCGCTTCCGTGCGCATGGAGGGCAGCCGCCCGAAGAAGAACCCCGTCACCATGACCAAGGAAGAGAAGAAGGCCGCCCGCGCCGAGGAGCGTGCCCTCGAGGACAAGCGCAACCAGGCGTACGACTACATCCTCAAGGGCGACCCGGCGTTCAAGAAGACCGAGAAGATGTGGTGGGTCCTGCTGGGCCTGGGCTTCGGCTTCACGGTCATCTCGCTGCTGGTCACGTACGTCTTCCCGAACGAGTCGAAGGAGTACACGACCGTCCAGGGCATCGCCGGCGTCGTCACGCTGGTGCTCGCGTACGCGTTTATCATCGCGGCGTTCGTCTACGACTTCCGCAAGCGCCGCCCGTTCCGCAAGGCCGCCGAGAGGCGCCTGCAGGGCATGAACGACAAGAAGGTCGCCGACTTCCTCAAGGCCGAGAACACCAAGGCCGCCAAGCTCGCTGCCGAGAAGGACGCCGACAAGGCCGCCAAGAAGGCCGCGAAGGGCAAGTAAGGCCGGGCTCTCCCGCGCTTGACTAATCGATGACCTCTAGGGGTCCTCGTGCTAGAATCGGTATTCATGCCTTCGTAGCTCAGGGGATAGAGCACGGCTCTCCTAAAGCCGGTGTCGGCGGTTCGAATCCGTCCGGGGGCACCATGAATGTTCGCAGGTCAGTCGCTTGTTGCGGCTGGCCTGCTTTCGTTTGCGGCACTGTTCGGTGGTTGAGGCGGAACGTGTGGAAGACCCGCTGGAGCTTGGGGTTGCGTAAAAACTGAACTGTATGTGCGTGCTCAGCCTCGAGTTCTGTACGTGCAAAGGCGTACAGAACTCGAGCATTTAGTCGTCAAGAAACGAAAACGGGCCTGTTGTGTACATCCGAAGGCGTACACAACAGGCCCGTTGCTGTAGGCGGGGGGCGACGAGAGGCGCGCCGCCTACTCCTCCGTGACGGTCACGCCGGCGTAGACCTCGTCCCAGCGACCCATCGGCAGGTGACCGGTCTTGGGGTCCATCGCGTTCAGCGTGCCGCAGGCGTTGCCTAGGCGCAGGACCTCGGCGGGCTCGGCGCCGGAGGCGATGCCGTGGGCGAACCCGGCGATGGTGGAGTCGCCCGAGCCGGTCGCGTTCACGCACTCGATGCGCGGCGGCACGGCGCGGAAAACCCTGCCGTCGTGGAAGGCTGCGGAGCCCGCGGCGCCCATGGAGACGACGACCCATGCCACGCCGTCGAAGCGCCCGTCCTCCTCGATGGCGGCCTTGACCGCGGCGAGGTCGCCGGGCTCGAACTTCTTGCCAAGAAGCCCGCCGAGCTCGCTCAGGTTGGGCTTGACCAGGTAGGGCTTGACCTCGGCCGCCAGCGCCGCGTCGAGCGACGCGCCCGAGGTGTCGAGAAGCACCTTGGCCCCGGCCTCGGTCGCGATGCCCACGAGCTCGGCGTAGTAGCCGGCGTCGACGCCGCGCGGCAGGCTGCCGGACATCGTCACCACGTCGGCGCGGGCCGCCAGCTCACGGAACTTGGCCGTGAAGCCGGCGAGCTCCTCGGCGGAGACCACGGGGCCGGCCTCGAGGAACTCGGTCTGGTTGCCCTCGTGCAGCACGGCGATGCACACGCGGCTCTCGCCGGCTATCTGCGCGAAGTCGTGCGTAACGCCGTCCTCGTCCATGCGGTCCGCCAGGAACATGCCCATCTTGCCGCCGAGAAGGCCGGTGGCCACCACGTCGTCGCCCAGCTGCCCGAGGACGCGGGTCACGTTCAGGCCCTTGCCGCCCGCGGTCTTGATGGGGGTCACGCGGTTGACGTCGTCGACCTTGAGCGGCCCGTCGAGCGGGTAGGCCGTGTCGATCGACGGGTTCATGGTTACGGTGAGGATCATCTGCGCCGTCCCCTACGCGCGGCCGGTGGAGCCGAGGTTGTCCATGTGGGACGCGACCACGTCGTAGATCTCCTGCATGCCGGGCTTGTTCGGCTTCTTCGGGTCGAAGCAGCCGGGGTTCTCGGCCATGTAGCCCATGAAGCCCTTGGTAAAGGCCTGGCGCAGCTCGGTGGCGTAGTTGACCTTGCAGATGCCGTTGCGGATGGCCTCGGCGACCTGGTCGTCGGGCACGCCGGAGGTGCCGTGGAGCACCAGCGGGATCTCGAGGCGCTGGCGGATCTCCTTCAGGACGCCCTGCTCGATGTGCGGGGTGCCCTTGTAGACGCCGTGCGCGGTGCCGACGCCGACGGCGAGCGAGCTGCAGCCGGTGCGGGCGACGAACTCCTCGGCCTCGTCCGGGTCGGTGTAGGGGCTCTCGCCCTCGACGGCCGGGCCGTCGTCCTCCTTGCCGCCGACCTTGCCGAGCTCGGCCTCGACGGGAATGCCAAGAGGCGCGGCGACCTTGGTCACCGAGGCGGTGAGGGCGATGTTGTCCTCGAAGGTGTCGTGGGAGCCGTCGATCATGACGGAGGTGTAGCCGGCGTGGATGGCCTGGACGCAGCGGTCGAAGCCGTCGCCGTGGTCGAGGTGGATGGCCACGGGCACGGACGCGGCGTCGGCGGCGACCTTGCACATGGCGGCGAAGTAGTCGAGGTTGGCGTACTTGACGGTGCCGGGGGTGGTCTGCATGATGACCGGGGACTTCTTGTCCTCGGCGGCGCGGATCACGGCCATGACGAACTCGAGGCTCTCGACGTTGAAGGCGCCGACGGCGTAGTGGCCGGCCTGTGCGTCCTTGAGCATCTGGGTGGTGGTGACGAGCATGTGCGACTCCCTTCGACTGCCGGTTGGGCCGGCAAGATGAACGTGGGGCCATTGTATTGCCGCGTCACTGCGCCTGTGGAGAGAAGCGCAGGTGGTTGGCCGTGTTTTAGGGCTCCAATGGAAAGGAAACGTAGCCCGGGGAAGCGGGGCGCGGGTGTATCTAGGCGAGAAACGCCGGAGGGGCGCGGTGCAGATTTTCCAAGCGAAAGCAAAAACAATGTGCTAACTTGCTTCTAACGCAAGTAAAGGAAAACACATTTCCTACATATACCAAGAGCCGCACAGCCTCGGCGCCATGCCGTCGAGGCTGTGCCGAGCACGAACGGGGGAGTCGCCCATGAACCCGATGTCGTCCGACGAGCGTCGCGTGGCCATCCTCTCGATGCTGGAAAGAGACGCGTCCGTGCAGGTCGCGCAGCTCGCCGAGGTGTTTGGCGTCTCTCGCGTGACGGCGCGCGCGGACCTCGACGCGCTCGAGCGAGACGGCAAGCTGCGGCGCACGCACGGCGGCGCGACTTCGCTTTCGCGCACGCTCACGGTGAGCGTGCAGGACAAGCGCGTGAACGTGAACGTCGAGGCGAAGCGCGCCATCGCGCGTCGGGCCGCCCAGCTTGTGGGGGACGGCGACGCGATTCTTGTCGACTCGGGCACCACGGCGCTCGAGTTCGTCCGCGCGCTTGCCGGGCGCTCGGGCGTGACGCTCATAACCGACGACTTCACGATCGCGGACTTCGTGGACCGCTCGATGCCGGCTATGGACGTGATCGTGCTCGGCGGCAGCCTGCGCAAGGGTCACCGTTACACGGACGGGCCCATCGCCCTGCGCTCGCTGGAGATGCTGCGGCCCGACAAAGCCTTTGTCACCCCGACGGCCTACGCCCCGGGCCGCGGCCTCATGACCAACAACCAAGAGATGGCTGAGCTCAAGCGGGCGTTTCTTGCCTGCGCAGAGAAGACCTACGTGCTTATGGACGCCACGAAGGTGGGGGCGCGCGGCCTCATGTGGTTCGGAACCCTGGAGTCCGCCGACGCGGTGGTCATGGACGCCGACCCGGACGGCGTCGTGGCCGCCGAGCTCGAGGGTCTGTCCTGCGAGCTCGTCTTGGCCCGCTAACCGCCCCGCCGCCGTCCTCCCGAGTTGCCCTCCCGAGTTCGGAAGCCTTCCAAACTTTGGAAGCCTTCCGAACTTTAGTTGCAATCTATATAGCCCCAGGTAGACGGCTTGCGAGTTTGCTGGCAAGAAGCCCTTGCGAGTTTGGAAGGCTTCCGAACTTGGAAGGGGAGGGGGAGGGGCGGATGCCGGACGGGCGCGCGGGCAGAGGTTTTGGCAGGTGGGCTGCGCCTTCGATTGCTTTCGTTTGGCCGAATGCGGTCCTCGACGCAACCGAGCTCGCGGCGCCGCAATTCGAAAGAAGCGCTGTTCGTGGCGGTGGATTTTTAACTGGTATTAATGGATAGAACCACTTAAGGCATGTGTTTCTCCACAAATAGCAAAGAAAACGAAAGACCATCTGCTTTGCAAATTGGACAAAATAGCGTACATATTTATATGTTCATTCAGCTAAACACAAAGGTAAGTCGGTTAAACCGCCGCGAGTGGTAGCAATTTGACCACAGACGGTCATTTTTGCTGTTTGCAGAACTTGTGAAGGTTATTTGGAGCAGCCGACGCTATAGTGTCCTTACTGAACCTATGGTTACAACCAGTTAATCGAAACGCAGCACTAGGCAACACTCACGGCACTTAACCGAAACCCAAGCCTCGTAGGGTACTTCTCAACAAACGCAAGGCAGCTTGAAGCCCTACCTCAAAGGAGACGCCCACATGGTCGGATGCATCCTCACCGGACACGGAACTTTTGCCGAGGGCCTCGGCGGCGCGCTCGAGATGGTGGGCGGACCCCAGGAGTCCTTTGAGGCTGTTCCTTTCCACGAGGACGAGGCCGCCACGTTCGGCGAGAAGCTCGCCGGTGCCATCGCGCAGATGTCTTCCGCCTACGACGGCGTCCTCGTCTTCTGCGACCTCATGGGCGGCACGCCCTTCAACCAGGCCATGATGGCCTCCGCCACCACCCCGAACGTCGAGGTCGTCACCGGCGCGAACCTTCCGATGCTGCTCGAGACCCTCTCGACCCGCACCCCCGCCTCCACCCTCGACGAGCTCGCCGAGTGCGCCGTCTCCGCCGGCCGTTTCGGTGTCGACCGCAAGAAGCTCGAGCTCGCCGAGGACTCCGATGAAGACGACCTGTTCGGAGAGGAGGATGGTCTGTAATGCCCAGCTGGGACAACATCCTCGCCTCGTCGATAGTCTTTCTGACCTTCCTTCTCGTCATCGGCATTCTCTTGACCGTGGTCAACTACCTGCGCATGCGCAAGCAGAAGGACTACTACAAGGACGTCCACACCGAGCTCGCCGTCGGCAAGAAGGTCGCGTTCTCCAGCGGGCTCATCGGCAAGCTCGTCCGCGTGGGCAAGGAGACCTGCGACATCGAGGTCAAGTCGGGCGCCGTCATCGAGGTTTCCCGCTACGCCATCCAAGAGATCCTGGACAAGTAGTAGCGGTATCGCAAGAAGGTACTGAGAGCTCCCGCGGGAGCACGTAGAGAGGAAGCCATCATGGCAGAGCCCAACATCGTCCTCGTCCGCATCGACAACCGCCTCATCCACGGCCAGGTCGCCACGCAGTGGACCTCCACCGTCGGCGCCAACCTCATCCTCGTTGCCAACGACGAGGTCGCCGGCAACAAGATGCGCCAGAACCTCATGAACATGGCCGCTCCCCAGGGCGTCGCCACCCGTTACTTCTCCATCCAGAAGACCATCGACGTCATCTTCAAGGCGGCCCCGCGCCAGCACATCTTCATCG
>CAVJHQ010000042.1:0-18035 GCA_963649365.1 Alloprevotella sp.
CGCCGCCGGAGCCCGAGGCGTCGCCCGAGCCGCCGTCCTCCCCCGTGCCGGAGCCCACGGCCGCGCCCGAGCCCTGGGTGACGTCGTCCGAGGAGATTCTTCTCACCGACGCCGACGAGGGCACGCGGACGTTGATGTAGGTGATCTGGCCCGGGTACTTCTCGATGAGGGCGGCCGCGACCTGCTCCTTATACGAGATGTTCGTGGCGGCGCCGAGCGAGACCTGAACCCCGCTCTCCAGGACGCAGGACACGGCGTCGGCGCTCGCGGCCTCATAGCTCACGATCTTCGACGAGAAGTCCTGGGAGAAGCCCTCCTGGAAGGACTTGACCGCCAGGAGCACGTCGTCGGTCGCCTCGGCGCCAGCGACCGGGTCGCAGGTGGCGGGCACGCCCGTGATGAGAAGGACCCCCTCGGCGCGGGCGAGCGCGAGCGCCGCGTCGTCGACGGACTGGCCGTCGGCGGTGGAGATCTTCACGGGCTCGATCCACGACCCCGAGCCGCTCAGGTACCAGCCGATCGAGCTCGCGTTCATGACGACGATCGCCTGGACGTCCTGCTCGGTGACCGTGAGCCTGAGCGTGTGCGGGAACTGGCGCTCCACGCTGACGGACGCCACCCAGGGGTCGCGCTTGAGCTGCTCCTCGATCTGGGCGCGGTCGACGTTGAGCAGGGTCGTGCCGCCGGTGACGGACAGCAGGTTCGAGATGTCGGACTCGCTCACGTGCGCCGTGGCCTCCACGACGACGTCCTCCACCGAGAAGATCGCGGAGTCGCGCAGGACGAAGAAGGCGACGAGGGCGGCGAGCCCCAGGGCGCAGACCAGCGCGACGACGCCGCCCGCGAAGCGCAGCGCGCCCTCGCGCTGGTGCTGCTCGCGGCGCTCCTTGCCCGTGGAGACCGCGCCCCCGGCCGCGGCGCGGTCGAGAAACGACGGCCGCGCGCCCGCGACGGGCGGGGTCGGCGCCTGGGCGGCGCTCTTGACGCCGTCGAAGGGGTTCTTGAGCGTGAGCTGGAACTTCTTGGCGCCGGACGGGCGCGCCTGGCGCGCGGCGCCGGCGCGGGGCGTCGACGTCCTGCCGGAGGTTCGGGCGGCGGCCTTACGGGGGGCGGCGGGGCCCGGGGCGGCAAGCCTCGGGGACTTGGCCGGGCGCTGGGGCCGCTGCGGGCGCCGGGCCTTGGCGGCGGGCCGCGACGAGCCCGACCGCGCGGGGCCGCGGCCGAGGCCGCCGCCCGCGCCGGGGCGCGAGGCGCCGGTGCGGGGCGTCCCCTTGCGCGGGGTGCCCTTTCTGTTCGCGTCTGCCATGTGTCTCCCCTAGTCGCCGAACCCGAGCAGCTTGACCTCGCACTTGAGGTCGACGCCGCGGTTGGCGAGCACGGAGTCGTGCATGATCTGGATCAGCGAGACGACGTCGGCCGCCGAGGCCCCGCCGTTGTTGACGATGAAGTTGGCGTGGTCGCAGGAGACCTGCGCGCGCCCGGACGAGAGCCCCTTGCAGCCGCACTCCTCGATGAGCGCGCCGGCGGAGCCCTCGGGCGGGTTGCGGAAGACCGAGCCGCAGGTCGGCTTGCCCATGGGCTGCGTGCGGCGGCGGCGCGCGAGACGCGACTCCATATCCGCCGAGATGCGGGCCTTCTCGCCGTGGCCCAGCGAGAAGGACGCCTCCAGGATGACCTCGCTCGTGGGGATGGACGTGCCGCGGTAGCCCCACTCGATCTCATGGCCCTCGTAGCGGTGCAGGCCCTCGCCGGGGCGGTACACCACCAGGTCGCGGACGCGGTGGCCGATCCACTCGCGGCGCGTTCCCGCGTCCATGGAGACGGCTCCGCCCACCGTGCCCGGGATCCCGACGCAGAACTCCAGCCCGGTGAGCTCGGCCTTGGCGGCCTCCGACACCACGCGGGAGAGAAGCGCCGCCGCGCCGGCGGTGACGACGCCGGACTCGGGGTCCACGCTCACGCGGGCGAACTCGTCGTCGAGCACGATGACGGCCCCGTCGTAGCCGGCGTCCGAGGCGAGGACGTTGCTGCCCTTGCCCAGGATGACCCAGTCGACGTGCTCCTCGGCGAGCACCTTGACCACCTTGACCAGCGCGGCGTAGCTGTGCACGAGCACGAGCAGGCGCGCAGGGCCGCCGATGCGGTACGACGTGCGGCGCGACAGCTTCTCGTCGCGCAGAACGTCGGCGTCGGTGGCGCCGGAGAGGCTCATGTAGGCGTTGAACACGCTCACGTGCGTTACTCCTTCTGGCCTTCGCGCTCGCGCATGGCCTCGATGAAGAGCGGGCCGATCTGGGTGACGTCGCCCGCGCCCTGCGTGATGAGCAGGTCGCCGGGGCGGACGGTCTCGACGAGGTCCTCCACGAGCTTGCGGCGGTTGGGGACGTAGGCCACGTCGGCCACGTCGCCCGTGGCGGCGACGCCGGAGGCGATCGTCTTTCCGGAGACGCCGGGGATGGGGAGCTCTCCCGCGGAGAAGACGTCCATCACGCGCAGGACGTCGACGTCGCCGAAGGCGCGCGCGAAGTCGTCCGCGAGCGCCTGGGTGCGGCTGTAGCGGTGCGGCTGGAAGACGCAGACGATGCGGCTGAACTGCAGGTCCTTGGCGGCGGCGAGGGTGGCCGCGACCTCGGTCGGGTGGTGGCCGTAGTCGTCCACCACGGTGACGCCCGCGACGTCGCCCACGTGGGTGAAGCGGCGACGGGCGCCCTTGAACTGCGAGAGCGCGGCCACGGCGTCGTTCGCGTCGCAGCCGAGGACGTCGGCCACGGCGAGCGCCGCGGTGGCGTTGCCCATGTTGTGGCGGCCGGGGTTGGCGGCGATGGTCACGTGGACGCGGCCGTGCGACGGCGTGTCCACGGAGAAGTTGGAGGCTATCTGGTGATGGGTGTCCTCGGGCAGGCAGACGTAGTCGCAGGAGGCGTCGAAGCCGTAGGTGACCACGCGGCGCCCGGTGGAGCGGGCGAGCTCGACGTAGTGGGGCACGTCGCCGTTGATGATGACGGTGCCGTCCTCGCCGACGAGGTCCATGAACTTGCAGAAGGTCTTCTCGATGTTCTCGAGGGTGCCGTAGTGGTCGAGGTGGTCGGCCTCGATGTTGGTGACCACGACGACGTCGGGGTTGAGGTAGAGGAAGGAGCCGTCGGACTCGTCGGCCTCGCAGACGAAGTAGCCGCCGTCGCCGTTCTTGCCGTTGGTGCCGTAGCCCTCGACGATGCCGCCGATGAGGAAGGAGGGGTCGAGGCCGAGCTTGTCGAGCATGGTGGCCACCATGGAGGAGGTGGTCGTCTTGCCGTGGGTGCCCGCGACGGCGACCGTCTTCGCGTCGTCGGAGAGATAGGAGAGCATCTTCGCGCGCGGCCAGATGGGGATGCCGAGCTCGCGGGCCCGGACGACCTCGGGGTTGGTCTCGGGGATGGCGGTCGAGGTGACGACCACCTGGGGCGAGACCGCGTCGATGGTGGGGGCCTCGTGGCCCACGTGGACCTCGATGCCGGCGGCCTCGAGCTCGCGGACGTAGTGGGACGCCTTGAGGTCGCTGCCGGTGACCTTGCAGCCGCGCTCGTGAAGGACGAGCGCGATGCCGCTCATGCCGGCGCCCCCGATGCCGATGAAGTGTGCGCTTTCGATCTTCGAAGGAGTCGAGGACTCGGTCATGTGTGCCCCTCTCGAGTAACCTGTTTGCTGTCTCCGCGGGCCCCGAGGGGCACGCGGCTAACAACTAACTGTAACCCAAAAGGGGCGGCGCCCTACCCTCGCGCGACGCTCTCCACTTGGTCTGCGAGAGCCGAGGCGGCCGAGTCCTGGCCCAGGCGGCGGGCCGCCCGGCGCATCGCGTCGCGGCGGGCGGGGTCGGCGAGAAGCCCGCAGAGCTCGTCGCCGAACGCGGGGCCGCTCACCTCGTCGTCCCTGAAGAGGACGGCCGCGCCGGCGTCGACGAGGAAGGCGGCGTTGGTCGTCTGGTGGTCGGCCGTGGCGAAGGGGTAGGGCACGAGGACGGACGGGACGCCGAGGGCCGCGATCTCCGCGATGGAGGAGGCGCCGGCGCGCGAGAGCACGAGGTCGGCAGCGGCGAGGACGTCGCCCATGTCGTCGATGTAGGGGCGCAGGTCCCAGCGCTTACGCTCGTCGTCGGTAAGGCCGAGCGCGGCGACGGCGTCGTCGTAGCCGCCCTTGCCGGTGGACTGGACGACGCGCAGGCCCTTGACGGAGAGCAGGCGCCCCTTGAGCGCGGCCATCCCCTCGTTGAGGGTGCGCGCGCCGAGGCTGCCGCCGAAGACGAGCAGCAGGGTGGCGTCCTCGGGGACGCCGAGGGCCGCGCGGCCGCGGGCGCGGTCGCCGGCGATGACGGAGCGGCGCACGGGGTTGCCGGTGAGGGCGACGTGGCCGGGGTCGCCCTCGCGGGCGAAGACCTTCTCGGCAGCGGGGACCGAGATGCACACGCGGGCGGCCGAGGGGGCCATCATCTTGTTCGCAAGGCCGGGAACGGAGTTCTGCTCATGGACGAGGTACGGGATGCGCTTCTCTTTGCAGAGCCCGAGAAGCGGGACCTCGACGTAGGCGCCGAACCCGATGGCGGCGTCCGGGGAGCCCTCGCGCCTGAAGCGCGCCGCGATGTCCTTCTTCGCGCGGTGGACGCGCCACAGGGAGGTGAGCGCGGTCCAGGGGCGGGAACGGTCGAAGCCCGTGACCTCCACGTCGACGAGCGGGAAGCCCGCGGCGGGCACGAGCGTGCCCTCGAGCTTGGAGGGACGGCCGTAGAAGGTGACCTCATGGCCTCGGTCGCGGAGCTCCTCGGCGAGGGCGAGGGCGGGGTTGATGTGACCGGCGGTGCCGCCGGCGGCGATGGCGATGTTCATGGTTTCCTGCGATCCGTTAGGGTGCGTCTATCCGCACCATCCTACCCGTCTTCGGCGCCGCGCGCTCGAGCCCGCCGAGGCGCAAAGCGCGGCCGGCGCCGAACCGCGCGCGGGCGGGAACGGACGACATGCGGGAAATAGGCGTCGCACCGGCAGCCTCCTGGACGAACGGCGCAAACTGATTACTCAGTGACAGTTTTTTCTAAAAATCCGTCACGGACCAATCAGTTTGCGGCGAGGGCGGCCGGCATGCGCCGAGCCGAGGGCCTAACGGCGACGATCGCGGCCGCCGCGGGCGCGCAGGCGCTCGCCCGCCCCCTCGCGGTTGAGGTCGATGCGCTCGTAGCCGCCCTCCGCGCCGCGGCCAGCGCGCCCAGAGCCGCCGCGGGCCGACGACCCGCCCCGGGGGCGCCCGGCGTCTCCGCCGCGCCCCGGGCGGCCGTAGCCGCCGGCGTCGCCTCGCCCCGCGCCCGCGCCGCGCCCACGGCCGCCGTCCACGACGGTGAACCCGCCGCCGGAGCCGGCGCGAGAGCCGTAGCGCTCGGAGCGGGGCGTGACCTCGCCGACGAAGCTGAGGCCCGGGTCGCCCTCGCCGGCGCCGGCGCGCATCGGCCGGCGGCGCCCGTCTCGGCGGTCCTGCTCGTCCGCGCTCATCGCGGACTGCCTGGAAACCGAGATGAGCATGCCGACGAACATCAGGCAGGACATGATCGACGAGCCGCCGTAGGAGAGGAACGGCAGGGGCTTGCCCGACAGCGGTATGAGCTGGACCACGCCGCACACGTTGACCAGCAGCTGGATGATGATGAGGGAGGTGCACCCGCTCGCGATGAGCCGGCCCGTCAGGTCGGGGGCGTTCTTGGCTATCTGGATGCCCGCCCACGCGAAGACGCCGAAACCCACGAGGACCCCGACCGTGCCCACGAGGCCGCACTCCTCGCCGATGACGGCGAAGATGAAGTCGTTGTGGGCCATCGGCAGATACGAGTACTTCTGCTTGGAGAAGCCGATGCCCACGCCGAACAGGCCGCCCGAGCCGAAGGCATAGAAGCCCTGGATAAGCTGGTAGGAGTCGCCGAGCTGGTCGGACCACGGGTCGAGGAAGGTCTGGATACGCGAGAGCGAGTAGTCCTGCGTGAACGAGTACACGGCGATCGCGGCGAGGAGCGCGGCGCCGATGCCCACGATCAGGCGCCCCGAGATGCCCGCCACGAACGCCATGGCCGCGAGGGCGAGGAAGATGATCATCGTCGAGCCCTTGTCGGGCTGGGCGAAGATGAGCACGATCGGCAGCACGACGCCGAGCCCCGCGAACTTGGCCATCTCGCGGTAGTCCAAACCCCGGTCGACCAAGTAGTCCTGGATAAGGGCAGCCGCCACGGTCACGATGGCGACCTTGGCGAACTCGGAGGGCTGCAGCTGGAAACCGCCGAAGAGCCTGATCCAGCGCGAGGCGCCGTAGGTGCTGTTCGAGAAGCCCGGCACATAGACGAGCACGAGGCCGACGATGACGACGCCGATGACGACGGCCAGGTGGTCGCGCGAGAGGCTGTGGTAGTCCGCCCTGGCAAGAAGCGCCGCGAGCGCGGCGCCGACGGCGGCGAAGATCGCCTGGCGCTTGAGGTAGTAGGCCGGGTCGTTGCCGAGCGCGTCGCTCGCGAGGCAGGTGACCGACGAGGCGGAGTAGATCATGAGCAGGCCGAAGCACACGAGGATCGCCGTCACGACGATGAGCACGATGCGCGGGCGCATGAAGCGCTCCGGCACGCCGAGGATGCTCTTCTCGATGGCGCCGGCGCGCGAAGAGCCTCCCCGCGAGGAGCCGCCCTTCTGCGCGCGGCCGCCGCCGCGGCGCGCGTCGCGGGCAGAGCCGCCGAAGAGGAAGCCGGGCAGGGGCGCCGCCATGAGCTACTCCCCCGCCTTCTGGGCCTCGGCGGCGCACAGGTCCGCCACGAGCCCCTTGAAGAAGCGGCCGCGCTCGCCCATGTTGGAGAACTCGTCGAACGAGGAGCAGGCCGGCGAGAGAAGGACCGTGTCGCCCGGCTGGGCCACGGCCACGGCGGCGTCGAAGGCGTCGCGCAGGTGGGCGGCGCGCAGCACGCGCGGGCCGGCGCCCTCGCGCCCGGCCTCCTCCTCGAGGGCGCGCGCGATGCGCTCCCCCGCCTCGCCGAAGCACACGGCCGCGCGGGCCTCGGCGCAGCAGGCGGCCGCGAGGCTCGAGAGGTCGGTGCCCTTGTCGTGGCCGCCGAGGAGCACGACGACCGAGCGCGGCGGGAAGGCGGTCAGGGCCTTCTCGACCGAGTCGGTGTTCGTAGCCTTGGAGTCGTTGACGAAGCGCACCCCGCCGGCCTCGCCGCAGGGCTCGATGCGGTGCTCGATGGGGTCGAAGCTCGCGAGGCCGCGGGCGACCTCGGCGGCGCCTGCGCCGGCGAACAGCGCGAGGGCCGAGGCGGCGAGCGCGTTTTGCCAGTTGTGACGGCCGCGGATCCGCAGGTCAGAGACGTCGCAGAGGTCCGTCTCGGCACCGCCGAGGCGCACGACGAGGCGCCCTTCGCGCACGAAGGCTGCGTCGGGGCCGACGGGCTCGCCCTCGACCGAGAGCTCGCAGACGCGCAGGCCGCGGGCTGCGCAGCGCGCGGCGGCGGCGCGGCACCGCTCGTCGTCGACGGAGACGACGGCGAGGTCGCCCGCGCCCATGTTCGCGAAGACCTTCTCCTTGGCGGCGGCGTAGGCCTCCATGGAGCCGTGCCACTCGATGTGGTCGGGCGTGATGTTGAGAAGCGCCGCGGCGCGCGGGCGCAGGCGGGAGGTCCCGGCGAGCTGGAAGCTCGAGAGCTCGGCCACGAGCCAGCCGCCCTCGGGGCGCGAGGCCACCTCGCCGATGCAGAGCACGCCGATGTTGCCCACCGACTCGGCGGCCATGCCGGCGGCCTGGAGCAGGTGCGTGGTAAGCGAGGTCGTGGTGGTCTTGCCGTTCGTGCCGGTGACGGCGAGCCAACGCTCGGGGCTCTCGCGGAAGGCGAGCTCGGGCTCGCCGATCACCTCGGCCGAGCAGGCGGCCGCGGCCGCGTAAAAGGCGCTCGTCTCGGGGATGCCGGGCGAGGCCACGGCGAGGTCGTAGTCGCCGCGGACGTCCTCGGTGCCGAGCACGCAGCGCACCCCGAGCCCCTCGAGGGCGCGGGAGGCGTCGCCCTCGGCGGACGACGCGCCGCCGTAGAGCGTGACGGTCGAGACGCGCCCTCCCTCGCCCGTCAGGGAGGCCAGGTAGCGGCAGATGCCCTCGCCCGTCTTTCCCATGCCGAGGACGAGGACGCGGCCGAGCTTCTCGTTGTTGACGCATGCCATGCTGTGAGGACCTTCTTCTTTGCTCGAGAACAGGTGCGGTGCGGGCGCGGGGGCGTCACGCGGGGCGGGTCACGCCGGGACGGGAAACGCCGGGGCCGGCGCTAGCCCAGCTGGAAGTAGAGCGCGAACCCGAGGGTCGCGAACGCCGCCGAGACGATCCAGAAGCGGGTGACGACCTTCGTCTCGGCCCAGCCCTTCTTCTCGAAGTGGTGGTGGACCGGGCTCATGAGGAAGACGCGCTTGCCGGTGGTCTTGAAGCTCACCACCTGGATGATGACGGAGAGCGCCTCGCAGACGAACAGGCCGCCCATGATGAGCGAGGTCACCTCGGTCTTCGTGAGGACGGCCAGGGCGGCCAGGGCGGCGCCGAGCGCGAGCGAGCCGGTGTCGCCCATGAAGATCGAGGCCGGGTTGCAGTTGTGCCAGAGGAAGCCGATGCAGGAGCCGGCGATGGCGGCGGCGAAGATGGCGAGGTTGAGCTCGCCGTAGCGGTAGGCGACCATGGCCATCATGAGCATGACCACCATCGAGCAGCCGCCGGCGAGGCCGTCGAGGCCGTCGGTCAGGTTGACGGCGTTCGAGAGGCCCGCCATGAGCAGGAAGACGAACGCGACGTAGAGCCAGGGGATCCGGACGGTCGCGCCGCCGAGCTCGAGCGTCGTGGTGAGCACGCCGAGGTCGACGGAGAAGCCGCCGGGGAAGCGCACGAGCGCGTCGATGCCCACCCAGTTGACCGCGCCCAGGCAGAACACGACCGAGATCGCGATCAGGCCGGCCATCTTCTGCGAGGGGGTGAGGCCGAGGGAGCGCTTGTGGGCGACCGACTCGATGTCGTCGAGCAGGCCGAGCGAGCCGGTGACGAGCATGGCGGCCACCGCGAGCACGAGGTCGGGCGTCCAGCTCGCGAAGACGAGGACCGTCAGCACCACGCCGATGAGCATGATGACGCCGCCCATGGTGGGCGTGCCCTGCTTGACGAGGTGGCTCTCGGGGCCGTCCGCGCGCACCTGCTGGCCGATGCCGTCCTTCTTGAGGAAGCGGATGAAGAAGGGCATGAGGACGCACGTGACGATGGCGGCCACGGCGATGGAAAGAAACACCTGGTAACTGGGGTATGCGGGATTACCGATCATTTAAGCAAGAACCTCCTTGGCGAAGCGGTCGAGCCCCTCGGAGCGGGAGGCCTTGACGAGGACGAGGTCGCCGGGCCCGAGAACGGGCTTCAGGGCGGCCACGGCGTCCTCCACCCCGGCGAAGCGGTGGATGGCGTCCTGGGAGAATCCCATGGTGGAGGCGGCGTCCGCCATGACGTCGGCGAGGTCGCCGCCTATGAAGACGAGCATGTCGAGCCCCTTGGCCGCGGCGTAGGCGCCGGTGTAGCCGTGCAGGCGCCGCTCGTCGGCGCCGAGCTCCCCCATCTGCCCCAAGACGGCGACGCGACGGCCCTCGCAGGCCATGGTCGCCAGGACATCGAGCGAGGAGGCCATGGAGTTCGGCGCGGCGTTGTAGGAGTCGTCGATCACGCGGACCCCCGAGGCCGAGGCCCTCACGTCGAGGCGCAGGGCCGTGTGCTCCATCCGCTCGATGGCCGCCGCGGCGGCGTCGCGGTCCGCGCCGGCGCGCCAGACGAGGGCGAGCGCGAGCAGGAAGTCGTCCACGACCTTCTTGCCGGGGAGATTGAGCGTGACCTCGCGGCTCCAGCCGTCGGAGCAGCGCACGGTGAAGGTGGGCAGGCCGTCGTCGTCGAGGGTCACGCCCTCGGCGCGCACGGCGTCGCCCGCGCCCGCGCCCACGAGCACCACGTCGACCCCCGCCGGCGCGGCGAACCCCTCGGCGATGAAGCCGGTGAGGTCGCAGCCCGACGGCATGACGAGGCAGCGGCGGGCGCCGCCGGCCTCGGGGGCCGCGTCGCGCATGCCGCCGACGACCTCGGCCTTGGCGCGGGCGATGTTCTCGCGGCTGCCGAGGATGCCGATGTGGGAGGTGCCGATGGTCGTCACGCAGGCGAGCGCGGGGGCGCAGGCGGCCGCGAGGCGCTCGATCTCGCCCGGGTGGTTCATGCCGAGCTCGCAGACGAGCACGCGGGAGCCCTCCGGGGCGGCGAGCACCGTGAGCGGCAGGCCGATCAGGTTGTTCAGGTTGCCGGCGGTCGCGTGGGTCGGGGCGCAGGCGCCGAATCCGGCGCGCAGCATGTCCTTGGTGGTCGTCTTGCCGACCGAGCCGGTGACGCCGACGACGAGCCACTCGGGGTGGCGGCGGCGCTGCTCGGCGGCGAGGGCGAGAAGGAACGACTCGCAGTCGTCGTTGGCGGCGCGCAGCACCGAGCAGCCGGCGGCGGCGCAGGCGTCCAGGGCCTCGGGCGCGACGTCGGCCGAGGCGACCACGGCCGCGGCGCCCGACTCGGCCGCGCGGGCGAGGAACGCGTTGCCGTCCACGCGCTCGCCGGCGAAGGCGACGAAGACCGTGCCCTCGCCGGCCGCGCGGGAATCTATGACGACGTCGCCGGCCACCTCGCGCGACCCCTCGGAAAGAAGGTCGGCGCCGGTCGCGGCGGCGATGTCCCTGGCACAGATGCGAATCATGTCGAACCCCTTTTTCGCGAAACCCTAGCTCGTCGCGGCGGGCGCGACTCCCAAAATAGTAACCGACTGCTGCATGACGTCGTGGAAAACGTTGGCGGCCGACACGGCTGCCAGGTGGGGCACGCCGTTCAGGCCCACGTAGACGAGCACGTCGGGGTCGTCGGCGTTCGCGAAGCCGCACAGCGAGGCCACGTAGTGGTTCTCCTTGTAGCCGCCCGACTCGTCGGCCTGCTCGCCGGTGCCCGTCTTGCCCGCGATGTCGTAGCCCTCGACCTGGCCGTTCTCGCCGGAGCCGTCCGTCATGACGGAGCGCATCATGTCGGTCTCCTCGTCGGCGGTGGCCTTGCTGATAATCTGCTCGCCAGAAGGCCACTCCACCTCTTCCCCGCCCTTGGAAAGAAGGAAGTGCGGCGTGTTCGGCACGCCGTCGTTGGCCACGGCCCCGTAGGCGCGCACGATCTGCACGAGCGGGATCGCGAGGCCCTGGCCGAAGGCCATCGAGCCCGCGGTCGAGCCGTCGTAGTCGGCGTAGGAGCGCACGATGCCCGACGCCTCGCCCGGGAAGTCGATCCCGGTGAGCTGCCCGATGCCGAACTTCTCGACGCCCTCGGAGAAGCGCTCGGCGCCGATGATGTTCTGGACGTAGTAGGCCATGGCGACGTTGGAGGACTGGGCCGTCGCGTACTCGACGCTCATGTCCATGGCGTAGTCGCGGTCGTCGTCGTCGTGCACGTAGGAGTCGCCCACCAGGATCTCGGCCGGGATGTTGAAGGTCGTGTCCTTGCTGATGAGCCCGTCCTCGATGCCGATGGAGGTGGTGATCACCTTGAAGACGGATCCCGGCTCGTAGGAGTCGGTGACGAGCTTGAGGTTGAGCGACGAGGAGTCGGTGATGTTCGAGAAGTCCGGCAGCGGCGTCGAGGCGGCGGCGTAGATCTCGCCCGTCTTCGGGTTCGTGACCATGACCGAGCCCGACTCGGCCTCGTAGGTCTTCGCCCCGTCGGTGATGATCTGCTCGCACTCGTACTGCAGGTCGATGTCGATGGAAAGGACGATGTCGGTGCCGTCGCGCGCCGCGATCGTGTCCGAGACGCCGCCGGCGATGGGCGTGCCGAGGGGGCTCGCCTCGTAGACGCGCTGCCCGTCGGTGCCCCTCAGGACCTCGTCGTAGTAGTACTCGATGCCCGAGAGCGCCACGCCCTCGTCGTTGACGTAGCCCAGGACCTGCGCGCCCGTGGTGCCGTAGGGGTAGACGCGCTTGGTGTTGCTCTCGTAGTAGACGCCGTTGAGCTTGGCCTCGGAGAGCCTCGACTTGAGCTCGTCGGCCACCGACTCGTCCGCGCGCTTGGAGAGATACGCGTAGCGGGTGTTCTCGCGCGTGAGGGCGTCGAGGTAGGTGTCCCTGTCGCCGCCGACGACCTCGACGAGGATATCGGCGATGGCCGAGGCGGCGCCGTCGGTCGAGCCGTCGGTGTAGGCCACGACCGTGGGGTCGCAGACGATGTCCTCGCAGTCGACGCTGATGGCGAGCACGTTGCCGTTGCGGTCGTAGATGGTCCCGCGCTTGGCGTTCAGGGTCACGGGGCCGACCGTGCGGTTGTTCTCGGCGAGCCGCGAGAGGCGGCCGGCGTCGACCACCTGCAGCCACACGAGCTTGAGCGCCACGATGGCGAGAAGCGCGAGCACGAGGATGAACAGGCGGCTGAGCTTGGGCTCGTCGGGGTCCATCCACGGCGCGGAGCCGCGCGGCGCGCGCCTACGAGAGCCGGAGGCCTCGCCAAAGGAGGCCTCCGGGACACGGGTGCCGCGGCGGCGGCCGTATGTGTATCGGTTATCCACGAGCGAAGAGTCTACGCCACGTCGCTGTAGGCGCCGCCATCGGCGACGGACTGCGCAGCATCCCCATCAGCGGAGAGGAGCGCGGCGGCGTAGGCGTAAGGGTCGAGCACGTAGGACGACGCGTCGGCCGGCTGCGCCTCGGCCGCGGCGGCCGCGGCGGCGGACTCCTCGGCGGCCTGCTCGGCCTGCTCGGCGGCGGCCTGCTGCTCCTCGGCGGCGGCCTGCTGGGCGGCGGCCTCGCCGACCTCGACGGTCAGGGCGTCGCTCGAGAGGACCATGCCGTAGTTCTGCGTCGCGATGCGCGCGATGCGGGAGTTGCTGGAGAGGACGGCGCGCTCGATCTTGAGCTCGTCGTTCAGGTTCTTCGCGTCGGAGACCTCCGAGCGCAGCGTCGAGTTGTTGGAGAGGGCGACGACCGTCGCGGACGAGATGGCGACGCGGACGAGGCCGATGGCGAGAAGGACCGCGGCCAGGACGATGCCCGTGCGGACGTTGGCGATGAACTGCGCCGAGACGCCCCTGCGGGCGCGGGCGTCGAGGCCGCCGCCGGGCAAGACCTGAAACGACGGGCGCGCCGCCTCCTCGAGGGCTTCTCCCCCCTCGACGAAATCGATGTTAAGAGCCTCTGAGCCCTGGTACCTCATTTGTCCCTCTTGCCTTCTATGCGAAGGGCGTGCCCTTCGCCGCGCATCCGATTACAAGGCAGGACCGCTTTTGCTGGGTCGGGGGCCGCCTCGTGCCCGGCCCCCGTCTGCTCCCAGAGCGTTCCTTAGGTTGTGGCCGGGCAGGCGCCCGGCGGTTCGTTGGTGGTTCGTTGGTGGTTCGTTTAAGCTGCGTTGGTCGTGCTTCGTTGGTGCGTTTGCGGTATGCGTTCGGCCTTGCGGCCGGGTGCGCCTTTCGGCTCGCCCTAGGCGGTGGCGTCGAGCTTAATCGCCACGCGCGTGAGGGCGCTTCGCGACCGAGGGTTGGCCGCGACCTCGTCGCTCGAGGCGACGAGGGGCTTGCGTGTCTTGACCTTGAGGATCGGCACGTTCCCGCAGACGCAGACAGGCAGGTCGGGAGGGCAGGTGCACCCTTGCGAGAGCTCGGAGAACACATGCTTGACGATCCTGTCCTCAAGCGAGTGGTACGAGATCACGCAGATCCGGCCGCCCGGGTTCGCCCAGCGCACCGCGGCCCTGAGGCCCCGGTCCAGGACGTCGAGCTCGTGGTTCACCTCGATGCGCAGGGCCTGGAAGGTCTTGCGCGCCGGGTGCCCGCCGCTCCTGCGGGCGGCGGCGGGAATCGCCTGCTTGACGATCTCCACCAGCTGCAGGGTCGTCTCGACGGGGGCCTTGGCCCTCGCCTCCACGACTTTCCTGGCGATGCGGGAAGCGTGCTTCTCGTCGCCGTAAACGCGCAGGATCCGGGTGAGGTCGGCTTCGTTGTAGTGGTTTATGACCTCTTGTGCGGTTAGGGTGTTGTTCCCCGAATCCATGCGCATGTCTAAGGGGGCGTCCTCGTGGTACGAGAATCCCCTCTCGGGAATGTCGAGCTGCGGGCTGCTCACGCCCAGGTCGAAGAGGAAGCAGTCGACGCCGGGAACCTCGGCCTGGACCAGGAGCTCGTCCAAGTCTCCGAAGTTGCCCTTGAGGAAGAGGTGCTCGGCCTGCGGGACCTCGCGCGAGAAGCGCTCGGCCGCGGCGGCCAGTGCCATGTCGTCCTGGTCGATGCCGATCGAGAGGCCTTCCGGCGCGATCCTTCTCGCGAGCTCCACGGAGTGTCCGGCCCCGCCCAGGGTGCAGTCGCAGACGACTTCCCCCTGCTTGGGATCGAGCTCGCGGAGAACCTCTTCGAGCATCACGGGTACGTGCTGATATCCGGTTGTCAAGTTCTCCACCCCCTTAGCCGAACATGAGCTCTTCGAGCTCGTCGTCGACGGCCGCCTGCTGCTCGTTCCACTTCTCGGTGTTCCACACCTCGAAGTGGTCGGTCGCGCCGATGATCGTGACGTCACCGGTGAGGCCGTACTTCTCGCGGGTGCCGGGCTTGCTCGCGTCGAGCTTGCCCAGGGCCACGCGGCCGGCCGAGTCGATGTCCACCGGCACGGCGCGGGACGTGAGGCTGCGGCGAAGAAGCACGTCCTTGCGGCTGCGGGAGTCGTAGCCCTCCCCCTCTTTCTTGAAGAGGGAGTCGATCCAAGCCTCGAAACCCGCAGGGGTAAAGCCTTCCACGCTCTCCTTCATCGGCACAAGGTATATGGTCTTGGAGTCGCCTTCGCACATTTCCTTGCGGAACATGGCCGGCAGGGTGACGCGCGCCTTCGAATCGACCGACATCGGATAGGACCCGACGAGCATGCCACCCTCCTCTCAAGACCAGAGACCTCAAGCCCCCGACTGGAGCGTGTGAACACTATAGGCCAAAGCCGACACTTCGCGACACCAGAAAACACTTCTCAACACAAAGTAGTTTACAAGCGACATGTGACCACAATCCGAGACACTCTGCGGCCCCAGATGTTGGGTTTACGAACAGCCGTTTCCACAACTCGACGGCTGTCGCGTTTCTCATGATGTGAAGGAAGTATGAATCCGCAGGTAGATGCGCTGAAGCCTCGGCACCCCCGCCGCAAACCGCAGGGGATTCCCGAGAATAACGCCTGGTAGCCGCGTCAGCTCCCGCTTTGCGGGGGTGGGGCAAGGTGTGCCCTCGGGTGGGCGTCGAGGTAGACGCGGCGGATATGGGAGCGGTCCAGGTGCGTGTAGAGCTGGGTCGTCGAGATGTCGGCGTGACCCAGCAGCTCCTGGACAACGCGCAGGTCGGCGCCGCCCTCGAGCAGGTGCGTGGCGAAGGAGTGTCGCAAGGTGTGGGGGTGGAGCCCCTCTATGCCGGCCACGCGGCCGTACTTCTCGACGATCGCGTGGGCCGATTGGCGCGAGATGCGCCCGCCGCGGGCGTTCAGGAACACGGCGGCGGTGGGGCGCCGTCCCATGAGCGCGCCTCTCCCCTCCTCGAGGTAGCGGCGAAGCGCCGCGGCCGCGGTCCCCAGGACGGGCACGGCGCGCTCCTTGGAGCCCTTGCCGAAGACGCGCAGCACCTCCTGCTCCAGGAGCACGTCGCGCGCGTCGAGGCCGCAGAGCTCGCTCACGCGCAGGCCGCAGCCGTAGAGGACCTCGAGCATGGCGCGGTCGCGCAGGCCCGCCGGCGTCGCGGGGAAGGCCTGGTCGAGCAGGCGCGCGGCTTCCTCGCGCGAGATCACGTCGGGCAGGCGCGCGGGCTTCGACGGCAGGGGGAGGTCCGCCGTGGGGCACGCCTCGGCGATGCCCTCGCGGAACATGAAGCGGTGGAAGCCCTTCACCGCGGAGACGGCGCGCTCCACCGAGCTCGCCGCCAAGCCGAGATCGCAGAGCGCCCCCACGTAGTCCTCTACGAGGGGGCGCCCCACCTCGTCGGGCTCCGTCACGCCGGAGCCCGCGAGGTAGTCGATATAGCGGTTGAGGTCGCGCCCGTAGGCGTCGATGGTGTTCCTCGAGCTGCCGCGCTCGACGGACAGGTAGCTCAGATACTCGTCGCGCGCGGCAAGAAGGTCCATGGCGAAAGCGGGCCGCCGCCTACTCGGCCACGACCTCGTGGCGGTCGACGCCCTCGTGGTGGGCGATCGAGGCGCGCACGAACTCGCGGAAGAGCGGGGCCGGGGTCGTCGGGCGGCTCTTGAACTCGGGGTGGGCCTGCGAGGCGACGAACCAGGGGTGGACGTCCTCGGGAAGCTCGATCATCTCGACGAGGCGCTCGTCGGGCGAGAGGCCCGAGATCTTGAGGCCGGCCTCGGTAAGCTGCTCGCGGTAGGCGTTGTTGACCTCGAAGCGGTGGCGGTGGCGCTCGTAGACGAGGCTCTCGCCGTAGGCCTCCTCGGCCAGGGTGCCCGGCTGGACCTTGCAGGGGTAGGCGCCCAGGCGCATGGTGCCGCCCTTGTCGGTGATGTCCTCCTGGTCGGGCATGATGTCGATGACCGGGTAGGCGCACTCGGGCTCGAACTCCGCGGAGGTAGCGCCCTCAAGGCCGCAGACGTTGCGGGCGAACTCGCAGACAGCGACCTGCAGGCCGAGGCAGACGCCCAGGTAGGGCACCTTGAGGGTGCGGGCGCGGTGGGCGGCGCAGATCTTGCCCTCGATGCCGCGCAGGCCGAAGCCGCCGGGGACGAGGATGCCGTCGGAGTCGCCGAGGACCTCCTCGACGTTGGCCTCGGAGAGCTCCTCGCCGTCGACGAGCTCGATGTTCACGTGGCGGCCGAAGGCGACGCCGGAGTGGTGGAGCGCCTCGATGATGGAGAGGTAGGCGTCGGGCAGCTGGGTGTACTTGCCGACGACCGAGATCTTGGTGACGTCGTCCTTCTTGTTCGCGGCGTGCATGGCGTTGGTGAACCGGTACCACTCGCTCATGTCGCTCGTGCGCGGCTCGAGGCCGAGGCGCTCGCAGACCTTGGTGTCGAAGCCCTGCTCGGCGAGGTGGGCCGGGACGTCGTAGATGGAGGCGCAGTCGGAGTTCTCGAAGACGCAGGAGGGGTCGACGTCGCAGAAGCTCGCGATCTTGGCGCGGATGTCCGCGTCGACCTCGTGGTCGGAGCGGCAGACGATGAAGTCGGGCTGCAGGCCCATGGAGCGCAGCTCGCGCACGGAGTGCTGGGTCGGCTTGGTCTTGACCTCGTGGGCGGCGGCGATGTAGGGCACGAGCGAGACGTGGATGAGCACGCAGTCGGCGAGGCCCTTGTCCTTGCGGAACTGGCGGATGGCCTCGACGAAGGCCTGGCCCTCGATGTCGCCGATGGTGCCGCCGAGCTCGGTGATGACGACGTCGGCGCCGGTCTGCTCCTCGATGCGGAAGAAGCGCTTCTTGATCTCGTTGGTCACGTGCGGGATCACCTGGACGGTGCCGCCGAGGAACTCGCCCTTGCGCTCCTTGGCGATGAGGCCCTGGTAGATGGCGCCCGTGGTGAAGTTGGAGCTGCGGGTGAGGTTCTCGTCGATGAAGCGCTCGTAGTGGCCGAGGTCGAGGTCGGTCTCCTTGCCGTCCTCGGTGACGAAGACCTCGCCGTGCTGGAACGGGCTCATGGTGCCCGGGTCGACGTTCAGGTAGGGATCGGCCTTCTGCATCATGACCTTATAGCCACGAGCCTTGAGAAGACGACCGAGGGACGCCGCGGTGATGCCCTTTCCGAGGGACGAGACCACGCCGCCGGTGACGAAGATGTGCTTTGTCATGTGAGGAGACCTTCCCGTAAATGAGTCTTTGGCTTCTTTTTACGGGTCTTTAGTCTACGCCCAACATGCCCCGTTCCGGGACGTGAATCCTCACGCTCACCGACTCGTAACAACTTCCGGTTGCGCGACAGGTGTCGTTTATGCATGGGCGCGCGGGCAGGGCCGGCGGG
>CAVJHQ010000043.1:0-17864 GCA_963649365.1 Alloprevotella sp.
CCGCGAGGGTGAGCTCGTCGTCGGCAGGCGCCTCGGCGACGGGCGTCGCGTCGATCTGCTGCTGCAGTTGCGAGAAGAGGGTCATGGGGTACTTCGTTTCTATAGAAAACGGGCCTTCCGTACTTTTTTACCTCAAGTACGGAAGGCCCGTTGGCGTTATGTGGGATTGAGTCAGATAAGACTGGGGGCAACTACATAAAACGCGTGGTGCCAGAACCCCCCGGGTTATCGCAAGACGTCGGAGTGGTGCCGAGCTGCGTAACAACATACTTGCAGCCGCCGCCGGTGCTATCCGCGACGACCTGATCCTTGTACTCGAACTTAACGACCTCGGCCTTGGGGGCCTCGTAGCTCTTCTTCATGGTGCGCTTCCTTCCGAGTCGATTTTGCGCTTCTATTTATGGAACGCCAGCGACTCGAAAAGCGCATTATCGCTTGATAATGCCTTCCGCGACCATACGCTTTCCCCACATGCAGATTGCCGGGTTAGCGTGGCCATGCTCGGCACCGGAGGCGTGGTCCGCGACGCAGCCCTTGCAGGCATGCTGGTAAGAACACCCCTCGCACTCGATGGGCAGAGGATAGTTAAGGGCCGTCCGGTTCGTTCGCCGCCAACTCTCGTCGAATCCGAGCTCAAGCACGTCCGCAGGCTCGCAGGGGAACGTATTGCAGGGCCGCATCCGGCCCTGCCAGTCGACTGAGAACGTGCTCCTACCCGCGCCGCAACGCACGCCGCGGGGGGCTTCTCCCGGCACGCGCTTGGAATCAGCGGTGTCCGGCAGCTCGTCAGGCTCGCACTCGGGCTCCACGGCGCTCCCCGTAAGCTCCATCCTGAGCTTAAACATGGACACATAGGCATCGAGGTCGGAGTCGGCCAGATTGCGGCCCGTCTCTTCGCGGGGCGCGACGATGCCGGAGTTGATGACGAAGGAGAAGCCCTCCTTATGGAGCAGGCGCACGACCTCCTCGCCGTCGGTCATGAAGGCGTTCGGCGTGACGGCGACGGAAAGCGGCATGTCGGCGTCGCGCAGTCGGCGAATGTTGGCCAGCACGCGGGCGAAACTTCGGTGCCCGGTGACTCGCTCGTAGGCCTCCTCGCTCGCACCGTAAAGCGTGACCTGAATAAGCGACGGCGGGTTCGCCACGAGGAAATCGACCATGGCCTCATCCATGAGGACGCCGTTGGAGAGGATGTGAGTCTCCAGGCCCAAGCTGCGCAGATAGAGGTAGAACTCCTTGAAGCCCGGGTAGGTCAGGCACTCGCCGCCCGTGATGCTGGCGTACATCATGCCAGCGTCGAACGCCTGGCGCGCGATGTCCTTCCAAGTCTCGACGGGAAGGAGCTTCGCGCCGTGGAGCTGGGCGGCATTCAGGTGGACGTAGCACATCTTGCAATCGAGGTTGCAAAGCGGCGTGAGCTCGAAGGTGCCGGAGACGGGAACGCCCTTCTCGCGGGCCTTGAAGTCCATGTACTTGTGGACCTCGCTGTAGCGGCGGTAATCGGTGATGCCCTCGGCGTCGAGCTTGGCGAGAAGCTCGTGGAGCGAGTTGGGGAGCTTGGGGGGCTCGGCACTCGTGGCGTCGGGCTGCGCCGCGTCAGCTTTGTTGTTCTCTGCCATGGGTTATCTCCTGAGTCCGAGTTTGCGAAGGGCGCGGCCGCCGAGCGAGCGGAAACGCCGCCAAACCATGCGCGCGGGGTGGGTGGCCATCCAGGCGCGGCCGAGCGCGCGCGAGCGGTCGGTGTCGAGGGCGATGTTACGGCCGTCGCGCTCGACGGAAACCGCGAGGCCGAGGACCTGCGAGCGGTCCATCCAGGCATCGGGGTTCCAGCAGTTGTCGCCGAGGGTCTGGACGCGGGAGCCGTCGATTCGGCACACGCGGTGACAAACAAAGCGGCCGGCAGGCTGCTCAAAGAGCACAACGTCGCCGGGAATCGGCTCGCGGTCGAGCGGGACGATGGTGACGAGGTCGCAGTTGCGGCGAATGAGCGGCTGCATGCTCACGCCGTCGAGGGGGATGGTCACGGGGACGGGGGCGCCGTCGCGGGCGAGCTCACGCCACTGAGCGATGGTGAGCCCCCTCATCTTTGCCTCGGCCAATCGACGCCCCTCCCGCGGATTGGGTTTGTACATTAGTAGTAATGATAGGCGCGGGCCGGCAGACACGAGTGCGACGGGCGCAGGAGCGACAAAGTTGCCATACAAAGAGCGGACCCTGCACTCTTTCCATTTGGTGCAAGGCCCGCTATGTAATCAACGTAGAAAAAAGTTCAGAAGCTTAGAGCATCTCGTTCTTAGTCCAATAATCGCACGTCCTCCCGGAAGTAGTCACATGCACATTCTTGCAGGGAGTAACACCAGAAGCAACAACAACCTGATCCTTATATTCAAACTTGACAACTTCAACGAAGGGAGTTTCATAAGCCTTCATACGAGAATCTCCTTACCTTCCCTGGGTGCTGTAGTCCGGCTCTACGTAGGAGCATGGACTCCCGCCTGAAATAGTCGGCACATTTTTGTAACCGTGCTGACAACCGCCGCTCGCCGCGACGACCTGGTCCTTGTACTCGAACTTGACGGCCTCCGCGGTGGGGGCCTCGTACTTCTTCTTCATGGTGGATCCTTCCGAGTCGACTAAGCGCTTATCACTTGATAATACGCCTTATCCCAGTCACATTATCACTTGATAATCATCTCCACAACTGGCCGTTTAGCACGAAGGAAAGGTGGGGCACCCCAAAGATGCCCAGGCTTCTATGCACTTCGCCTAAGTTATTACACCTTCATTTTACCTATGAGGTAAAATGAAGCCAAAGCAAGAGAAGGGAGTCGTTGATGCTGCCGGGAGGGCTTCCCCCAAGACTGTTCGGCCTCGAGTTGAAAACATGGGGCGACCCGATCACTAACCGAATCCCGCGCATTCATTTGGAAACGTTCAGCGTCTACGGCGCACGCCTCGGCGACGACGGCGAGGCTTTTGTTCTTGCCGTCGCCAAAGAGCCGCCGACGATTGCGCGAACACGCGCCCTATGCAAAATTCTCGCCAGCCTCGACACCCGTCACCCGGTCGTCGGTTGGGGCGCGATGGAACTTGGAATGATGGATGCGCTTGCCTCTGAGGGTATCGCTTACATACGCGACGAGCACAACGCCTACCTGCCTTTTCTTGGGGCAAGCATCTCCTCGCGCGGCATGCTTGCGCAGCCCAAGGCCCTCTCCCCGCAGGCACAGCGAATTGTCCTGAACCTCATCGCGGGCCGCTGGGACAAGTGCACGGCCGGCGACCTGGCCGGGCTGACCGGAAAGAGCCGCGCCAGCGTGACCAAATACCTTGCGGAGATCGGGGCCATCGCGCCCGGACTCGTAGAGACCAGGGGGCGTCTGCGAGTCCTCAGCAATAGCGGCCACACAAAGGAAGAGCTGCTCAGGAGCTTTGGCGAGTATCTGTCCGACCCGGCCGAGTCGACCATTCGGCTCAAGCACGCGCTTAGCATCAAACATGTTCGCCAGACCGGCGGGCTACTTGCCAGCGAAAGCGCGCTTTCGTTTGTCTCCGATTTGGCGCCCTCCCCCACGACGAGCGTGGCCATGCCCAAGGAATCGCTGGGCGACTTGAAAGCCGCCGCAGGAAAGTCTTGGCAGGAGGCGGCGTGGTACGAACCAGCGGAAATGATGGTGGAGGTATGGCGCTACACAGTGGACGCGCCGTCCGATATTTCCGTCTCCGCAACCGGGCTGCAGTGTGTCGACGCCCTCAACCTCTACGCCGCGTGCTTGAATAGAGACAACGATGACATACGGTATCTTGACGCGGTTGAGCAGCTTAGGGAGGAAATATGCCGGTAGTTAGAGGCATCGAAGCATTTTCTCATAGGCGGAACGGCTTGGCTCGACGCTCGGTTTCCTGCGCCAGGTTTATTTGTAAGGCGAACGGCGTTCGCGAACTTTCGCGAACGGGCGAGGGTGTTCGCGAACGTTCGCGAAGGCGTTCGTGTTCGTTCGCGAGTTTTGCGGCGGGAAGGTGAGCTGCGGGCCGAAAACCTACCGGAGCGCGTAAACCCAGGCTGTGCCCTTCTTCTCTCGGGTCAGCTTGTTCTCGTCCGAGAGCTGCTTGAGGCGCTTCTGGGCAACTCGGAGCGAGATGCCCAAGGCCGCCTGGACGTCATTCGCGGAAACGGGGCCGTCGGCACGCCTGACGAACTCGACGACGTCTTCGACCGACACGCTTGACCTCGCCTTCGCGGTCGCCTCAGGGCGCAGCGCCACGTCCGGGATGGGCAAGGTCAACCGCACGGCGGAAGGCGAGTGGGTTTCCTCAAGCAATGGGGTCTCGTCGTACGCGTCTTGCCAGACTCGCCAGATCTTCTGCAGGCCGCTTCCGGCACGATCGCCCGCGCCGATGAAGCTGAGGATTCGCATGAGGGTCGGGTTGCGCGTCTCGGAGATGCCGCCCGCGAGCGCAACATCACGGTCTATAAGAAGGGCGCCAGGATTGGTTACAACAAATTTGTCGGAGCCGAGGATCGCGCTGACGGTGCACGAGTCGCCGTAATATGCGTGGACCAAGGCGTTGACCAGGGCCTCGTTTATTGCCTCCGTAACAGGGTTGCGAGACGCGTGCGCGGTACCGTATTCATCGGCACCGAACGGCGCCTTGAACCGCGTCTTGAGCTTCCCGGTTACATCCAGATAGAAGTCGACGATATTGCCGCTCCAGTCGCCGCTCTGCGAGACGACCCGGTCGTCCCAGCGGTCCGCCCCAGACACCTCCTCGCGGTAGTCGAGCAGGTAGTGAGGCAGATAGTCGGTGATTATGTACTCCTGGCCGAAGGCAAGAAGGCCGGCGCGAGTCGGGCGGAGGCAGCCCGCGTTGCCACGAGCCGCCGCTCCGATGTGGAAGAGAAAATCGTCTTCCGGCTCGTTTACCCAGGGACTTTGCGGCATGCGGGCGGTAAAAATCGCGCGATAGCGAGAGATGGTCTGCGGGCAGAGGTCGTCCAACCCATAGCGCTCCAGCGCGCGGCGATCGGCCGACGACGCCTTGTCGTAGGTCATAAGGTTGAGGTCGGACTCAGTGGCGCGCTTGTCCGCAGAGCCGCGGCGAACCCAGGCGACCATCGTCTTTTGCCGGCGGTCGTACACGCGAACAGGCTTATCGCCCCTCTCGGCGCGCGGTACGCTAATGACCAGGAAATCGAGACCGCCACGCGAGACCGTGCTAACGCCGTCGCCGAACATGACGTCGCGCTCGACCTTGGTCGTGTTGCGCATGTCGCGCCAAAATGCGTCCTCCAGCTCGGACGCATTGGGCACGCCGACCAGAAGGAAGGTGCCGGGAGCCGGCTCGCTAACCCCAAGAACAATCTCGCCGCCCTCGGTATTGGCAAGCGCGGAATACGTCTCCCATATATCGTCAGGCAGCCCGGCCTGGGCTTCCTTGAACTCAAGGCGCTGGGATTCTTCGAGCTTGTAGTTGTTATCGAGGAAAGACATGGGAGTTCCTTGCGCTGGGGCTGACCGAGACAGGCGTAGGGACGATATTACTGCGAAGTCGCGAACGGGGCGTGTGACGTTCGCGAACGGGCGGCCGGTGTTCGCGAACGTTCGCGAACGCGCTCGTGTTCGTTCGTCGTTGGGAGACGAGCGACGGCGGCAGCGATTCGTTGTTGAGCGGCGGGCGACGCCGGGGGCTATTCGTCGGTGTCGTCGAGGACGACGGCGAGCTCGGCGCGGAGCTTTGCGCGCTTCTGGATGGGGCGGATGGTGAAGCGGTAGAGATGAACCGCCGGCAGGAGCCAGGGCGCGCGCTTGAGGATGGGGTACGACGGCTTGAGGATCTCGAGGGGCGGAAAGAGCCGGCGCATGACGTAGCGGACGCGGCCACCGAGCCTGCCGTGCTCGGCCATGTCTTCTCGCACGGCGTTGCGGGCGGAGTTCTCGGAGGTGCCGTAGGTCCCGCTGCCGAGCATGTAGGCAAGCATTTCGGCAACGTCAGGTGTTAGGGCATCGGCGTCGCCGGCGAGCGCGTGGCCGCAAACGTCCTGGTCGATGGCAGCCTCCACGGCTTTGCGCAGGTCGGCCTCGAAACCGGCCATGTTCAGCTTGGCAAGCTCCGTGTCAAGGTAGCCGCGGTCCATCGGCTCGGGGCCGCCGTTGAGGAAGGCCCACTCGTCGGCCAGACCGCGCACGCCGTGGCCGGCGTGGCTGAAATGCTTCGACATGTGGGCGATGTGGTAGAGATAGCTGTCTTCTCTTGCCATCTCGTAAGAAAGGCCGGGGTCGCCCTCGGCGCGGTGGTGCTTGGGCCACCGGTCGTTGTAGTAAACCCACCACTCGGTCTCGTGGACGGCGAGCAGGCGGTGCGGCTCGAAGTTGAAGAAGGGCAGCTTACGGTAGCCGTCGGCGTTGCTCTCCTCGAACTCGACGGTCTCGTAGCCGCGGGCCTCCATGATGCGGCGGAGGGCGAGGTCGTCGTCGTGGTCGGCGACGCGCACCGTGCCGTCGGGCAGGGCGCGGCCGAAGAGGAAGTCGTTGTCGCACATCCAGCGCATCTCGGGGTGGGGGTAGGCCTGCGCGGTCACGACGCCCTTGACGGGCAAGTGGGCGAGGCCGACGGCGTCCATGGCGGCAAAGATCGCGGCGCGCTCGGCCGCGAAGGCCTCGTGGCGGACGGCGTTCTTGTAGACCTCGTCGCGCCAGCGCTTGGCCTCGGACGCGTCGATGCCGGGGGCCTTGGCGGCGGCAAACGCGCAGGTAGTGGTCACGGAGTTGCTGAGGGCCAGCTCGTAGACGGCGTCCCAGGAGGCGCCCGCGGGCAGGGGCTGCGGCGCCGTGCCGCGCAGCGCGCACGACATGAGGTGCATGAGGTAGAGCGCGTCGGCGCTGAGCTGGTCGGTCATGGGGTCTCCGTGGTTGGGGTGCGGGCGGCGGGCGGGTGCGGGAGGCGGATGCGGGCGGTTGGGGCGTCGGGCGCCCGTAGCGGCGGCGCATCGCACTTCTCTATGGTACAGACCGCGCCCGATTGCGACGTGCCGGGCGGGCACCGGCAGCGAATCTCCCGAGCAGGCCCCGCCTTTCTCCCAACCCAGTGGGCGTTTCTCCCAAATTGCAGGCAGTTTTGGGAGAAAGGAACCTTTACTTCTGCGCGCCGGCGGCGCGGGCAGCACGGTCGTGCAGGCGCTCCTCGACCTTCTCGGCCTCGGCCTCGATGCCGCGCTCGATGCGCTTCTCGACGTCGTGGCCTTCCCGGTCGACGAACAGGATGAGAAAGGCCACGAGCTGGAGCGTCGGGGCCAGGAGGATCATGCGGGTGCCCAGCAGCGGGCGGAACCAGTTGCCCAGGACGGCGCCGAGCACGAACATCACGATGACGAAGTAGCTGAGCAGGCCGGTATTGAGGGTCTTCTCGTCCTTCTCGTGAAACCAGCTGACGATGGACTGCGTGCCGCTGCGCAGGTTGCCGATGCACATGGTCGTGGCCAACGCGCGGCCGTGGAACTTGCGGAACGCCTGGACCTGGATGCCGCATGCGAACGACGTGAGGCCGTTGGCCCACAGGCTGTGGCCCTCGGGGATGGCCGCGACCGCAGCGAGGATGAGGATCTCGGCGATAAGGGCGACTTGCCGCCAGTGGAGGTGCCGTTCGCGCGCGGCGATCTTGATTGAGTGGCAGAGCGCGATGCCGGCGGCGAAGCACACGACGGGGACGCCGTAGTGCAGGCACTCGATCCAGCGGCCGGCGGCCAGGTGGATGCCGAAGAGGAGCATGTTGCCGGTCTGCGCGTTCGCGAAGACGTGATCGCGCACCAGGTAGGAGTACGCGTCCATAATGCCGCCCGACAGCGCGAGAAGGACAGCGAGCTCCAAGGACTCGGACTCCTGCTTCGCGTGGATCATGTTGGGCGGCTCCTCCCGGCGGCGTGGCTTGCTTCGTTTATTGTGGCAGCGGCCGGCACCGCGGGCGGGGGTCGATTCACAACGGAAACACGCGCCCCTCACGAGTTCGGAAGGCTTCCAAACTTGCGAGGGCTTCTTGGCAAGAAGGGCGCAGGCGATGTACCTGCGGATATACGATTCTTAACCGAAGTTCGGAAGGCTTCCGAAGTTTGGAAGCCTTCCGAACTCGGCGGGGCGCGGGGCTAGCGGCTGCGGGCCTTGAGGGCGCGGGCGATCTCGCGATCGACGTCGCGGCGCGCCATGTCGTCGCGCTTGTCGTAGAGCTTCTTGCCGCGGCCGAGGCCGATGGCGAGCTTTACGCGGTTGTGCTCGTCGAAGTAGAGCTCCAGCGGCACGAGCGCCGTGCCCTTCTGCCGCAGCTTGCCGTCCAGGTAGTCGATCTGCTGGCGGTGGAGCAGCAGCCGGCGCTTGCGGTCGGGGTCCACGTTCCACACGCCGCCGTTGGAGTACGGGTGGATGTGGACGCCGTGGAGCCAGCACTGGCCGCCGCGGATGAGGCAGAACGCGTCGGTGATCTGGCTCGCGCGCTCGCGCAGGCTCTTGACCTCGGTTCCGGTGAGCTCGATGCCCGCCTCGAACGTCTCGTCGATAAAGTACTCGTGGCGCGCGGAGCGGTTGCGGGCGATGGACTTCTTGCCCGGCTTGGCCTGCTTGCCGCCGGGCTTGCCGGCCGGCTTGCCGCCGCCGACGGGCACGGACTTCTTTGCCATGGCTAGTTCACGCTCCTTGCGGCGTCCTCGGCGTCGATGGCGGCGCCGGACGCGCCGGCGAGCTCCTCGGCCTCGGCGGCCTGGATCGCGCGGAGCAGCGACATCGCGGCGGGCTCGCCCACCAGGTCGCGGGCGCGCAGGGTGAAGCTGGTCGCCTCGTTCTTCTCGCCGGCGCGGGCGGCGTTGGACGCGCAGATGAGCAGGCAGGCGGCTATCTCGGCGTTGGCGCCGGCGGGCAGGCCCTCGGCGGAAAGAAGCGAGCGCGCCTCGGACTCGGAGACGCCCGCCGGGTCGCGGTCCGTGCCGGCCGCCTGGTCGAGCGCCGCGTCAAGAGCGCCGTCGCTGACGTCGAGCGCCTGGGCAGCGCGCAGGCACGCGGCGGCTACCTGCGGCTTATTGCTTACCTGGAACCACGCAGAGAAGTTGACGAAGGCCCGCACGAGGTGGCGCGGGTCGCTCGCCCGCTCGAAGACGGAGAACGAGAGCCCCAGGTACTCGTCCATATTGCCGTCGATCTTGTAAAGGTCGGCGAGGTTCAGGCGGCTGCCGCAATCCATGGGGTTCCAGCGAATGGCCGACTTGAGCGCGGCCTTGGCCTCGTCGTAATCGCCGATGTGGACGTTGGCCAGCGCGAGATCGCCGTAAAGACGGTCGAGCGGCTCGCCCACATCGCGCAGCTCGCGCGGGTCGCCCTCGACGCGGCGGTAGGCAAGCTTCTCGAACGGCGTCGGGAAGCTAAACCACTGCACCGCCTCGGTTGCCGCGCAGTTCTTGTCGGCGTACTCCTCGGCGTCCTCGGCAAGGCGGCGAAGAAGCTCGGCGGCGGCCTCGTCCTGGCCTTGGAGCATATAGCCCTCTGCCTGGGCGAGAGCGTCGGCGAGCTCGGTCTGCGGTTCGTTCATGGGGTCCTCCAGCCGGCCGGGCCGGCGATTTCGTTGAAGTTTACTCTGCTGATGATACCCCGCGCGGCGCGAGTTTCTGCGGCGGGCGCGGCGGCGCGGCGGGCGCGGCGGCGGACCGGCCGGCCACGAAGGGCGGGCGGTGCAAGGTTTTGGCCTTCGTGCAGCCTTTGAGGCCATTCAATGCAAGGTTTTGGCCTTCGTGCAGCGTAAATTGCACTCGCCAAGCCCCATTTTCGCCGAAAGGAAAGGCTTTGAAGCGCTTCAGGTTAGCGGCAGGCCACTAATTACGTCGCACGAAAGCCAAAACCTTGCAGCCGACAGCCCCCAACGCAGCACGAAGAGCAAAAGCCTGCAGCCAGCCGACTAGCCCTCGCGGGGCGGCAGCCGGAAATCGATGCGGCCGCGCGGGATGTCCACCGCCGCGACCTCGACGACCACGCGACGGCCCAGCCCCCAGACCTCGCCCGTCGCCTCCCCCGTCAGCGTCATGCGCTTCTCGTCATAGGAGAACCACTCGGCGCCGAGGTCTCGCACGGGAAGAAGCCCGTCGGCGCAGGTGCCGTCGAGGCAGACGAAGACGCCGAACCGCTCGCAGCCCGAGACCACGCCGACCTCGCGCGCGCCGATCCGTTCGCTGTAGAGCTCGGCCATCTTCACCTTCTGCGAGTCGCGTGCCGCCGCGTCGGCGGTGCGCTCCATGGCGGAGCAGTCCGAGCACAGCTGCGGAAGAACGCGCTCGACCGCGCGCTGCTCGGGGCAGCCGTCCTTGCCGGCAAGGTGCGCCTTGAGCGCGCGGTGCACGACGTCGTCCGGATAACGGCGAATCGGCGAGGTGAAGTGGCAGTAGGCCTGCGCGCCAAGCGCATAGTGGCCATCGTTGTGCGGCAGGTAGATGGCCCTTTTCTGGGCACGGAGCAGGAGCGTGTTCGCCAGGTACTCGCCGCGCGTCCCGCGGGCGCGCGCCAAGACGGCCTGGATCGCGCGCGGCTCGCCGGCGAGCAGGGCCGCGGCGTCGCCCGGCTCGAGCAGCCCAAGCTCGTCGAGCGGGGCGATCGTTGCGCGCAGGTCCTCGGGCGACGGCTGCTCGTGCACGCGGTAGGCAGCCGGCACGTCGGCGTCGGCGAGGATCTTTGCCACGCACTCGTTGGCCAGGAGCATCGCCTCCTCAACAAGGCCCGTGGCGCGGGTCCGATTGCGCACGCGCACGCCCGTCGGGTGACCATCGGTGTCGAGCACGACCTTGGCCTCGCGCGTCTCGAAGTCGATGGCCCCGCGGTCGCGGCGGATCCGCTCGCGAAGGGCGCGAATCCGATCGAGCACGGCGAGCATGCGCGCCACGTCAGCGGCTTCTGCCGCATCGACAACGGGAAGGTCGGCGGCCTCCGCCCGCCCCTCGAGCAGCGCGTCCACCTCGTCGTAGCAGAGCCGTCCGTTCGACCGGATAGCCGACGCGCATGCCTTCGCGCGTACCACGCGGCCCCGTTCGTCCAGGCGCATTCGCACCGTCATGGCCAGGCGGTCCTCCCCCGGGCGCAGCGAGCACACGTCGTTGCACAGGCGCTCGGGAAGCATGGGCACCACGCGGTCCACAAGATAGACCGAACAGGTCCGCGCCCGCGCCTCCAGGTCCATCGAGGACCCCCACGGCAGGTAGTGCGTGACGTCGGCGATATGAACGTCCAGGTCAAAGCCGCCGTCTTGCCGCTCGCGGGCACCGACCGCGTCGTCGAAGTCGCGCGCGTCCGCGGGGTCGACGGTCACGCACATGGCGTCGCGCAAATCGACGCGCCGCGGGTCGTCGGCAAGCGCGGCGGCCACGTCGGCACGGACCTCCCGCGCCTGTTCGAGCGTGGCGGGGCTGAACTCGGTGGCAAGGCCGTGGCTCGCGATCACGGACTCTATGTTCATGTCGAGCTCATCGGCCGAGCCCACGCGCCGGTCGATGGTCACAACCGCGGCCGTGTACCGCGTCGGGTACTCGACAATGCGCGCCGCGACGATGTCGCCAGGCGCGACGCCGAGCCGCCCGGGGCTCGTGTCCTCCGGCAGCACGAAGAAGTCGTGGTTCAGGCGGTTGTCCAGCGGCACGACGGCGCCCAGAGGGCCCGCGAGCTCGAAGCGGCCGAGCAGGCTGTGGGTCGCGCGGCTAAGGACCGCGTCGACGACGGCGCGCTTCGCGCCCGTGCGCTTGTCCCCGACGAGAACGACGCTGACCTCATCGCCGCTCATGGCCTCGTGAATGCCCGAGCGGGTTAGCTCGTAGCTGCCCTCGGCCGTCTCCACAGTCGCAACGCCCGGCCGCAGCACGCGCAGGATGCCCGTGATGGTGCGGCGCTGCTTGCGGGGCCCCTTCGTGGACCCGCGGCGATTGTTGCCCTTGTGCGGTCGCTTTCGCGCCATTGCCACTCCCCCTTAGACGAAAAAGACCCGGCGCGCGCCCCGCTCGACGAGTCCTTTCCGCGGCTTGAGCAATCAGATAACAGGAACTCTGGCTTTTCGCACCTTAAATTGCGAATCGGCAAGTAGCGAACCAGATTGTAGTCACGTTTGCCCAGGTAAAAGACGGTCGCAACGACTCGGCCACTCGCCGACTTCGATTTTAAAGTGTAATAAGTCGGACTTTATGCGCCACTTGGGTCCAAACGGCGACTTGTCCGCCCGCAGGGCTCACCGCGACCCCCGCGCGCATTCAAAAACGGGGGCGCCGCAAACGCGACACCCCCGCTCAAGTTCGTTTTTGCCGGTTCCGCCAGCGCTAAACCTTAAGGTAGCGGCGCATGGCGATAGCCGAGCCGAACCAGCCGATGAGCACGCCGATGGCAAGAAGCCCCGCCGAGCAGGCGACCATCGTGTGGGACGAAATGCTGAACGAAAGGAACTGCATGCTGGACGACAGCTTGGGCAGCAGCGCGTTCATGCCGGCGATAAGCACGACGATGGCAAGCACGGCGCCGATAATGGCCTCAAGCGTGCCCTCCAGGATGAAGGGCCCCTTGATGAAGCCGTTCGACGCGCCGACCAGGCGCATGATGCCGATCTCGCGGCGACGCGCGGTAATGGCCAGGCGAATCGTGTTGTTGATGAACACGAACGCGACGAAGGTAAGAAGCGCGACGAGCACGATAGCGGCGACGCGGATGTAGCTCGTGACGCTAAAGAGCTTCTCAACCGTCTCGCGGCCATAGTTGACGTCGGAGGACGGGTTGTCCTTGGAGTCGCAGATGGCGGCGAAGTCGGAGTCGGCGACGATCTTGCTCGCGGTGGACTCGACCTGCTGCGGGTCGTCGAGCTTGATGACCAGCGAGGCGGGCAGCGGGTTCTCGCCGTCGAGGGCGGTGATGGCGTCGCTCGCGTTGCGGTTGGACATCTGGTTCTGGTACTGCTCGAGGGCCTCTTCCTTGGTGCGGACGGTCACGCTCTCGACGTTGTCCCAGCCCTGGACCTTGGTGACGAAGGCCTGGACCTGCTCGTCGGTCGCGTCGTCGGAAAGAAACGCCTGGATGGTGACCTCGTCCTCGACGGAGCCGATCATGTTGTTGATCAGCGCGGAGCCGAGCACGAAGACGCCGATGATAAAGAGCGAGAGGAAGATAGTCACGATCGCGCCGAGGACGGTGGTCCAGTTGCGGCGGAAGTGCTGTCCGACCTCGCGGAACGAATAGCCGATGTTAGAGGGCGCCATAGTAGCCGTAGCCTCCCTTCTCCTGGTCGCGGACCACGTGGCCGGCCTCCAGGGCGATGACGCGCTTGCGCATGGAGTCGACCATCTCGCGGTCGTGCGTGGCCATGACGATGGTGGTGCCGGCGCGGTTGATTCGGTCGAGCAGCTTCATGATGCCGAGCGAGATGGCCGGGTCGAGGTTACCCGTAGGCTCGTCGCAGACGAGCAGCGGCGGGCGGTTGACCATGGCGCGGGCGACGGAGACGCGCTGCTGCTCGCCGCCGGAGAGCTGATCGGGGAAGTGGTCCATGCGCTCGGCGAGGCCGACGAGGCGAAGCACCTCGGGGACCTGGGCCTTGATGACGGAGCGGGGCTTGCCGATGCACTCGAGGGCGAAGGCGACGTTCTCGTAGACCGTCTTGTTCGGCAGGAGCTTGAAGTCCTGGTAAACGGTGCCGATCTGGCGACGAAGGTACGGGACCTTCTTGTTGCGCATCTTCGTCAGGTCCTGGCCGCCGACGATGACCTGGCCGTGCGTGGCGCGGAGCTCACGCGTGATCAGGCGCAGAAGCGAGGACTTGCCGGAGCCCGAGTGGCCGACGACGAAGACGAACTCGCCGGGGTACACGTCGAGGCTGACGTCGTCGAGAGCGGGCTTGTTGGGCTGGGCCGGGTAGATGAGTGACACGTTTTTGAACGACACGGTCGGCGTTCCGGTGCGCGGGACCACGGGCGCGTTGTCGTCCGCGAGGGGCGCGAACACGCTCGTGAAGCCGGGCTGATCCGTGGGATCGGCGGGCTCGGAGGCAGTGACGGCGTGGACGGCGAGGTCATCGTCTGCAGCCTCGCTCAGAACGTCGGGGACGGCTCGGTCCGCGACGGTCTGGGGGTGCAGGATGGCGTCGACAGCCGCGTCGTCGATTCCCTGCGACACAACGGGTGCCGTGGTCTCGGCGCCCTCGAAGACGGTGTCTTCGGCGTCGGACCCCTGTCGCTCAGTGCTGCGAAAGTGATTGGCCACAAAAGCTCCTTTTCCTTTTGCTCACAGCTGACAGTTGCGCCGTTAAGTTTAGCAAATGGCCTGCTTTGGGCCTTAACCGCCTCCACAAACGGTTGATAAAGCAGAACCTCCCCACACCGCCAAAACTCCGGAGCCGCGCATGGCGCGCCCGGCCCAAGCAAGAGACGCGCGGGGCATGGACGCGGCAGCGCGCGGGAGGCGAGGCGAAAATAGAACGGGCCGGGAGGCTGCAACCTCCCGGCCCGCAATGCCTTTGGGATGAACTGGTCGGCCGCGCTACCTGCGGCTTATTGCTCGCAGCGCCCCTACTTCCCCAGGAAGCCGAGAACCTGGCGCTCGATGCCGGCGGCGTCGAGGCCGTACTTGGCGAGCAGCTCCAGCGCGGGGCCGGACTCGCCGAAGACGTCGTTCACGCCCACCTTGCGCACGGGCACCGGGTCGGCGGCGAGCGCCGCGAGCACGGCGTCGCCGAGGCCGCCGATGACGGAGTGCTCCTCGCAGGTGACGACGCGGCCGGTCTTCTTGGCCGACGCGCGCACGAGCTCCTCGTCGAGCGGCTTCACGGTGTGGATGTTGATGACCTCGGCGGAGACGCCCTTCTCGGCGAGCGACTCGGCGGCCTCGAGCGCGGCGGCGACCATGAGGCCGGTCGCCACGATGGAGACGTCGGTGCCCTCGCGCAGGACGACGCCCTTGCCGACCTCGAACTTATAGGTCTCGGGATCGTTGACCACGGGCACCGCGAGGCGGCCGAGGCGCATGTAGACCGGGCCCTCGATGTCGAGCGCGGCGCGCACGGCGGCCTTGGCCTCCGTGTCGTCGGACGGCACGATGACCGTCATGCCCGGGATCGAGCGCATGAGGGCGATGTCCTCGTTGCACTGGTGGCTGGCGCCGTCCTCGCCCACGGAGATGCCGGCGTGGGTGGCGCAGATGTTCACGTCGAGGTGCGGGTAGCCCACCGAGTTGCGGACCTGCTCGAAGGCACGCCCGGCGGCGAACATCGCGAAGGTGGAGCAGAAGACCTTGTGGCCCGCCGCGGCGATGCCGGCGGCGACGCCCACCATGTTGGACTCGGCGATGCCGCAGTCGTAGAAGCGCTCCGGGTAGGCGGCCTTGAACTTGCCGGTCTGGGTGGCGGCCGCCAGGTCGGCGTCCAGGACCACGAAGTCGTCGCGCTCGGCGCCGAGCTCCACCAGCGCCTCGCCGTAGCTCGCGCGGGTGGCGACCTTCTTCACGTCGGCCATCTTAAAGCTCCTTCCCGGCAGCCTCGAGCTCGGCCATGGCCTGAGCGTACTGCTCGTCGTTGGGGGCCTTGCCGTGCCAGCCCACCTGGTTCTCCATGTAGCTCACGCCCTTGCCCTTGACCGTCTCGGCCACGATGCAGGTGGGCGAGCCCTTGTGGGCGCGGGCGGCCTCGAAGGCGGCGCGGACCTGCGCCACGTCGTTGCCGTCGGCCAGCTCGACCACGTTGAACTTGAAGGCGCGGAACTTGTCGGCCAGCGGCATCGCGGAGTTGACCTCCTCGATGGTGCCGTCGATCTGCAGGCCGTTGTGGTCGACGACGACGCACAGGTTGTCGAGGCCGAGGTTGCCGGCGAGCATGGCGGCCTCCCAGACCTGGCCCTCCTCGCACTCGCCGTCGCCGAGAAGCGCGTAGGTGCGGTACTCGTCGCCCCAGTGCTTGGCGGCGAGCGCCATGCCGACGGCCGCCGAGATGCCCTGGCCGAGCGAGCCGGTGGACATGTCGACGCCCGGGGTGTCGTTCATGTTCGGGTGGCCCTGCAGGTGGGAGCCGACGTGGCGCAGGGTGAGGAGGTCCTCCTTGGGGAAGAAGCCCCTCTCGGCGAGCGCCGCGTAGAGCGCCGGCGCGCAGTGGCCCTTGGAGAGGACGAAGCGGTCGCGGCCGGGCTTCTTGGGGTCGGCCGGGTCGATGTTCATCTCCTCGAAGTAGAGGTAGGTGATGATGTCGGCGGCGCCGAGCGAGCCGCCCGGGTGGCCGGCCTTGGCCGCGTGGACGCCGGTGACGATGCCCTTGCGGACCTCGTTGGCGACGCGGCGAAGCTCTTCGTCAGTCATGTTGCCCCTTTCAGGCTGATGTTTCTGAAGCGTGCTCCATCGTAGCTTGCTAGTCGGCCCTCCAAGCGGAGGGCCGAGCATTCAAGTAAATTTCTTTACCGCATTCATAACCTGCGGTTGGTTTGCGTGGCTGTGGAAAGAAGCACACCGCTTTCCTCGTTAACCTCGCGGCGGCCTCAGGGCGCCCCATATGGGGAGCGACGAGCCCGAGGAAGCGTACTTAGGTACGCGACGAGGGACGGAGCCCCCAGATGGGGTGCACTGTGGCCGCGCAGTCGCCGCGCTACTGAGCGGCGACCACCTTGGCCCAGTCGGCGTCGAAGGAGGCCATGCCCTGGTCGGTCAGCGGGTGCTTGAGGCACTTCTTCAGCGCGCCGAACGGCACCGTGGCGATGTCGGCGCCGAGAAGGGCGGCCTGGGTCACGTGGTTGGGGGTGCGCACGGAGGCGGTGATGATCTCGACCTCGTCGTCGACGTTCTTGCCGCTCCAGTCGTAGTTCTGGATGCATGCCACGACGTTGGCGAGCTGCTGGATGCCGTCCTCGGCGATGTCGTCGAAGCGGCCGACGAACGGGCTGATGTAGCGGGCGCCGGCGTTGGCGGCGAGAAGCGCCTGGGTCGGGCTGAAGACGAGCGTCATGTTGATACGGACGCCCTCGGCGGCCAGGGTGTGGGTGGCGGCCAGCGACTCGGCGCAGATCGGGAGCTTGACCACGATGTTCGGGGCGAGCGCGGAGAGACGGCGGCCGTCCTCGATCATGCCCTCGGTCGTCTTCGACTGCGACTCGGCGGAGACGGGCAGGCCCTCGCAGATCTCGGCGATCTTGAGCATGTGGCCCTCGAAGTCGGCGAGCTTGCCGCCGGTGCGGGCGTACAGCGACGGGTTGGTGGTGACGCCGGCCAGGCAGCCCCAGCTCATGGCCTCTTTGATCTCGTCGATGTCTGCGGTGTCGATGAAGAACTTCATGTAGATCCCCCTTCGTTTGTGGTGCTTCTTGTCGATTCCCCCAAATAGGCGACGCGTCGCCTCTTTGCCTGAAAACGACAATACCACCCGCGAAACCTTTTGAGTACAGCCCTTCGTCAGGTTCAGGACAATTGCCGCAAGCGGTAGAAATTATGCCGTTTACCTGGTAACACTTCGAATCATTCGTTCGTTTCGAACGTTTTCGTTCTCTAAACATCTGTCGCCATGTTCACATCGATGCAGCGGAACGCGCAGCTCCCCGGCCTCGGTGCGCAGGTCTGCCGAAAAGCGCCGCCCTCGTGCGCGACGCGTCTTTGCCGCCGGCTGACGTGCTTCAAACCGGAACTCTGACTTTTTGCACTAATTTGGACTTGACCAGCCTCAGCCTGGTTTAAGCGCTTCAAGACCGGCCATCGCGAGTCGCCGCAACAAAAGAGCGCCCCGGCGGCCGAGTATTCGGCTGCCGGGGCGCTTGCGGTTGCGCTCTGAACGGGCGCGGAGGGGCCGTTCCCCCTAGTTGACGCCCTCGCAGGTGGGCTGGATGGCCTTCATCGCGTCGATCACGCTGG
>CAVJHQ010000044.1:0-17137 GCA_963649365.1 Alloprevotella sp.
CGCGACGCCTCCCTCGAGGACGTCATCGAGCTCTTCAAGAAGATCTGCCCCGAGGGCTAAAGCCCCTGGTCACGCGGCTTTTTAGCATGACGCACGAGCCCCTCGCGCCTATCGTGGCGCGAGGGGCTTTTTTATTCCGCTGTCCGGCAGAAGCCCGCGGTGCTATAGTGTCGCCTCGACAACTGCATACCGTCCAGGGGAGCTGGGGAGATTCGCCCGGCTGAGAGGAGCGGCCGCTTCGTCGCTCGACCCTTGAACCTGATGCGGGTAATTCCGACGAAGGGAGAGGTGCCATGGGCACTGCTGCGGAAACTAATCTTGTCACGCAAATGGACTTTGCGCGGGCGGGGCGGATAACGCCTCAGATGCGCGAGGTCGCCGAGCGCGAGCATCGCGACCCCGAGTACATCCGGGAGCGCGTCGCCGACGGCCGCGTCGCCATCCCGGCGAACGTCGTCCACATCAAGAAGGGCATGCGCGCCTTCGGTGTGGGCGAGGGCCTCTCCACCAAGGTCAACGTCAACCTCGGCATCTCGGGCGACAAGGCCGACGCCTCCGAGGAGTGGAAGAAGGTCGCCATCGCCGAGAAGTACGGCGCCGACTCCATCATGGACCTCTCCAACTCCGGCAAGACGCGCCGGTTCCGCCGGCAGCTCATCGACGAGACCGACCTCATGGTGGGCACCGTCCCTATGTACGACGCCATCGGCTACTTGGAGAAGCCCCTGGTGCAGCTCACTGCCGATGACCTGCTGCGCGTTGTGCGCGCGCATGCTGAGGACGGCGTCGACTTCATGACCATCCACGCGGGCATCAACCGCTCGGTGGTCAAGACCTTCAAAGAGACCGGCCGCCTCATGAACATCGTCAGCCGCGGCGGGTCGCTGCTCTTCGGCTGGATGGAGGTTACCGGCAACGAGAATCCCTTCTACGAGCACTTCGACGAGCTGCTCGACATCTGCCACGAGTACGACGTCACCATCAGCCTGGGCGATTCTTGCCGACCGGGCTGCCTCTACGACGCCAACGACGCGACCGAGACCGCCGAGATCATCGAGATGGGCAAGCTCGCCGTTCGCGCGTGGGAGCGCGGCGTCCAGGTCATGATCGAGGGGCCGGGACACATGGCCATCGACGAGATCGCGGCCAACATGAAGATGGAGAAGCGCCTGTGCCACAACGCGCCCTTCTACGTGCTGGGACCGCTCGTGACCGACATCGGCGTGGGCTACGACCACATCACCGCCGCCATCGGCGGGGCCATCAGCGCGAGCGCGGGCGCGGACTTCCTGTGCTACGTGACGCCGGCCGAGCACCTGTGCCTGCCCGACAGCAACGACGTCCTCGACGGGCTTATCGCCACGAAGATCGCGGCGCACGCAGCCGACATAGCCAAGAAGGTCCCGCATGCCCGCGACGAGGACGACCGCATGGGACAGGCGCGGCGCAGGCTCGACTGGGAGGAGATGTGGAAGCACGCCCTCGATCCGGACACGAGCCGCAAACGTTACGAGGACTCCCCAGCCGCGACCGAAGGCACCTGCACCATGTGCGGCAAGATGTGCGCCGTGCGGACCGTGAACAGGATCTTCGAGGGAACGGCCATCGACCTCGGCATGGACGAATAGGAAGGGCGAAACCATGGCCATGACCAGCGAATTCGATACCAACCTGCTCGGCGAGTGCGCGAGGCGCGTGCGCGAGACCGTGCCCCTGGTGCATTGCATCACCAACTACGTAACCGTCAACGACTGCGCCAACGCGCTTCTTGCCTGCGGCGGCTCGCCCATCATGAGCGACGAGCCCGAGGACGTGCGCGACATCACGGGCATCTGCGGGGGCCTCGTGCTCAACATCGGCACGCTGAGCCGCCGCAGCCTCGAGGGCATGGCGGCGGCCGGTGCCCGCGCCACCGAGCTCGGGCACCCCATCGTGCTCGACCCGGTCGGGGCCGGCGCAAGCGCGATGCGCACCGAGGCCGCGGCGAGCATCCTGGACGCCATGGGCGTGACGGTCGTGCGCGGCAACATGTCGGAGATAAAGGCCGTTGCCGGCGCGGCGAGCGCGACGCGGGGGGTCGACGTCGACCCGGCGGATGCCGTCACGAACGAAACATTGGCATCTAGCTGCGCATTCGCGCGCAGCCTTGCAGAGAAGCTCGGCTGCGTGGTGGCCATCACGGGCGCCATCGACATCGTGGCCGACGCCCATCGATCCGTCGCCGTTCGCAACGGCGTCGCCCTTATGGGCAAGATCACGGGCGCGGGCTGCATGCTGTCGGCCGTGTCCGGGGCCTACGTGGCCGCGAACCCTGACGACGCGCTCATGGCCGAGGTCGCGGCTATCGCCGGCGAGGGCCTTGCGGGCGAGGTCGCCGCGTCGCGCATGGGCACGTTGGACGGCAACGGCAGCTTCCGCGCCTATCTGCTCGACGCGCTCTACAACATGGGCGCCGAGGAGCTCGTCCGCGGCGCGCGCGTGGAGTGGGTGGCCTGATGGGGGCCGAGAAGAACCCCGGCGCGGGAACCGCCGTCCCGGCCGCCCCGCACGTGCCGGCGATGTCCGTGCCCGCCGCCGAGAAGCGCGTCCCCTGCGCGCGCGGGCGCTGGACGGCCGACGGCATCCGCCGCGGCATGCTGCTCTACGCGGTGACCGACCGCGCCTGGCTGCGAGGTCGCTCGCTCGCGGACTGCGTGCGTGCGGCCGTGGAGGGCGGCGCCACCTTCGTGCAGCTGCGCGAGAAGCACGCGCCCCACGACGAGGCCTTGGCGCTTGCCCGTGAGCTCAAGGACGTCTGCGCGCGGGCGGGCGTTCCCTTCGTCGTCGACGACGACGTCGAGCTCGCGGCGGAGGTCGGCGCCGACGGCGTCCACGTCGGCCAGTCCGACACGGCCTGCGCCGAGGCGCGCCGCGTCCTCGGCCCCGACGCCATCGTGGGCGTGAGCGCGCGCACGGTCGCCGAGGCGCTCGAGGCTGAGGCGGCGGGGGCCGACTACCTCGGCGTGGGCGCGCTCCACCCCACCCCGACCAAACCGGACGCCGTGGACGTCACCCACGATGAGCTGCGCGCCATTTGCCAGACGGTGCGTATCCCGGTTGTCGGCATCGGCGGCGTGGACGCGACGACGGCTCACGAGCTCGCCGGCACGGGCGCCGCGGGCGGGGCGGTCGTCTCCGCCATCTTCGCCGCCGATGACTGCCGGGAGGCGGCGCGGCGGCTCCGGGCGGCGCTTGAGGAGGCGGTGCGCGCATGAGCACGCTGAGGTCGGTTCTCTCCGTCGCCGGGTCCGACTCCTCCGGCGGCGCGGGAATCCAGGCGGACATCAAGACGATCCAGGCCATGGGCCTCTTCGCGCAGACGGCCGTGACGGCCCTGACGGCGCAGAACACCATGGGGGTCGCCGCCGTCGCCGCCGCGTCGCCCCAGATGATAGCGGCGCAGGTCGACGCGGTGTTCGCGGACATCGTGCCCGACGCCGTGAAGATCGGAATGGTTCCCGACGGCGCCGCGGCGCAGGCGATCGCGGGCCGCCTGCGCGCCAACGGCGCGAAGAACATCGTCGTCGACCCCGTGATGGTCGCGACGAGCGGAGCCGTGCTCGCCGCCTCGGACGCCGTCGCCGTCGAGGCGCGCGAGCTATTCGGTATGGCCGGCGTGGTCACGCCGAACATCCCCGAGGCGGAGGCCCTTCTTGCCTTGGCCGGCCGCGCGGGAGCGAAGATCGCGTCGGAGCAGGAAGCCGAGCAGGCGGCCGCCGCGCTCGCCCGCCGCTTCGGGTGCGCGTTTCTCGTCAAGGGCGGCCACGGTTCCCATGACGCCAACGACGTGCTTGCGGACGCGGACGGCGGCGTGCTGTGGCTTCGCGCCGAGCGTGTGGACAACCCGAACACGCACGGCACGGGCTGCACGCTCTCGTCGGCCATCGCCTGCGGGCTTGCGCGGGGCATGGACCTGCCCAGCTCCGTCGCCGCGGCGAAGGAATATCTCGGGGCCTGCCTTGGGGCCGGCCTCGACCTCGGGCACGGCCCTGGCCCGCTCGACCACATGCGGGGAATTCGGCCCACGGCCTAGCGCAAAGATCGTCGGGGCGGTGCCGAAGCGGCAAGAAGGTTGCCCACATGGCGTCGACGCGGCAAGAAGGGCGTCGAGGTGGTGCTCGATTGGCCATTGAATCGCTCCAAGTGGTGCAAATCGAGCCGTTTAAGCGCTCCAAGTGGTGCTCGGGGCACCACCTCGACGCCAGAAGCATGCCGCCGGCGGGGACCGGCGCCGCGGCGGCCCGTGCGCGTTGCCGCCGGCGGCCCGCCTGCGGCGGCCCGCGCCGCCTCGGGGTATGCTGTCCAGACGGCCCGCCGAGGCGCGCGGGCGGGCGTCCGGCCGCGGCCGGAGGCGAAGGCTCGGTTTTCGGGGGTGGAGGGACTTGGGAGACATTCGCGACTATCTTGAGTGGAGGGGCGACCTCGGCTTCGACGAGCGGCCCTTCAACGACGCGGACAACCTCGTCGTCTCCTGCATCGCCTACCTCGACCTCGGCGGAATCGTGCCCGCGCCCTCCGACGGGCGCTCGGTCAGCGTCCGCGAGGCGTGCGACGCGTTCCTCGACCGGGCCGACGGCGACGTCCCCGCCTGGGTGCGCTCGCTCGCGACCATCGACGAGCGCTTCGTCCGCGCGCTCGGGGCGTCGGCGCGCTTCGGCGACGCGAGGCTGCGCTCCTACGTCGACCTCATGGACGACCAGAGGACCCTGCAGTTCTCCGCGGTGTGCTGCGAGCTCGGCGACGGGCACTCCTACGTCGCCTTCCGGGGCACCGACAACACCCTCGTCGGCTGGAAGGAGGACTTCATGCTGAGCTTCGCCGTGACGTCCGCCCAGAAGGCCTCCGCGCTCTACCTGGAGTCCCAGGCGCTGCGGGCGCGCGACGATGGGCGCCGGCTCTATGTCGGCGGGCACTCGAAGGGCGGGCTTCTCGCCGCCTACGCGGCCGCCGTGCTGCCCGAGGCGCTGCGCGGCGCCGTCGACAAGGTCTGGAGCGACGACGGCCCCGGCATGGCCTCGGAGGCCTGCCCGGTCCGGGCCCACGACGTCTACGGGGACCGGTTCGTCCATGTTGTGCCGGCCTACGACGTCGTCGGCTCCCTCTTCGACGACGGGACGCCGAAGCTCGTGGTGAGAAGCGACGCCGAGGGCGCCCTTCAGCACGACCCGATGAGCTGGCAGGTGGGCGCGGGCGGCCTGCTGCGCGCCGAGGCGCTCGAGCCCGACTCGGTGCGCCTCTCGGCGGCGCTCGCGGGCTGGCTCGAGGGCGTGGAGCCGGGCGAGCGGGAACGCTTTACCGACGAGCTCTTCGACGTGCTCCAGGCGGGCGGGGCGACCACGCTCGACGAGGTCATGGGCTCCGCGCAGTCGGTGCAGAAGGTCCTGGGCGCCCTGGGCGCCGCCGACCAGCGCACGAAGGACCTGGTGTGGGAGCTTCTCGCCGCCGCCTTGGGCGCGAACGCGGAGTCGGCGAAGGAGGCGGCGATGGGGCTTGCCGCGCAGGCCGTCGCGGGCATCGCGGGCGCCATCTCGGGGCTCGCCTCGGGCGAGGCGGGCGGCGCCCAGGGCTAGGCGCCCGCCTGCGGCCGCAAAAGAAAGCGGGCAGGGGCCCCTGCCCCTGCCCGCGCGTCGCACGGCCTTTCTCGCCGGTCAGGCTAGTTGATGACGCTGCCCACGACGGCGCCGACGACGGAGATCACGATGGCGCCGAGAAGCGCCGCGCCGAAGCTCTCCACATAGATGCCGGCGTGGAAGATGTTGCGCGAGAAGTAGCTCGCCAGCTCCAGCACGACGGCGTTGACCACCAGGCTGAAGAGGCCGAGCGTGAGGACCTTGAGGGGGATCGAGAAGAACCCGATCACGGGTTTGATCGTGGCGTTCAGGACGCCGAGGACGAGCGCGGTGAAGATGGGCGCCGCCCACGAGCCCCCGACGGCCTCGATGCCGGGGACGATCCAGATCGCTGCCGCGGTCGCGATGGCCGTGGCCAGCCAGCTGCCTATGAATCCCATGGTGTGCTCCTTCGTCGGGTTTGCTCGTGTGCCTATGAGCCTACCCCAAAGCGCGCCCGGGGCGACGGGCATGTTATTCCCGCGCCGCGGAAGTGCTTTATTGCGCTAAAGTGTTCACGTCGAAATCGATGGGCACATGCCCCGGGAAGGACGTTTCATGACGCAGACAGAGGCCCAAAGGCTCTTCGCGGCGCTCCGGTCGCTCAAGACCGACGAGGAAGCGGCCGCGTTCTTGGGCGACCTCTGCACCCCGCGCGAGATCGACGACCTCTCGCAGCGCCTTTCCGTCGCCACCATGCTCAAGGAAGGCCACTCCTACATGGACGTGAGCCGCGCCACGGGGGCGTCCTCGACCACGGTGAGCCGCGTCTCCAAGTGCCTGAACGGCGAGAGGGGCGGCTACCGGATGGTCCTCGGCCGCCTCGACGACGGCTCGCGCTAGGCCGCCGACGAGGTCTGCGCGGGGCATTTTCGTCACAACCCCGTCGTACCATTGGGGAATCCGTACGCAAGAACCACCGACCGCCCCTCGGGCGATGGGGGAGACCCATGTCGTTACACCTGATCAGAACCAGCAGGGAAGAGCTGCTCACGCCGGAGACGCTCGGCGCCCTCGCGGGCTTTGCGCGCGCCGACGGCCGCGCCGCCCTGCTCGTCCCCTCGTTCGAGCGGGCGCTCGAGGCCCGGCGCGCCTTGGCCGACGAGCCGGGCCTGGGCCTCGGCCTCGAGTGCACGACGCCCTCTGCCTGGGCGGAGGCGCGCTGGGGCGTCTGGGGCGACGGCCGCCGATTCGTCGACGCTGCCTCGCGCGAGGCGCTGTGCGCGCGCGTGGTCTCCCGGGCGGCGGCCGCTCCCGGCTCGGGCGTCATCGACAACACGGGCACCCGGGCGCTCCTGTCGGCCCTCGTCGAGCGCGGGCTGCCATGGCTCGCGGGCGCGGCGCGTCCCGAGGGCGTGACGGATGCCGAGGCGGCGGTCGCGGCGCTGGCCGAGGACTATGCCGGCGAGCTGCGCGGGCTCGGCCTCGCCGAGCCCTGCGAGGCCATGACCCTGCTGCCGGGCGCCCTTCTCGCCGCGGACCGGTCGGCCCTGGTGGTCGCCGGGTTCGCCTCCATGCCCCGCGCCCAGCGCGAGATGCTGTGCGCGCTCGCGGAGACGCGCGAGGTCGTCGTCTGCGTGCGTGCGGGCGACCTTCCCGAGTGCGAGCAGGGGCGCGCCCTCGTAGGCGAGCTCGGCGATCGCGCGAGGTCGCTCGGCGTGCCGGTCGAGGAGAAGGCCGAGACGGCCGAGGCGGCCGGCGCGGAGGGCGGCGCCGCTGCCGAGGCCGCGCGCGCACCCGAGCTCGGGGCGCTTCTCGACAACCTGTACGCGCCGCGCTCGGTCCTCGAGCCGACGGGCGCCGTGCGGGCGCTGCTGCCGGCAGGCCCCGCCGCCGAGCCGACGGCCATCGCCGACGAGGTCGCGCGAGCCGCGTCCGCCGGCGCGCGCGAGGTGCTCGTGGCCGCCCCCGACGCGGCCGCGGCCTGGCGCGAGCTCTCCGGGCGCCTGGTCGCGCGCGGCGTCTCTGCGCGCGCCCGGCTCTCGGCCCCGTTCGCCTCGCTCGAGGCCGGCCGCGCGTTCCTGCAGCTCCTCGACGGGGTGGCGCGCCTCGTGGAGCTCGACGCCTCCTGGCCCGAGCCGGAGCGGCTCGACCGGGGCGACGTCCGGGTCCGCCTGGCCGACATGTCCTGGTGGCCCCCGCGCGACCTCGCCGACTTCGCCGCGTCGTCCATCTCGGGCATCCCGGCGCGCCGGGCATGGTCGCTCGACGCCGCGTGGCGCGCGAACCGCCTGCTCACGCCCGCAGCGGTGCTCGAGCAGCTGCAGAACGAGAAGGCCACCTCCAGGCCGTGCGCGCAGGCCGTGCGCGAGCTCCTGCGCGGGCGCATCGGGTCCGCCGCCTCGAAGCTCCTCTCGCCGTTCGCGGGGGAGGAGGGGGACGAGGCCCCGCGCGCCGACGACCTCGCCCAGGCGCCCGCCGTTGCCGCCGGTCCCGCCGCCGAGCAGGCGGCGATCGAGGCCAGGGCCGTCCTCGCCCAGGTCCTCGCCGTCTCCAAGTCGCTCAAGGAGTGCGGCGTCTTCTTCGGCCCGGCCGAGGAGGGCGGCGTCGGGCTGCCCGGGCTCGCGTCGCTCGCCTCGTATGTCCTGTCGCGCGCCAAGGTCTCCCTGAGGCTCCGGCGCGAGGCCGCGGGCGCGACCTGCGAGGCGCTCGTCGCGTCGGCCTCGTCCCCGGCCCCCGCGCCCCGCTCCTTCGACGCGGCCGTCCTGTGCGGCCAGACCACCGCGGAGTCGCCCGTCTCGGCGGCCGACGACGTGCTGCGCGCGCTTCTCGCCGCGTACGGCATCGAGCCCAGGCGGCCCGCCATGGCGTCGGCGCGGGCCGCGTTCGCCGGCCTCGCGCGCTCGGCCCGGCATGTCCTGGTGCTTGAGCGCACGCTCTTCGGGTCGGACTCGAAGGAGCGCTTCGCGAGCGTCGCCATGTCCGAGGCCCTCGCCTGCTACGGCCTTGCCGCCGACGCCTCCGCCGAGCGCGTGGCCCAGGCCCTGGGCGCCGAGAACGTCGTCTCCCTCGGCGAGACGGACGTCTGCCGCAACGCCTCGCGCTCCGGCTCGGCCCCCTCGGCCGAGGGCGTCGACGACCCCGCCCCGGCGGGCCGCATCGACCCGGCGCTCAAGCTCTGCGTGAACCCGCCGCAGGAAGGCACGATGCCCGACGAGGAGGCGCCGCTTCTGTCGGCCTCCCAGATCGAGAGCTACCTCGAGTGCCCGTACAAGTGGTTCAGCCTGCGCCGCCTGCGCCTCCACGACGCCGACGCCCTCTTCTCGGGCGCCGAGACGGGCACCTTCGCGCACCGGGTGCTCGAGGTGACCCACCGCAACCTCCTCGCCCGCGCGGTCCAGAGGGCGGCCGGCGCGGACACGCTGGCCCGCATCGAGGGCAGCGAGCCGGAGGGCATGCAGGCGAAGGCCTACGCCGAGGAGGCGGAGCGGCTGGTGCTCTCCGCCCAGGCCGACCCCGCCGCCCGCGTCCCGGGCTCGCGCGTGCTCGCCGGCGCCTCCCTCGACGAGGCCCGCGACCTGCTCGGGCGCGAGTTCGACGCCCACCTGGCCCACCAGTACCAGCTCGTCCGCGGCAAGAAGCCCCTGCCGCAGGCGCTCGTCGCGCACACGGCGGCCGACCTCGGGCACATCGACGGCCTCCGCCGCGACCTGCTGAGCCTGCTCGACTACGAGGCCGGGCTGCTCACGGGCTACGAGCCGCGCTTCTTCGAGTGGTCGTTCGGGCGGCGCGGCCAGGTGGTCGAGTACGCCGGCGTCAGGATCACCGGCACGGTCGACCGGATCGACGTCGACGCCCACGGGCAGGCCGCCGTCATCGACTACAAGCACAAGGGCGACCGCGGGTTCGCCGCGGAGTACGACGCCTTCGGCCCCGACGGGGCCGAGGCCATGGTCGGCCAGGACGGGCGGATCGCGCTGCCCCGCCGCGTCCAGTCGCTCATCTACGGCCAGGTGGTGCGCCGCGCCTTCCCCGGCCTCAAGGTGACGGCCGCCGTCTACCTGTGCACGAAGGGCTCCCACGAGCTCGCCGGCGCCGTGGACGCCGAGGCCGTGGACGCCGTGTTCGGCGAGGCCGGGCTCGGCCGCGGCCGCGCGTCTCGGCTCGAGGTCCCCCGCTCGCTCGACCTCGGGCGCGGCGGCGAGGGGCCCTCGCGCGGCATGGGCGCCCTTCTCGACGCCTGCGAGGAGGCCATCGCCGCCGAGCTCGAGCGCATGCGCGCCGGCGACATCGAGGCTCGGCCCATAGACGACCACGCCTGCCAGTACTGCCCGGTCCTCAACTGCGAGAAGAGGCGCTGCAAGTGACGAACACCGCCCACATACCCGGCGTGAGCCTCGATTCCCTCAACGAGGGGCAGAGGAGGATCGCCTCCACGCTCGACGAGCCCCTCTTCGTCGAGGCGGGCGCCGGCTCCGGCAAGACCTTCACCCTGACCCAGCGCATCGCCTGGGCGCTCAGCCCCGGCTCCGGCGAGGGCGGGGAGCCCTTCCTCGACGGACTGGGCCAGGTGCTCGTGATCACCTTCACGGAGGCCGCCGCGCGCGAGATCCGCGAGCGCGTGCGCGCGACGCTGCGCCGCGCCGGGATGGCGGAGGCCGCCCTCGCGGTCGACGACGCCTGGATCTCCACCATCCACGGCATGTGCTCGAGGATCCTGCACCGCCACGCGCTCGACCTCGGGCTCGACCCGGGGTTCGGGGTCGTGGCGGGCTCCGAGCAGGAGGCGCTCTTCTCTGCGGCTATGGACGAGGTCATGTCCGCCGCGCGCCAGGACGCGGGCATGGCCGCGGCCCTTTCCGAGGTCGACCTCGGCGGGTACAAGCAGGGCTCCGGCTACTCCGGCGCCATGGGGCTCGTCAAGGCCGTCTACGACGCGGGCCGGTGCCTCCCGTGCGGCCTGGCGGGCCTCGAGCCGGCCGAGCCCGGGGAGGGCTGCGACCTCGCGGGCCTCATGCGCGACCTGCTGCTGCGCATGGAGGAGCTCGGCGCCGAGAAGCTCACCGCCGCGGCGGCGGCCAAGGTCGGCCCCTCGCTCGAGGCCCTGCGCGCCTTCGACTGCCTCGCCCCCGGAAAGAAGACCGGCGAGGCCGCGGAGCGCGCGCTCGCCTCGGTCGAGCTGCCGCGCTCGAGCAAGGCGATCGCCGAGAAGCTCGGCGAGGCCAAGGCGGCCCACGCGGCGGCGGCCTGCGAGGTCGCCTTCCTGCGGGCGGCCGGCCACGCGCCCGCGTTCCTCTCGCTCGCGCGCCGGGCGGAGGAGGCCTACGGGCGGCTCAAGCGCGAGGCGGGCGTCGTGGACAACGACGACCTCGTGGCGCTCGCGCTCGCGGCGGTCCGGGACAACCCCGAGGTCCGCCGCGACTACGCCGGGCGCTTCCGCCTCGTGATGGTGGACGAGTTCCAGGACACCGACGAGGGCCAGCTCGCCTTGATCGAGCTCCTGGCCGGCGAGGGGGCCCGCCACCTGTGCACGGTCGGCGACGCGCAGCAGTCCATCTACCGCTTCCGCGGCGCCGACGTCGGCGTCTTCTACCGCCGCGGCGAGGGCGTGGGGCCGGCCGGCACGGTGCGGCTCGACACCAACTACCGCAGCCACGGCGACGTGCTCAAGTTCGTCGAGCGCGTGAGCCGCGGCGCGTCGTCCGGCCTGGGCACGGGCGGCGGCGAGACGGGCACCATGCGCTCCTTCATGCACCTCGACGACAACCCGGCGCGCAAGGACGCCCTGCGCGCCCGCGACCTGCCCCGCGTCGACGTGGAGGTCGTCGCCGGCACGGGCGCGTCCGGAAGGGCCACGGCGCACCAGTCGGCCGTCCTGGCCGCCCAGGTGGCCGATGCCCTGGCGTTGTACGCCGCGCACGGCGAGCGTCCCGGCGACATGGCCCTTCTCCTCGGCGTGACCACGCACGCGGACCTCTACATCGACTCCCTGCGCTCGCGCGGGCTCGAGTGCGTGGTCACGGGCGGCTCGACCTTCACCTCGACGCCCGAGGTCAAGGTCATGTGCGCGCTGCTCCACACGCTCGCGAACCCGGCCGACACCCAGTCCGGGCTCTTCCCGCTGCTCGCGAGCGAGATGTTCGGCATCGACGCGAACGACCTCTGCGAGCTCGGCACGCGGCTGCAGGAGAAGCTGCCGGCCCCGACCAAGCGCCCCATCGACCAGGGCCTCGCCTGCCTCGAGCTCCTGCCGGGGCATGAGCCCTCGGCGCGGCTGCTGCGCGCGCACGAGGTCCTCACCCGCGCCTGGGGCCAGGTGGGGAGCCGCCCGGTGGCCGACGTCTGCGCGGACGTCGTCCGCGACTCGGGCTGGCTCGCGCGCCTGGGGGAGCAGGGGGCCGAGGGCACGGCGCGGGCGGCCAACGTCCTCGCGGCGGTGCGCTACATCCGCGACCTCACGCAGTCCATGGGGCTCGGCTGCTGCCGCGCCGCCGTGGAGTTCGACCGTTGGCTCGCGGCGTCAAAGATCGCCCCCGCGTCTCTCGCCGGGGCCGACGCCGCGGGGGGCGGCACGGTCAGGATCATGACCATCCACGCCTCGAAGGGGCTGGAGTTCCCGGTCTGCGCCGTCGCGGAGTGCTGGGGAGCCCCGCGCGAGTCCTCGTCGCTGGCCGTCGTGCCCGCGATGCGCGGGCGCGGCCCCAAGCTCGTGCTGAGGCCCCTCGGCCTCGACGCAAGGGCGTCCGCGCGGCTGAAGAAGCAGCTCGAGCAGGTCGACGCCGAGGAGGCCCTCGACGACCTTCAGCTCGGGCGCCCGCTGCCGCTCGCCTCGACCTACGCGGCGCTGCGCGCGCTCGACGCCGACGGCGCGGCCGAGGAGAAGGCCCGCCTGCTCTACGTCGCCATGACGCGCGCCCGCGAGGTGCTCATCCTCGCGATTAACGGCGCCTCGGGCAAGGAGGGCGTCTCGTCGGCGCTCGCCTCCGACTCGCTGTTCGCCTTGACCGGCGCCCGCTCGGCCCCGGCCGCGGGAGTCTCGTCGGTCGATTTCGGCGGCGAGTCCCCGGCGCGCGTGCGGTGCGTCTGCGTGGAGAGCGAGGGCAAGGGCGCCGAGAAGGTCGTCTCCTGCGACTCGGGCAGCTCCTTCCCCGAGCTCGACGGCGTCCTTCCCGCCGACCCGGCGGCGATCGCGGCCGGCATGTCCCGGCGCGAGGACGAGGATGCCCGGGAGGGGCGGCCCTTCACGCTCTACGCCGTCGAGCCCGAGCCCGCCTCCGGCCCTGTGGAGGCGTGGCGTCCCCGCGAGGGCGTCTACAGCTACAGCTCCGCGCGCGCCGCCGAGGAGGGGGAGGGCGCCGCCCGGCCGACCGCCGCCAACCCGCGGGAGCGCGCCGCAGAGGAGGAGGGCGCGCCGCCCGCGAGCGACGCCGACCGGGCGACGAACCTGGGCTCCGCCTTCCATGAGCTCGCGCAGGCGATGGCCGAGGGCGGGCGCGAGCCGAGCGAGGCCATGGTGGACGCGATGTCGGCCCGCTGGAACCTCTCGGCCCGCGCGCGCTCGAGGCTCGAGGCCGCCCTCGCGCGCTGGGCGAGCTCGTCCATCCGCTCGGAGGCGCTCGCGCACGCGCAGGTGCGCCCCGAGGCGCCCTTCTTCGTGCGGAGGCCGTCGGAGCACGGCGAGTTCCTCGAGGGCGCCATCGACCTTCTCTGCACGGACGCCGGGAGCGGCGAGGCGCTGGTGGTCGACTACAAGACGGGCGACGCGGGCCTCGCGCCCGAGGAGGTCCGCGCGCGCCACGCCATGCAGGCGGAGTTCTATGCGGACGTGCTCTTGCAACAAGGCTTTGTGCAAGTGCATTGCGCCTTCGTCTGCGTCGAGCGGGACGACCCCGAGGCGCCCGGCGAGCCGCTCGTGGCGCGCTACGAGTTCTCGGCGTAGCGCTTCGGCCGCGTCGGCGCGCGCCGCGTCGCTTGGCCGGCACCGGGGATGGGGGGATTTTGAGGAAGACGGACGGCGCGGGCGAGAAGGGCTTTCGTCGCGGGCGCGGCCACGGCCGGCGCCCCGGCGACGCTGGGCCGGCTGCGCGCGCACGGCTAATCCAACGGAGGGTGGAGACGACATGGACGGGCAGGACCTATTCAGCCAGATTAAGATCACGGACATCGAGGGCGTGCGCGTGGGCAACGCCGAGGACGCCGACGCGAAGACGGGCGTGACGGTGCTTATCTTCGACAAGGGCGCCAAGGTCGGCATCGACGTCTCCGGCGGCGGCCCCGCCGCGCGCGAGACGCACCTTGCCGACCCGACGACGGCCGACAACCCGGCGAACGCGATCATGCTCGCGGGCGGGTCGGCCTTCGGGCTCGCCGCGGCCGACGGCGTCGTGCGCTACCTCGAGGAGCGCGGCATGGGCTACGACACCGGCTACGCGAAGGTCCCCCTGGTCCTGGGCTCCTGCCTCTACGACTTGGCCTACGGCAGCGCCGACGTGCGCCCGGACGCCGACATGGGCTACGAGGCCTGTACGAACGCCGAGGCCAACGCGCCGAAGAGCGGCGACGTCGGCGCCGGCTGCGGCGCGACCGTGGGCAAGATCTGCGGCATGGACCGCGCCTCGAACTCGGGCCTCGGCATCTATGCCGCGCAGCTCGGCGATCTCAAGATGGCCGCCGTCGTGGCCGTCAACGCGCTGGGCGACGTCTACGACCCCGCGAGCGGCGAGCGCATCGCAGGCCTCAGGTCCGAGGACGGCTCGGGGCTCGTGGACACCCGCGCCGAGCTCTACAAGATCAGCAGGCAGACCGACATGTTCACCGGCAACACGACCATCGGCGCCATCGTCACGAACGGCTCCTTTACCAAGGCCGAGATGAGCAAGCTCGCCTCCATGGCGAGAAACGCCTACGCGCGCTGCATCAACCCGGTGGGCACCCTCGCCGACGGCGACACCATCTACGCCGCCTCGGTGGGCGACGTCGAGGCCGACGTCAACGTCGCGGGCACCCTCGCCGCCGACGTCATGGCCCGCGCCATCGTCGACGCGGTCAAGTCGGCGTCGTAACGCGGTCCTCTTCTCCAGAGGGCCTCTCGCGGAAGCGTATGGTGCCTCGGGACCGATCCGAGGTTTATGGCCTGCGGCCCAGTGCGCTCAAAGGTCGTCGAGGTGGTGCCCATTCGGACATTGAAGCGCTCCAGGTGGTGTAAATCGAGCCATTTGAGCGCTCCAAGTGGTGTCCGCGGCACCACCTCGACGGTCGCAGCGTGCGTATGGCCCGGGGCCAGGTCGCGGTTTCCGCGGCAGCGGGGCTCCCTTTGCGGCGTCTGCTAAAACCGCGGGGGAGGTAAGAGGTTCGTTGCGAATTCGTCGGCTGCCCAGCTCGGTGTTATCTTTAAGAATGCTTTTAGGGTAAGAAAGGCAACTTTTAGGAAGGAAGTTGATGATGCAGCTGGTAGACAAACCGCGCCGCGCCCCGCGTGTTCTCGCGGCGCTGTTCTCGGCCGTCCTGGCGGCCGGCGCGCTCGTCTCGGCGGCGCCGGCCCTCGCGGCGGAAACCGTCGGGGGGTCGGTTCTAGAGAAGGCCGGTAAGACCGCGACCGAGCTCGACAATAATCTCGAGTCAACGGTAACCCTCTCTGTTCCGAGCGCTGAGGAGAGCCTTGCTTCCGAGATCGTGTTCGTTATGGATGGCTCAAACTCTACCAAGGACGAGGTTGTTAAGGAGTCTCTCTCGCTGCTGGAAGAGCTGAAAGCTTCCGTTAGCGAGAGCGGTGCTGCCGTTAAAGTCTGCATCGTAAAGTTCAAGCGTCAGGCATTCAAGTCGGAATGGTTTGACCTCTCAAAGGACTTTGATGCAATCAAGAGCGCCATGCAGACTAAATATTCCGGTGGCACTAATATTCATGCGGGGCTTCTTGCCGGTAAGGAGGCCCTTGAGGAGCATGAAAATGTTTCGGCTAATCGTAAGTACCTTATTTTGATCTCGGACGGGTCTACCTATCTGTACAGCAAAGACGGCGATTGGGCCAGCGACACGCCGTACACCCGCTCTTACTTCACTTTGGAAAATTACCAAAACACTGCCGGCAGCTTTAACGATCAGGGTCACTATAACCCGGATAACTATGATGTGAACGTCAAAAGGCCGCAGGATACTTCCGACGTTGATTCTTGGAAGAAGTACCTGGAAGACGTCGCGGCGAGAAATGCCGAGAGCAACGGCGACAGCTATGACTATCACTGCAATTATGACTTGAATTTCAACAAAGGCATTCCAAGCGATGATTTCAAGTCGCAGCCCTGCGAAGCGCGAACTGCAAACAACCGCGACATGGCTTTCTATTACGCGGACCAGGTCTGGCAGCAGATAAAGGGTGCCGGCTACAACGCTTACTCCATCGCAACGGAGGACGGTTCGGCTGGGGCCGGCAACGCCGATGACTCGCACTCCTTCATGAATTATCTGAATGACGGCGCAGCCCTTGATTTCTCCGACATCAAAAACGAGGTCTTCTACGCCGTGGGCGCCGGCTCCGTGGTCGAGGACAAGATGGGCGCGAGCTTCGACTTCGTGGCCGGTTCGTTGAAGCTGACCGTCGGCGACGCGGCGCTTGAGTCCAAGTCGGAAGGCAACGTGACGTATTTCGGCGCCAAGGACGCCTCGCAGGAAATCAGCGACGAGAACTACCGCTTCAAGGTCGCCTACGATTCCGCGGCGGACGAGCTCACCTGGACGTTCAACGACAACGTCTCCAACTTCGCTCCCGTCAAGCTTTCTTATAAGGTCAAGCTCGTCGACGTTCCGACCCAGCCCGGCACCTACACCTTCGAGACCAACGAGAGCGCGGTGCTCTATCCCTACGACAGCATGGGAACCAAGGGAGAGTCCGTCGAGTTCCCTGTCCCGACCGTGAGCTACACGGTGAGCGAGCCGGTGAATCCAGGGCCCGTCGACCCGCGGCCGCAGACCCCGTCTAACGGCGACCAGAAGCCGGCAACCGTGAAGAAGGCCGGAGTGCCCAAGACGGGCGACCCGTCCTCTGTCGCCGCCCTTATCGCCACGGGTGCCGCGGGCATCGGCGCCTGCGCCGCAGCCGTCTCTGCCAGGCGTCGGCGCGGCTAAGCTCCGGGACTTCCCGGACGCATCAACCGAATAGCCCTTCGGACGCGCCTCGCGGCATATCGCCGCGGGGCGCTTCTTTCCCGCGTGCGCATGGTGTGATGTTGGCTTCGCCCCGGCGCCGCCCCTCCGGCGCCGGCTGGGCGCTACACTGGAAAGCCGACCCTCACGACACCTTAGGAAAGCGTCACATGGCCTTCGTTCACCTGCACAACCACTCCGACTTCAGCATCCTCGACGCCGCCACGCGCATCCCCGACATGGTCAAGCGCGCGGTCGACCTGCAGATGCCGGCCCTGGCCCTCACGGACCACGGCTACATGTTCGGCGTCCCCGACTTCGACCTCGAGTGCCGCAAGTACAACGACGCGCAGAAGGACATGAAGCAGTGGAAGCACGACGTCGAGTGCTTCAAGAAGGACTGGGAGCTC
>CAVJHQ010000045.1:0-17016 GCA_963649365.1 Alloprevotella sp.
AATGGGAGGCGGCTCGATTTTGCAAGGGCTTCTCTAGAGCGACGACGCGACGAGGGTCCCGTCCTGCTCGACGTCGACGAAGCGCACGGGCAGGAGGGTGTCCAGGGGGACGGACGGGTCCACCTTCACATCGAAAAGACCGCCCGAGACGGCGCGGCCCGGGTACTGGACGACGACGAGGTCCTCATGCCCCACGAGGCGCGCGGCCTCCTGGGCGCGCATGCGGGCCGCGAGCCCATGCGCGCGCCGCGACCGCTCGGCCATGACCTGCGGGTCGACCTGGTCGGGGAACTCCGCGGCCGGCGTGCCCGGCCTTCGCGAATAACGGAAAATGTGCATCTTCGCGAAGCGCATCTCCTCGCAGAAGGCCAAGGACTCCTCGAACTGCTCGTCCGTCTCGCCGGGAAAGCCGACGATAAGGTCGGTCCCCAGCGCCACATCCGGGAGAAGCTCCCGCGCGAGCAGGCAGCGCTCCCGGAAAAGTCCCGTGCGATAGACCCGCGCCATGCGGCGCAGGGTCTCGTCGGAGCCGGATTGCAGGCAAATATGGAGGAACGGGGCCACCCTGCCGCCCGACCCGGCCATGACGCCGAGCAGCTCGGTAGTAACGTCGGGAGGCTCGATGGAGGAGAGCCTCAGGCGCTCGACGGACGTCTCGCTCAGCAGCTTCTCGATCAGGCGAGGAAGGCGCAGGGTCTCCCCCGAGCCTTCCCAGCGATAGTCGCCGAGGTTGATGCCCGTGAGCACGACCTCATGCGCGCCTCGGGCCATCGCGTCGACCACCTCGCGCGAGATCTCCTCGGGGTCGAACGAGCGGGCCTTGCCGCGGGCCTTCCAGATGATGCAGTAGGTGCAGCGGTTGTCGCAGCCGTCCTGCACCTGGACGCCGGGCCGCGTGCGGCCGGTCGGCGTCACAGCGCGGACAGCCGCGGCGTCGGCGGCGTCCACGCGGGCGTCGGAGCCGCCCTGGCAAGAAGCCGTTTCCGCGGGCGCGTCCACGCGGGCCGCCAGCTCGTCGATGACGAACTGAGCGACCTGACGCTTGTCCGCGACCACGCGGACGTTGGGGGAAAGCGCCGCCAGCTCGTCGGCGAAGAGCGAGGCGACGCAGCCCGTGGCGACGACGAGCGGCTCCTGCGGCCGCGCGGCCGCGTGCCGGATGGCCTTGCGAGTCTTCGCCTCCGCCTCCCCCGTTACGGCGCAGGTGTTGATGACCACCACGTCGGCGTCCGCCTCGCCGCACAGAACGTGCCCCGCGGACTCAAGCCGCGTCGCTATGGCGTCGAGCTCCACGCGGTTCACGCGGCAACCGAGGTTGACGAGCGAGACGCGCGCGGCGCATGCCCGGCTCATCACTTCTTCTTGCCCTTGAACGGGTTCTTCGGGGCGCGCCACTTCTCTCCCGAGAAGTGCTCGGCGACCTCGTCCTCGATCTCGTCCTTGAGCTTCTCGACGTGATCGCGGACCTCCTCGGCCGCGTCCTCGATGTCCCGCGCGCCCTCACCGAGGGTCCGCTCGGCCTCGATGGCGCTGATGGAGAGAAGCTGCTTCTTCGTCAGGTCGGTCGGGGTCTCGACCTGCACGACCGCGACGAGGTTGCCGCGCGCGATCATGCCCATGCGCGGCATGCCGCGGCGCTCGACGACGACCTGCTGGCCGAACTGGCAGCCGGCGGGCACCTCTACCTCGACCTTCTCGCCCTCCATGATGCCGTCGATGACGACCTTCGCGCCCAGGATCGCCTGGAGCGAGTCGACCTTGACGGTGCAGTAGAGGTCGTCGCCCTGGCGCTCGAAACGCTCAGAGGGCTTGATGTCGATGCTCACCACAAGGTCGCCGCAGGTGTCGCCGCGAAGGCCCGCCTCGCCCTTGCCCGCGACCGAGACGCTCTGGCCCGAGTGGATGCCGGCGGGGATCTTCACCTCGACCTTCTCGCGGGAGGGCGTGCGGCCCTGCCCGCCGCAGGTCTCGCAGGGGTGGTCGATGACGTGGCCCGTGCCGCCGCAGTCCGGGCAGGTCGACTGCGTCTGCATCTGGCCGAAGATGGTGCGCTGCACCTCGACGACCCTGCCGGACCCGTGGCAGCGCGAGCAGGTCTGCATCCTGCCGCCGTCCTCCGCGCCGGTGCCGTTGCAGTCCTCGCAGGGCGCCAGGCGCTCGTACGAGAGGGTCTTCGTGCAGCCGGCCGCCGCCTCCTCGAGCGTGACCTGCAGCTGAATGCCCATGTCGCGGCCGCGCGTGCGCGCCTGGGAGCCGGAGCCGGAGCGCCCGGAGCCGCCGAAGAAGGAGTCGAAGATGTCGCCGAAGCCGAAGCCCGACCCGCCGAAGATGTCCGAGACGTCGACGTAGTCGGACCCGAAGCCCGCGGGCCCGTTCGGGTCGCCGTAGCGGTCGTAGTTCGAGCGCTTCTCGTCGTCGGAAAGAACCGAATAGGCCTCGTTGACCTCCTTGAACTTCTCCTCGGCGTCGGGCTCCTTGTTGACGTCGGGGTGGAGCTTGCGCGCAAGCTTAAGGAAGGCGCGCTTGATGGTCCTCGCGTCGGCGTCCTTATCCACGCCGAGCACCTCGTAATAGTTCTTCTTCGATTCCAAGCTGATCTATCTCCCGAGCACACTACGAACGAACACGCTTCGGGGCCCCGCCGGGCGTGGCGAGGCCCCGCTTACAAAATAGCCGGCTAACCCCTCACGCCGCCGTACCCGCCGACGTAACCGGCTCGGCCGGCGCCGACCGAGCACGACATCATGGCCGTGAAGAAGAGCGCGAGGACGAGCCCCGAGCTCACGCCGTTGCCGATGGCGGCGCCCACGTGCCTCCACCAGCGGCTGCCTCGTCCGATGCCGTCGCGGAAGCCCATGAAGAGCCCGAGCGCCATGAGGACGACCACGAAGACCGAGACCGTCGAGAACGTCCCGGCAAGAAGCCCGAACACGAGGAACGGCAGCGCGAAGCCCACGAGGTAGAACCCGTTGGCCGCGCGCGGGTTCAGGCGCTCCTCGGGCACGACCACGCGAGCGACGAAGTCGCCTGCGGCCTCGCCGTTCGTGCCGGCGTTGCCCATGCCCTTGACCCGCACCTCGTCGCCGTCATGGGAGTCCGCGGGGATGTCGACGACGACCTCGCTCGCCGTGAGCGTGCGGCCGGAGCCGCCGCAGGCCTGGCACGGGTCGGCCACGACCTTGCCCGTGCCCTCGCACTCCGGGCACTCCATCTCCATGACCCCGATACCGAAGATGCTGCCGAGGTCGACCGAGATCCGACCGCGGCCTTGGCAGGTCGGGCAGGTCTCGGCGTGCTCGGAGTGGACGGAGCCGGCGCCGTGGCAGACGTCGCAGGCGGCGTAGCGCTGGTAGGTCACGCCGCGGCGGCATCCCGCCTTGGCCTTCTCGCCGTCGAGGTTGACCTCGAAGACGACGTCCTTTCCGGCGCGGGGGTTGTAGGAGCGGGACTTCTTGCGTGAGGCGCCCGTGTTGTAGCCGGTGCCGAAAGGTCCCCAGGCGAAGGGCCCGCCCGCGAAGGGGTCGCCGTACCCGCCGTAGCCGTAGCCGGCAGAGGAGCCGGACGAGGCGCCGGCGAAGGGGTTCCCGGAACGCATGGCGTCGTAGCGCTTGCGCTTATCGGCGTCGGAGAGGACCGCGTAGGCCTCGGAGACCTCCTTGAAGCGCTCCTCGGCGTCGGGCTCCTTGTTCACGTCCGGGTGGAGCTTGCGGGCCTTCTGCTGGAAGGCCTTGCGGATCTCTTCGGTGCTCGCGCTCTCGGACACGCCGAGGATCGCGTAATAGTCCTTGTCGTTCATCGAGGCCATGTGGCCGGGCTCCTTAGGCTGGGGCAGTTAGTCAACAGGTTCTAGTATATCCAGCCCGGATGGCCGCCATACAAAACCCGGCAACAGCCGGGAAGGCGCAGGCGAGCCCCGTAAAGCCCGGCGCTTCCGCAAAGTCCTGGGGCGCAGTCGACGGGGCGCCCGCCGCCCGAGGCGCCGAGACCGGCCAGGAAACGCCCCCGGCCGCCTACTCGTCGATGTGGACCCCGACCTGGCGATAGGTGACGCCGCAGCGGTCGAGGATGTTGCGCGAGATGAGGCCGTCCTCGGTGTCGTGGTACTTGTCGTCGAGGTAGACGACCTCGCCGATGCCCGCCTGCACGAGCGTCTTGGCGCACTCGTGGCACGGGAAGAGCGTGACGTAGATGGTGGCCCCGACCAGGTCTTTGTTCGAGCCGCGGTAGTTCAGGATGGCGTTGGCCTCGGCGTGGATGACGTAGTTGTGCTTGTCGGTGAGGGCGTCGCCCGTGGACTCCCACGGGAACTGGTCGTCGTCGATGCCCGCGGGGGTGCCGTTGTAGCCGACCGAGAGGATGCGGTGGTCGGGGCCGGCGATGCAGGCGCCCACCTGGGTCTTCGGATCCTTGCTGCGCAGCTTCGCAGCCACGGCCACCTTCATGAAGAACTCGTCCCAGCTGATGACGCCCTCGCGCTTGCCCGGCATGGCACTCCCCCGTCGTCGATACGTTCAATGGCCCCGATGATGCCCCAAGCAGGGCTTTATTGCAAGACAGCAAGAAGAGGACCCGCGGCTAGGAATCGAACGAGGCCACCTCGCCGGGCGCGAGGTCCCAAAGGCGCCCGTACAGCTCGTTTCCCAGAAGCCAGCCCTTTTTGGTCGGCTGGAAGCCCCCTTCCCCGCGCCTGCCCGAAGGAGCCGTGAGAAAACCGTCTAGGACAAGGGCGCGGAGCTCTTCGTCGAGTGCGGGCAGGAGAGCCCGCGCATGCTCGACCAGCCCGGGATGCAGCCCCGCCGCCAGGCGGGCGCCGAGCATGAGGTCTTCCGCGGCCGCCTGCGCGGCGTCAAGGAACTCGACCGAGAAGCGCAGCGAGGCGAGGCGCGCGTCGTCGGCGATTTCTTGCCTGGAGTTCATTATCGTGAGGCGCGCGCGGGCTGCGCGCCTCGGCGGCCGGGGAAGGCCCGGGCATGCCGAGAAAAGCCTCAAGTAGCCCTTGAGGGTAAGCATGCTCGAGGCTTTTGTCCCAAGCCCGAGGTACGGCTGCCCGGTCCAGTAGGCAATGTTATGTCTGCACTGTTTTCCAGGAAGAGAAGAGCTTGCAACCTCATAACGATTAAATCCGTTACCCTCAAGCCTAACTTGAGACATTTCCATTCGCCGCGCCTGGACCTCGTCGGAGTTCCACTCGCATGAGTCGTCCTCAAAACGTCGCTCGAAGGCGGTGCCCTCTTCGATCATAAGCGGGTACACGCTCACGTGGCCGACACCGAGCATAAGGGTTTTATCCAATGTGGCGCGCCACGACTCGTCCGTCTGCCTCGGCGTCGCGCACATGAGGTCGCAAGAGACGTCGAGCCCGCGGCTCACCGCGGCGCCGACGCGCTCGATCGCTCCCGCGGAGTCGTGAAGCCTGCCGAGCTCTCGCAGCTCGGCGTCGTCAAGGCTTTGGACGCCCACAGAGACCCTGGTCGCCCCTTCCCCCGCGAGCGCATCGAGCACCTCATCGGAAAGCGAGTCGGGGTTCGCCTCGCAGCTCAGCTCCAAAAGGCCGAGGCTCGACGCCCTTCTCACCACGTGGCCGAGAGAATCGGCCCCGAGCAGCGACGGCGTCCCGCCGCCGATATAGCCCGTCTGGACGCCCTCGAGAAGGCCGAGCGCCTCCGCCTCGCCGACCTGGGACGTCAACGCATCGGCATAGCGGGCCATCAGCGGGTCGTCGCGCACGGTAGCCCAGGAGGCGAAGTCGCAATAGGCGCATTTCTGCGCGCAGAAAGGGACGTGCAGGTAGAGCGCATACGCGGAGGCCCGCTCAAGGCGGGCCTCCCAGACTTCCTCGTTATTCCCCGGGCGCATCGGCATCCGCCACCGCTTCCTTTATCCGCGCGCTCACCGCAAGGAACTCCCCGAGCGTGGCGCACTTGTTCGCCTCGCCGCGCCAGAAGGCCGCGTCGGGCATTCCTCTGAGATACCAGTTTGCCAGGCTCCTGCCCCGCTTAAGATGCGCCCCGCAGGCGTCGAGCAGCCTCATGTGGCACTCGAACGCCTCGATGCGGCGTGCGTATCCGGGGATCTCGGGCTCGCGGCCCGCGAGCAGATCCCTTGCCTGCGAGAAGACCCACGGGTTTCCGTAGGTCCCGCGCGCCACCATAACGGCTGCGGCCCCCGTCTGGGTCAGCATCGCCGCGGCCTCATGCGCGTCGCGAACGTCGCCGGAGCCGATGACGGGGATGTCCACCGCCTCGGCGACGCGGCCGATCACCGCCCGCTCCGACTCGCCGTGGTACATCTGGGAGGCGTAACGCCCGTGTACCGCCACGGCCTCGGCCCCGGCGGCGGCCATCCGCTTCGCGAACTCGGGCGCGACCTCGGCGCCGTCGCGCCGACCGCGGCGGATCTTCACCGTCGTGGGCACGCCGTACGGCTCAAGGGCGCCCACGCAGGCGCGAACAAGCGACTCGGCGACATCGGGCGTCTCCATGAGCGCCGCGCCCTCGCCCTTCTTGGTCACCTTGGGCACGGGGCATGCCATGTTGATGTCGACAAGGACGAGCCGCTCCCCGAGCCGCTCGGCCACGCCGGCCGCCGCCTCGGCGAAGAGCTCGGGCTTGGAGCCGAAGAGCTGCACCGCGAGGTCCGGCTCGCCCTCGGCGGTCTCCGTGAGCTCCCAGCTGCCGTTGCCGCCGTAGTGGAGCCCCGCGCAGGAAACCATCTCGGAATACGCGAGGTCGGCGCCGCCGGCGCGCGCCATCATGCGGTACGCGGAGTCGGTGACGCCCGCCATAGGCGCCATCAGGAACGGGTGGGCGGCCAGGCGCTCGGCGAGCGACAGGCCCTTCTCGCCGGCGGCAAAGGGCGCGAGGCCCCCGCACAGGCCGACGCCCGGGCCGAAATCGGCCAGGACGTCGCCAGGGTTGGTGCAAGTGTTGTGCAAAGTCTCTCCCACTACTCCTCGTCAACCTTGAGGACGGCGAGGAACGCCTCTTGGGGCACCTCGACGCTGCCGATGGCCTTCATGCGCTTCTTGCCCTCCTTCTGCTTCTCGAGGAGCTTGCGCTTGCGGCTCACGTCGCCGCCGTAGCACTTGGCGAGGACGTCCTTGCGGACCGCCTTGACCGTCGATCGGCTGATGATCTTGTTGCCGATGGCGCCCTGGATGGGCACCTCGAACTGCTGGCGCGGGATGATCTCCTTGAGCTTGTCGCACAGGCCGCGGGCGAGGCTGTAGGCCTTGTCCTTGTGGACGATGAACGACAGCGCGTCCACCTCATCGCCGGAGAGCAGGATGTCGAGCTTGACGAGGTCGCTCGTGCGGTACTCGGAGAACTCGTAGTCGAGGGACGCGTAGCCCTTCGTGCGGCTCTTGAGCTGGTCGAAGAAGTCGAGGATGAGCTCGGCCAAGGGGATGTCGAAGTGCATCTCGACGGACTTCTCGGTGAGATAGACCATGTCGCGCATCTCGCCGCGGTGCTCGATGCCGAGCTGCATGACGGCCCCGGTGTACTCGGGCGGCACGATGACCTTGGCGTTGAGGTAGGGCTCCTCGATGTGCTCGATGCGCGTGACGTCGGGCAGGTCCTGGGGGCTGCGCACCTCCGCCATGGTGCCGTCGGTCTTGTAGACGTGATAGTCCACCGAGGGGCTCGTGGCGATGAGCGAGAGGTTGAACTCGCGCTCCAGGCGCTCCTTGACGACCTCCATGTGGAGAAGACCGAGGAACCCGACGCGGAACCCGAACCCGAGGGCGATGGAGGTCTCCGGCTCCCAGGTGAGCGACGGGTCGTTGACGTGGAGCTTGTCGAGCGCGTCGCGCAGGTTCTCGTAGTCCTTGTTGTCGATGGGGAACAGCCCCGTGAAGACCATGGGCTTGGCCTCGCGGTAGCCCGGCAGCGGCTCGTCGGTCGGGTCGTCGGCGTAGGTGAGCGTGTCGCCCACGCGCACCGCGTCGGGATCCTTGAGGCCCGTGACGACGAAGCCGACCTCGCCCACGCCGAGCTCGCCCAGGAGCTGCTCGGCCGGGCGCTTGACGCCGACGCCGTCGACGAGGAACTCGGTGCCCGCCTGCATCATGCGCAGGCTTCGGCCCTTCTTGATGGAGCCGTCGAAGACGCGGACCGTGGCCACGACGCCGCGGTACTCGTCGAAGTAGGAGTCCAGGATAAGGGCCTTGAGCGGGGCCTCGGCGTCGCCCTCGGGCGGCGAGACCAGGAAGACGATGGCCTCGAGCAGGTCATGGATGCCCTCGCCCGTCTTGCCGGAGACGCAGACGGCGTCGTCGGCGGGGATGGCCAGGTCCTCCTCGATCTCCTCCTTGACCTCGTCGGGGTGCGCCGAGGGAAGGTCGATCTTGTTGATGGCGGGGACGATGTCCAGGTTCGCGTTCATGGCGAGCGTCGCGTTGGAGACGGTCTGCGCCTCCACGCCCTGCGTCGCGTCGACGACGAGGACCGCGCCCTCGCACGCGGCGAGCGAGCGGGAGACCTCGTAGGTGAAGTCGACGTGGCCCGGCGTGTCGATGAGGTTGAACTGGTAGGTCTGCCCGTCGTCGGCGTCGTAGGCGACGCGGACCGCGTTCGACTTGATGGTGATGCCGCGCTCGCGCTCGATGTCCATCGTGTCGAGCAGCTGGGCCTCCATGTCTCGCTCCTCCACCGTGTGGGTGAGCTCGAGGATGCGGTCCGAGATCGTCGACTTGCCGTGGTCGATGTGCGCAACGATAGAGAAGTTGCGGATATGTGAGGTATCGAAAGTAGTCATGAGATGAATAATAGCGAACTCCCCGCCGTCATGCTATACTCGCGAAGTTGACCTCGCCGTGTCAGGAGCCGACAAACCCCACAATCGGTTCCAAAAGAGGGCTCATGTATTGGTAATTGAAAGGAACCGCACGTGGCTAACATCAAGTCGCAGAAGAAGCGCATCATCACCGCCGAGAAGGCTCGCGTCCGCAACCGCGCAGTCCGCTCCGAGCTGAAGACCGCCGTCAAGGCCGTCCGTACCGCCGTTGAGGCCAACGACGTCGAGACCGCCCAGGCTGCCGCCAACAAGGCCGGCCGTCTCCTGGACAAGGCCGCTTCCAAGGGCATCATCCACAAGAACCAGGCTGCCCAGCGCAAGTCCGGCGTCCAGAAGCTCGTCAACACCATCAAGTAGCTTCTGCGATACATCGCATGCTCAAACCCCCTCGGAGTGCTGTCCGAGGGGGTTTCTTTTTTGCCCCCGCCCGGGTCCGGGCCGCCTGCCTGTCTTGAGAATAGTTCCGCATGAGCCGAAGGCCACTTAATGTGGCCTTCGTGCGAAGAGGACTGTCCGTATTCTCAAGACAGGCAGGCGGCCCGGACCCGGGCGGGGGCAAAAAAACTACGCGGCGCCGCACATGCGGGCGACGAGGCCAGTGAGCGTCGACGACTCGTCGGCCCCGGACTTGAGGGCGGCGTCGCACTCGGCGCAGCTCGCCAGAAGCCTTTCCAGCTCGCCTGCGCGGAAGTTGCCGGCCCAGCGGGCGTAGTTGCGCGTCTGCCAGTCCTGCTTCTTGAGCTCGGAGGAGATGCGGCCGGACTCGCCGCGGGCGCACAGGCTCTGCGCGCAGATGAGCTCGCGGACGCGGCCGGTCACGAGCGAGACGAGCCCGATGGCGGAGTTGCCCTCGAGCAGGCGCAGGAGCTGGAGGCTGCGGACGAGGTCGCGCTGGCAGAGGCGGTCCAGGAACTCCCACGGCTTGACCTCGGCGATGCGGGCGACGTTCTTCTCGACGAAGCCGCGCTCGACAGCGCCCCCGCCGCCCAGGAGGGCCGAGAGGCTCGCCAGCTGGGTGTCGAGCATCGTCGACGACTCCCCCACCCGCGCCGCGAGCTCGCTCGCGGCGTCGCTCGAGATCGTGAGGTTGTGCGCCCGCGCGAGCTTCTGGATATAAGGGACGAGGTCGCGGCCCTTCTTCGCGGAGCAGTCGATGATCGCCTTGGGGCCGACCTTCGCGACCGCCTTGTACAGACGCGTCGACTTGGCAAGGGTCGTCGCCGTGAGGCAGAGCGTGCAGGCGGGGTTGGGGTTGGCCAGGTACGAGACGATGGCCTCGGACACCGGCTTAGGGAGCTTCTCGGCATCATGGAGGACGACGATCCTGCAGTCGGCCCCCATGGGGAGGGTGTTCAGCGATGTCGTGACCTGCAGCGGCTCGAGGTCTGGCGCGGCCTCGATCTCCTCGAGGTTGAAGGCCTCGAACGGCCCCGCAGCGCGGGCCTTGAGGCGCGCCACGGTCTCTTTTCTCTTGAGCTCGTCGGGGCCGACGGCGAGATACGCGCAGAGGAGCTGGGAAGTCGCTGGCATGTGTCGTTCCTTTCTTCGTCGACACATCATAGCGCTTGCGCCGCCCCTGGGCGCGGTCGCCGGCTTCCGAAGGGCGGCGCCTCACTCGCAGGGCACGCCACCTCCCGAGCAGGCGACGCGCGGGCCCTGCTCCCCAGGCTCGACCGTGACGTCGCCGACGTCCTTGGTGCACAGGAAAAGCGAGCCGCAGGACTCCAGGGCATCGACGCACTCCTGCCTCGGATGGCCGTAGCGGTTGTTCTCCCCGGCGCTCGCGACCGATACCTCGGGAAGAAGCACGTCGGCCAGCGCCGGGTCGACCGAGGCGGCCGAGCCGTGATGGCCGACCTTGAGGAAGTCGACGTCGCGCGCGTCCCCGTGCTCGACGACCGCGGAGACCTCGTCCTTCTCGGCGTCCCCGGTGAGCAGCGCCGTGAGCGAGCGGGAGCCGTCCGAGAACGCGACGTCGAGAACGACGGAGTCGGCGTTCTCCCCTCCGTCGACGGGGGCCCGCGGCCAGACGACGCGCGCGCGGTAACGCCCGACCTCGATGACGTCTCCGTACGAGACCTCGACGGGCCCCAAGCCGCACAGCCGCCGAACGCAGTCCGCGAGCTCCGCGTCCATGGCGTCCGCCACCCCCTCGGCCACGTAGACGCACCCGACGTCGACCGACCCCACAAGCTCGTCGAGCCCGCCCACGTGGTCCTCATCCAGGTGCGTGAGGAGAATCGCGTCGAGGTGCAGGGCATGGTTTCTGAAGAGCGCCGAGGCGACGGCCTCGTCGACGCCCGCGTCCACCAAGAGCGTCGACGAGCCGTCGGCGACCAGGACGGAGTCGGCCTGCCCGACGTCCATGACGCAGATACGCGCCGGCGAGAACCATCGCCAGCGCACGGTCCAGGCGGCCACGACGGCGAGGCCGCACGAGGCGACGGCCAGGCAGGAACGCCTCGTGACCTTTGGCCAGGCGACGAGGAGGCCCGCCGAAGTAGCGACGGCGAAGGCCCACAGGACAGGCTCGCTCGCCTCCACGGAGACGCAGCACAGGGGCACAGACGAGAAGAGGCCGACCAGGCGCGCAAGCGCATCGGCGGACATGAACGCCAAGGAGCGGGCAAGGGAGCCGACGACGGGAAGGGACCCCAAGGCCGCGGAGGCGATGCCGAGGGCCAGGGCCGGCCCGAACAGCGCCGACAGCGGGACCTGAGCCGCGAGGCCGACGACAGAGACCTTCCCGAAGGCCGGCACGGCAACGGGAAGCGACGCCGCCTGGCAGACGACGCCCAGCGCGAGGCAGTCCCACACGAACCCTTTGCAAAAGGTCGCCGCGCGCGCAGCTCGCCCGGGGACCCAGCGCGCGGCGACGGGCCTGCCAAGAAGCACGATGACCACGTGCCGCGCGTACCCGGCGAACAGCCCGATGCCGCAGACGCAGGCGACCGAGAGCAGAAACCCGACCTGCCCGCAGACCTGGGGATCGGCCAAGGCCATGCCCAGGGCGACGAGCGAGACGCTCGACAACGAGTGGCCCCGGCGCCCCAGCATGGCCCCGCCGCCCGCGACAAGGGCCATGACCCAGCTGCGCACCGCCGACGGCGCCGCCCCGCAGAGCAGCACGAGCATGCCCGTCGCGCACGAAAGCGCGAGCAGCTTGCCGGCCTTGCCAAGGCGCGAGCGGGCCAGCAGCGCCGAGACCATGGCGGACGCGACGCCCAGGTGGCTCCCGGAGACGGCGATAAGGTGGGAGGCTCCGCAGGCGGCGAACGCGTCGTCGAGCCCGAGCACCTTCAGGCCCGTCGTCGAGCCGCAGACGAGGCCGGCCAAAACGGCGCCTGCCGCCGTCTCCTCCCCCCGCGGGCAGAGCGACTCGACCAGGCTCGAACGGAAGCCGAGAAGGGCGCCCACGGCTCCGGAGGGGCCGTCGGCCTCCTTGACCCGAACGAGGCTGACCGAGCCGCAGACCCCCTGGGAAAACGAGACGCTCCCCCATTCGTCGTCGCCGTTCGGCTTGAAGCGCCCCACTCCGCCGACGACCGACCCGCGCCCGAGCTCCTCCGGCGCGCTCAGCCAGACGGAGGCCTCCGCGCAGCCCTCGCGAAGCGCCCGGGCACGCACGCGCCACGTGCCCCCGCTCGGCGCCGGGTCGGCCTCGATCTCGAAGCGCCAGGACGAGACCGCGCTCGAGGCAAGCGAATCGGCGCAGGACGCGACCCTGTCGGCGCAGATAGACCCGCTCGCCAGCCCGACCGAGGCGACCGCGAGGACCACTGCCGCGCGGACCGGCGCCCTTCGGCCCGCCAGCCTCGGGAGGCACGACGCCGCGGCCGCGCACGCAAGACCGAGGGCGGGCACGCAGGCGGTCTCGGGGCCCATCCGCAGCTCAAGGCAGATGCGTATGGAGGCGACGGCCGCGAGCATGGCATAGAAGGCGAGCGGAATAGAGGGGCGCGCCGGCAGCGGCGTCTCCCTATACACAGAGACGGTCCTTGATCTTGGCGAACTTCTTCTCGCCGATGCCCGGCACGCGCATGAGGTCCTCGGTCGACGAGAAGGGCCCGTTGCTCTCGCGGTCCTCTATGATGGCGGCCGCCGTGGCCTCGCCGACGCCGGACAGCGTCTGGAGCTCGGCGGACGTGGCCGTGTTGATGTTGACGAGGCTGTTCGCCGCGTCGCCCCCGCCAGAGGCCGACTCGCCGCTCGAGCCCACCGGCGCCTGCAGCTCCTCCGTCGTCGGTATATGCACCTTCGCCCCGTCGGAGACGACCGACGCGAGGTTGACGGTCGAGGTGTCCGCGGACTCGCAGAGCCCGCCCGCGGCGACCACGACGTCGTTGACCCGGGACCCTTCGGGAACCGCGTAGACGCCGGGGGCCGCGACGGCGCCGTCGACGTGGACGACGATGGTCTTTGCGGGAGCCTCGGAGGCGCCCTGCGCGTCGGACGCCGCGTCCGCCGCGCCGGCCGCCTCCTCGGAAGCCGGAGCCGTCCGTCGCACGGTCACACCGTCGGCCGAGCCCCAATACAGCGCCCCCGCGACGCCGAGGACGACCACGAGCAGGCAGAGCGCGCCTGCGCCGGCGGCCCGGCCCGTGACCCCATAGCGCCTGGCGAGCCTCCTGGCCCGCACAAGCGGGCCTCTCTTCGCTACCTGTGCCACCAACACCACCCCTGGGGCATCATCGCCCACCGGGCAGTAAACGCCCGCCGCCGCGCGGCACGTCACAATCCTTAGCCGACGCAACGCCGACGGAACGCCGACCACCGGCGCTGACGATGCCAACAAAAAGGCAGCTCAAAGCACCCGTCCGCACAAAGAGCCGCCCCCCGCGGCAGAATACGCGCCCGGACCTTTCCGCGTCCGGGTCCGCGGCGGCAGACCGCTCAGAGAAGATACGCGGCCGCTCGCGGCAAACAGAAGCGCCCGTCTCCATAAATGAGACGGGCGCTGAGCCTAGCCGACGCGCATGAAGGGGAACGCCGACGCCTACTCGGCCTTCTCGGGGGCGGGCCCGAGCTCCGCATGGTGGGCGCGCAGACGGCCCTTCGGAGCGTGATAGCTCGGGCATTGCGAGAAGTCGCGGTACTCGATCTGGTCGACGAGCTCCTCGAGCATCGCCTCGTGGTCGAAGCTGTCCCAAGCCTCGTGCACCTGCTCGATGCGGGCATGGGTCTCGGGGCGGCGCGGCATGAAGAGCGTGCAGCAGTCCGGCGCCGTCTGGCACGAGATGTCGTAGGTGCCGATCTCCTGCGCCCGCTTGATGATCTCCTGCTTGTCCGAGCCGATGAGGGGGCGGAGCACCGGGATGCCGACGGCCTCGTCGACGGCCCAGATGTTCTCGAGCGTCTGCGACGCCACCTGGCCGAGCGACTCGCCGGTCACGAGCGCCTTGGCGCCCTCGAGGGCGGCCACGCGCTCGGCGACCTGGAACATGAGACGTCGGTACATGATGATGCGCAGGCTCTGCGGCACCGCGAGCGAGATCTCGCGCTGCTTGTCGCCGATCGGGCACACGTAGAGGCGTCCGACGACGCCGGAGGGGGCGAGCGCCTCGACGATGTCCTGGCAAAGCCACTCGCTCGTGTCCGAGGTCTGAGGCCTGCCCGAGAAGTGGATCGGAACGCAGATGGCGCCGCGGCGGCCCACCATCCAGGTGGCGACCGGGGAGTCGAAGCCGCTCGAGAGCAGCGTCATGACCTTGCCGGCGGTGCCGACGGGCAGCCCGCCGACGCCCGGGGCGGAGGCGGCGTACACGTAGGTGGAGCCCTGGACCACATGGACGACGACCGTGACGTCGGGGTTGTGGACGTCGACCTTCTTGTCCGGGAACGCCTCGCAGAGGACGGAGCCGACGAGCTGGTTCATCTCGAGCGTATGGCGCTCATAGGTGGTCGAGCTGCGCCGCGCGTGCACCTTGAAGCTATGGAACTCCCCGGCCTCCCCGAGCGCCCGGACAGCCGCCGCGGTGAACTCGGACTCGTCGAGCCCGCACTTGTACGCAAGCGAGACGCGCGCCACGCCGGGCACGCGCCTGATGGCGCCGGCCATCTCCTCGGAGGCCTGGCGGTCGGCGGACTCGACGACCACGTAGCCCGAGATGCGCTGGATATCGCGCACCTCAAAGCCCTTGAGGGCGCGATGGAGGTTCGTGACGAGCTGGTTCTCGAAGGTCGAGCGGTTCTTGCCCTTGAGGCCGATCTCGTGGTAGTGGACGAGGCAGAGTCTCTCGGCCATGGCTTAGAGGGCGATGGTGTTGGCGCCCTTGATGTCCTCGTCAAACTCTTCCTTGACGAAGCCCAGGGTGCCGGACTCGATCTCCTCCATGGCGATGGACACGGTGTCCTTGCCGGAGACGACGGTGGTGATGTCGTCGAAGTCCTGGATGGCGGCGACGCGCAGGTGCTGGCCGCGAATCATGTTGTTGATGTCGCAGGCGCGCTTGGACGCGATGGAGCAGAGAAGAAACGGGTTGTGCTCGGTCTTCTCGAGGAGGGTGTCGATGCTGGGCTTGGTAACGGACATCTAAAGAGACCTTTCCTTCGTCTCGTATGTATCAATCAGGTCGGCGAGCTCGCCGACCGCGCGGTCGAGGTCGTCGTTGACGACGCGCTCGTCGTAGGAGGCGGCGGCCTCGAGCTCCGAGGCGGCGTTGTCGAGCCTCAGGCGGATGGTCGCCTCGTCCTCGGTGCCGCGGCCGCGGAGCCTTCTCTCGAGCTCCTCCGCGGAAGGGGGCTCGATGAAGACGAGCACGGTGTCGGGCCGGACGCGCCGGACGTTGAGGCCGCCCTGGACGTCGATCTCCAGGACGACGGAGCGCCCCTCGTCGAACAGGCGGTCGACCTCGCTGTGGAGCGTGCCGTAGCGGTGCCCGTGGACATTGGCCCACTCGAGGAACTCGCCGGCCTCCACCCGGCGCCCGAACTCCTCCTCGCTGAGGAAGTAGTAAGAGACGCCGTCCTTCTCCCCTTCACGGGGGCTTCTTGTCGTCGCAGAAACCGTCAGGCCCAGGGAAGGAACACGCTGGCGCAGCTTTGCGACCAGCGTGCCCTTGCCTACGCCTGACGGTCCGGACACGACGAATAGATGCGGTGTCCTCGTCAATTTACTTGGAGAGAGCCTCGATGAGCTGCTCGCGCTGACGAGCGCCCAGGCCCTTGACGCGACGGGTGGCGGAGATGCCCAGCTCGTCCATGATCTTGGCGGCCTTGGCCTTGCCGTAGCCCGGGAGGGACTCGATGAGGGCGGAGACCTTCATGCGGTTGGCGATGGGGTCGTCGGAATCCAGGACCTCGGCGAGGGAGACCTTGCCGGACTTGATCTTCTCGCGAAGCTCAGCGCGCTCGTGGCGAGCCTGGGCGGCCTTCTCGAGGGCGGCCTTGCGCTGCTCGGGCGAAAGCTGGGGTAGAGCCATTGTGTCCTCCAAACATGTGCGTATAACAAACAGCCGTCTTCCGGCCTGAGGAATGGTGCCGGGTGGACTTGCCGTCAAATACTATGCCCATTTACCTGCCCAATTGCAATAAGAAATAAAGAATCCGCAGCTAAACGGCTATATCTTTTTCATAACTGGGCAAAGCAGGGCGTATATGCGGCAAAAAAGCGCCGCCCAAGGGGCAAAAACATCCCCTGAGCGGCGCAAAGTTCGTCTGAAGGCGAGGCGGGCGGCTACGCCATGAGCTCGGCGCAGATGGCGTCGAAGGCGGCCACGGGGTCGTCGGCGCCGGTGATGGGGCGGCCGATGACGAGCTTCGAGGCGCCGGCCTCGATAGCGGCCGCCGGGGTGGCGATGCGCTTCTGGTCGCCGACCTCGGAGCCGGCGGGGCGCACGCCCGGCGTGACGATCCAGGCGTCCGGGCCGAGCAGCTCGCGCATGTCCGCGGCCTCCTGAGGGGAGCAGACGATGCCGTCGGCGCCGGCCTTCACGGAGTTGCCCGCGAGGCGCGCGACCTCGTCGGCGATCCGGCGCTCGATGCCGATCTCCTCCAGCGCGGCCTGGTCCATGCTGGTAAGGACCGAGATGGCCACGAGGCGCGTGCGGTCGCCGCCGCGCAGCTCGGCCGCCTCCTCGGCGCCCTTGCGGGCGGCGGCGACCATCGCCGAGCTGCCGAGGCCGTGGATGGAGAGGATGTCCGCGCCGGTGAGGGAGGCGGAGCGCACCGCGCCCTGGACCTGGAACGGGATGTCGTGGACCTTGAGGTCGAGGAAGACCT
>CAVJHQ010000046.1:0-16917 GCA_963649365.1 Alloprevotella sp.
CTGGTGATCTCCGCCTTGAGAGGGCGGCGTCCTGAACCGCTAGACGAACGGGCCATAAAAGCAATGGCTGGGACTGAGAGAGTCGAACTCCCGTTGACGGAACCAGAATCCGCTGTCCTACCACTAGACGAAGTCCCAATTGCTTCTTTCTTTGCGCCTCTCAGCGCGAGAAATTACTATACGGAAGCTTTCGCGGGATTGCAAGGGTTATTTTGAAAAAAATTCGCCTTTCTTTCCCGATTGGTCGCGGCGAGGTGCCAAATCGGGATAAACCACAGGTAGAAGGCCGCGACCCAGCTGATGCCCGGCGCGCCGGCGAACGTCATGATGGTCGAGCAGGCGATGGACCACGGGATGAGCGGGCTGATGACCACCGGGCCGTTCTCGAGGTCGACGGCGAGGCTGCGCGGGTCGGGCTCGCAGCCCTCGCAGAGCTGCCTGGTCAGCATGATGGCGAGCGTCTGGTTGCAGGCGATCATGGAGGCGGGGACACCGACCGCGAGCACGGCCGCGAAGGCGCCGAACCTCTTCCCCACCGCGTCGACGAAGCGCTGGACGCCTTCCACGAGGCCCGTCTCGTTGAAGAGGCCCGCGTAGCTCGACGATATGCACACGATCAGGGACACGTTGACCATGGAGGCGAGGCCCCCGCCGTCCATGAGGGCGGCGACGCCCGCGTCCTCGGCCGCATAGCCGAGAAGCGCCCAGCGGCCGAGATCGAGGGCCGACGCTCCCCTCGAGAGGCACACGGCCGCGGCGACGGCGCACGAGAGCCCCATGCACCGCTTCATGCCGAGGCCCGTGAGCGGCAGCACGAAGATGATCGCCGCGGGGAGAAGCGCCCAGAGGTTGTAGCCGAAGGCGCCGGCAAGCACGTCCGCGACGCCGGCGGAGGCGCCCGTCGCGCCCGTCGGCCTCAGCGCGAAGCCGAGGGCCGCGTAGGCCGCGACGCTCGCCGCCAAGGGGACCGCGGCGGTGCGCATCATGGCGGCGAGGTTGCCGCGCATGTCCGTGCCCGTCACGCTGCGGACGAGCAAGGCCGAGCTCGACACAGGCGAGCACCGGTCGCCGAAATAGCATCCCGAGAGCACCGCCCCGCCGGTGAGAAGGGCGCTCGCCCCCATCGATGCCGCGAGCGTGCCGCAGACGACGCCCATCGTGGCCGCCGTTCCGAAGCTCGTGCCGATGAGGTAGCTCACCAGGCCGCAGAGCAGGAACGCCGCCAAGGGCGCGGCCGCGGGCGAGACCAAGGGGGTCGTCATGACCACGATCTGGGAAATGGTCCCGTCGGCGCGCCACAGCGCGGTGAGCACCCCGATGAACACGAACGACTCGAGGACGCCGAGGGCGCACTTGGCGCTTATCGCCGCCTCGCGAAGCAGCGCACGGGGCGCGTGGCCCGTGGCCGCGCCGTAGGCGAAAAACAGGACGAAGCCGACGGCGAGCGGGACCAGCACGTTCACCCCGGCCGCGACGAAGACGATGAGCTGCAGGCAGAATGCCCCGATGACGAAGAGCTCCACGGCCACCTCCGGAAATCCGATGTCGAAGCGGGGAGAAGGGGCGGAAGGTGTGCCCCTTCTCCGCACTCGATGGTAGGGTCCTGCGTCGGCAATCTCCAACTGTTACTCTTGATATCTGGCACAAATAGGATTTGTGAGAAGGGCAGGGCCATGAACTTCCAGTCCCTCGAGTACGTCCGGGCCGTCGCCGAGGAGCGCAGCTTCACGCGGGCGGCCGCGAAGCTCCACGTGACGCAGCAGACGCTCAGCGCGCACATCGCCGCCCTCGAGCGCGAGCTCGGCCGCGAGCTCTTCGTGCGCAGGACGCCCCTGGAGATCACGCACGAGGGGGCCGTCTTCCTCGCCCACGCCGACCGGCTGCGCGCAGAGCTCGCCGACCTCAGGCGCGAGGTGGCCGGCCCCGACCGCCTGCAGGCCGGCACCCTGCGCGTGGGCGTGGCCTACACGCGCGGGCGCGCCCTGCTGCCGCCCGTGATCGAGCGCCTCTGCCGCGAGTACCCGAACGTGCGCGTGCAGCTCGACGAGGGCACGAACGACGAGATCCTGGCCAACCTCGCGGCCGGGCGCGAGGACGTCGCGATCTTCGCCGTCGCCGCGGCCCAGCGGCGCCCGGGGATCGTGCTCGAGGACTTCTACGAGGAAAGGATCGCCCTGCTCGCGAGCAAGGCGCTTCTTGCCGACAAGGGGCTGGCGCCCGAGGACCTGGCGGGCCCGCTCTCGCGCGGGGACCTCACGCCGCTCGGCGGCCTCCCGTTCGTCCTGGGCGGCGCGTCGGACATCACGGGCGGCCTCGGCCTCTCGCTCTTCGCCGACGCGGGCATCGACCCCGTCGTGCGCGTGCAGTCGAACAACATGGAGACGCTCCTCGCGCTGTGCCTGCGCGGGGTGGGCGCGTGCCTGTGCCCGCGCAACCTGCTGGCGACGGCGGCCCCGCCCGAGGCGCGCGCCGCGCTCGAGGCGTTCGACCTCGGCCCCGAGGCGAGCTACCGGATCCTCTTCGGCCTGCCGGGCGGCGGCTACCGCTGGGCCGTCACCGACGCGTTCATGCGCCTGGCGCGCGAGGAGACCGCCTGAGGCGGGCTCGCCGGGCCGCGCAGGCCCTCGAGCAAGCTGAGGCCGGCCTCGCGCAGGCCGGGCCGGAGGGCGCCTAGTAGCGCAGCTCGGCGAGAAGCGCCTCCCGGGTGTTCGGCAGCTCGTCGGCGAGCACCGCGGAGAGAAGCCCCCTCAGCACCATCCCCACGCCGGGCCCCGGCTCGATGCCGCGCTCGCGCATGACGTCGGCGCCGCTCACCTTGAGGTCGCCGATGGACATGACGCTGCCCCGCGCGATCTCCGCGCGCAGCACGCGCCCGACGCCGTCGAGCTCGACGGCGTAGTCCCTGAAGGCCGGCGCCTTGCCGAGCGCGTCGGCGCGCTTAAGGTCGACCAGGGCGAGCGAGAGCGCCTCTCCCCTGCCCGGGCACGCCTCCTCGAGCTTGGCCATCATGCGGCGCACCGAGCGCACCGTGGCGGATATCGGCAGGTCGTGGAGGCGGATGAGCGCCTGCGTCTCCCGCACGCAGGCGCGGTCGACGGCCAGCCGGCCCATCGCGGCGCCCGCCGAGCGCGCGCCTTCCTCCGGGTGCCCGAAGAAGTGGCCGCGGCCCCCGTCGTCGACGCTGAACGTCGCCGGCTTCGCCGCGTCGTGGAGAAGCGCCGCCCACCTGAGGGCGCGCGGCGCCGCGCCCCCGGAGAGCTCCTCGACGGCGGCGCAGACGCGCGCCGTGTGCTCGAGGACGTCGTAGGCGTGGTAGGGGCTCCTCTGGTCGAAGCCCCTCATGGGCGCGAGCTCGGGCAGCGCCCGCGCCAAGACGTCGAACTCGCGCCTCAGAGCCCAGGACACGCGCCCGGAGGCGAGGATGCCGTCCATCTCCTGGCCGATGCGCTCCTGCGCGACGGCGCTCAGGCCCTCCGCGCTCAGGGCGAGCGCCTCCTCGGTCCTCCCCTCGATGCGAAAGCCGAGCCGGCAGGCGAAGCGGACGGCCCTGAGGACGCGCAGGGCGTCCTCCTCGAAGCGCAGGCGGGGATCGCCCACCGCGCGGATAACGCCGGAGGCGAGGTCTTCTTGCCCGCCGAAGGGGTCGAGAAGCCCGCGGGCGGGGTGGTAGGCCATGGCGTTGACGGTGAAGTCGCGCCGCGCGAGGTCCTCGCGGGCGTCCGTGACGAAGCGCACCTCGTCGGGATGGCGCTTGTCGGAGTAGGCCCCCTCGACGCGGTAGGTCGTCGTCTCCACGGGCAGCCCGTCCACGACGGCGGTCACGGTGCCGTGCTTGACGCCGGTCTCGTGCACCTCGATGCCCGCCCGGCGAAGGACCTCGGCCGTCTTCGGCCACGGGGCCGACGTGGTCACGTCGACGTCGTGGCCCTCGCCGCCGAGAAGCGCGTCGCGCACGAAGCCGCCCACCACCCAGGCCTCAAAGCCCGCCTCCTCCAGCGCGTCGACGACGCGCATCGCGTAGGCGGGCACCTGGATGTTCTCGGCGGGCATGGTCACGGCTGCGTCACGGCTTTCTCCTCGGCTCCAACGGTCCCGAGTATAGCAAGGCGCGCGGGCCGCGCCGTCCCGGGCGACACACCGGGCACGCGGGCACGCCCCCGGGCGACGCGCCGGGAGCAAACCGGGCGCGCGGGCCTTGCCGCAAGTCGGCCCCGAGCGGCAAAAAAGGAGGCCCGCCGAAGCGGACCTCCCTCTCAGCTCAACTATGAAGTACGGAATTAGAGCTTGGTGACGTTGGAAGCCTGGAGCTTGCCGTTCTGGCCGGTCGTGATCTCGAACTGGACAGCCTGGCCCTCGTCCAGAGTCTTGAAGCCGTCCATCTGAATCTCGGAGTAGTGGACGAACAGGTCGTCGCCGTCCTCACGAGAGATGAAGCCGTAGCCCTTGTCCGGATTGAACCACTTAACAGTACCCTGAGCCATGTCGTGCCTTTCGTTCTTGGCCCCGCGGGGCCAAATGCTGCGCCCCGGGTAGGGCGCGATACCTTTATGGCGAGTCGCCACTTGCTTATGGTACCCCGAAACCCGCGCCGATTGACCGACAATCCGTTGGGGAGCGATAACGGACCGCCGGCAGCGGACGGGTGCCCGCGAAACGCCCCGCATGGGTCAGCGGGCCGTGCCGCCGACCTTCTGCAACGCCCGCCTGAGGAAGGAGCGGAGCCCTTTCTGGCGCAGGCGATGCGTCAGCGCGAGCGCCCTTCTCTCCCGCGCGGGCATGTCCGTGCGCCAGCAGGCGTCGAGCGCCATCCGGCGGACGTCGCGCGGCAGGTCCATGGCGGCTATGTCGTCGGCCGTCCAGTAGCGGGAGAGGGCCCGGCACAGGCCCTCCGCGACGGGGCGGTAGGCGGCGTCGTCGAGCTTGAGCGCGTCGTAGAGCGAGAAGTCGAGCGCAAAGGCCACGAGGTCGGCCTCGTAGGTCCGCAGGAAGCCGCCGGCGTCCCAGTCCGCGAGGATCCGCTCGACGACCTTGTTGTGCTCGAGCATCTTCGCGCCGAAGTCCGCGCGCAGGGCGCTCATGAGCGACCCCTCCCGCACGACCTGGTACTCGTAGAGCTCGTCCGAGATGAGCGCGGTGCGGCCCGAGCGCGGGTACACCGCGAAGCAGTAGAGCTGGTCCTCGCCGAAGCGCAGCCCCTCGTCGAAGAAGAGGCCGTTTTCCAGGAGGAAACCGCGCCTAAGGGCCAGCCTCCAGGCAAAGGGCCGCGACGCCTCCTTGAGGAGAAGGTCCATGCTGAACGAGTCGTAGGTCACGTCGCGCGGGCAGAGCGACTCGCGAATCCACTCGGGGCAGGGGGCGTCCTGCGGATAGACGCGCCCGCCGAAGACGAGGACGTCGGAGCCGGACTCGTCGAGCGCAGAGACGATGCGGCCGCAGGCGCCGGGCAGGTAGCGGTCGTCGGCGTCGAGGAAGCACACGTAGTCGCCCCGCGCGGCCCTGATGCCGGCGTTGCGGGCCGCGGAGAGCCCCTGGTTGGCCTGCTCGACCACGCGCACCCGCGGCTCTTTGGCCTCCCATGCCGCGAGCCGCTCGCCGGAGCCGTCCGTGGACCCGTCGTTCACGCAGACGACCTCGAAGTCGCCGAAGTCCTGCCCCGCGAGCGACTCGAGGCAGCGGTCGACCCAGTCCTCGACGTTGTAGACGGGGACGACGACGCTCAGGCGGGTCATAGCACGGCTCCCCGGGAGTCGATCCTTCTTGCCGAGCGGCCGAACAGCTTGAACCAGAGGACGCGCGCCGCCAGGGCGGGCCCTCCCATGCGCAGGTAGCGCCTGAGCGCGCCCGCGGCGCCCGCGGACGCGGCGGCGTCGCGCTCGGCGCAGAACGACGCGGGGTCCGACACCATGGCCCGCAGGTCCGCCTCCGCGGCGGGCTCGAAGAGCGCGCGCTCGACCTCTCCCCGCCCGAGCGCTTCCCGGAACTCCTGCGCGGCGCGCTCCACGAACGCCGGGCGCAGCTCGGGGGCAAGGCGGTCGTAGTTCCAAAGATAGCTGTCGAGCTTCATGCGCTGGAGAACGGCGAGCAGGCGCCGCTCGTCCGCGCCCCCGCGGGCACGGACGAACTCCTCCATAGAGGCGTACTCGTCGCAGACGCAGAAGACCTTGCCCGGGTTGTTGACGGAGGAGCCCTCGTTGTCCTGTCGGTAGTTGAGGACCGGCTCGCCCGCGAAGGCGACCCGCTCGGCCGCCGCCCACACCTTGAAGTTGAAGCCGGCGTCCTGGTAGGAGGCCCCGGGCGTCTCGAGGAAGCGGATGCCGTTGGCGATAAGGAAGTCGCGGCGGTAGAGCCCCGACCAGATGGACGGCTTGCGGAAGAAGATCGCGGGGTCGTCGAGCGGCCTGAGGGTACGGCCCTCCTCGGCGCCGTCGACCACGCGGAAGAGCTCGCGGCGCTCCTCCGGGCACGACCAGTAGAGGTTGAAGTTGGCCTTGGCGACCTGCGCCGCGCCCTTCTCGGCGGCCTCGTGCAGGACGGCGAGGGCGTCGGGCTCGTAGAGGTCGTCGGACTCGAGGATGGCCACGTAGCGGCCCCTGGCCTCGTCGAGGCCGCGGTTCATGGAGGCCCCGTAGCCGGAGTTCTCCTTGTCGACGGCGCGGAAGCGCGGGTCGGCGTCGAGGAAGCGCTGGACGACCGCGCGCGACCCGTCGGTGGAGCCGTCGTTCAGGCAGATGGCCTCGAAGTCGCCGAAGGTCTGCGCGCGAAGCGACTCGAGGCACTGCCCGAGGAAGCGCTCCACGTTGTAGATGGGGATGAGAACCGAGACCTCGGGCGCCGCCTCGGCGCCTGCCGTCCCTCTCTCCACGAGCTCCTCCTCCATATGCGCCTAGTCCTCGGGCATGTAGCGGCCGGTGAAGTGGTTGAAGGCGCTCCCCAGGACGAACCCGAGGCCCTCCGTCTTGCACGAGTAGCGGAACTCCTCGGCGAGGTAGGCAAGGCGCGACTTGTCGTACGGGAGGCCCCGCTGCTCGGCGAAGAACTTCTTGTTGTACGGGGAGATCTGCCCCGAGCGCTCCACGATGCCGGGGTCCATCTGCTCCACCATCTGGCGTACGCGCTTGACCACGAGGGGGTTCTTCATGCCGTCGTCATAGCGCGCGCCGTGCGCGTAGTTGAAGCCCCGCACGTAGTGGGCGGCGATGATGCGCTCGTCGGTGACGCCGAGGCGCTTGATGATCTTGAGCATGTCGTCCCAGCGGTCGAAGGGGCGCTCCACGGCCTCCGCCGTCTTGTGATGGCGCGTGGAGCCGGGGAGGTCGCGCCGATAGTTGTAATAGGCCTGGTCGAGATAGACGATGGCCTCGGCCTGGCACATGGTCTCGATGAGGAAGGGGTTGTCCGCCCAGCCGGCGCCCGGGTACTCCGGGAAGGTGATGCCCTTCTCGGCAAGGAAGCCCTTGCGGTAGACGGCCGACCAGATGGAAGGGTGCTGCTCAATGAGCAGCGGGTTCTCGGCCAGCTTGAACGGGCGCTCGGAAGTCTTGATCTTCCCCTTCATGGTGCACTTGTGCGGACGCTGCTTCTTGGGGTCGTCCCAGTCGCAGATGTCGGTCCAGGGGGTCTTCACGATGTCGATGCGCTGCTCGAAGCCGTCGGCGAAGGCGAGCATGTCCTCGTACATGGTCGGCTCGATCCAGTCGTCGGGCTCGATGACGGAGACCCAGTCGCCCTTGGCGAGGCGCAGGCCCATGTTGCAGCCCTGGCCGTAGCCGCCGTTGGCCTTGTCGACGAGGACGACGCGGGGGTCGGCCGCGGCGTGGGCGCGGATGATGTCGGGGCTGCCGTCGGTGGAGCCGTCGTTGATGCAGAGCACCTCGATGTTCTTGTGCGTCTGGGCCTCGATGGAGTCGAGGCACTGGTCGAGGTACTTCTCGACGTTGTAGATGGGGACGATGACCGAGACCAGGGACTGGGAGTCGCCGTGCATGGATAACCCTCCTGAGTACGGGTGCGTGACGTGCGCGTTAACCCCAATATCTTAGCCCATGGTCGGCAAGAAGCGCCCCGGGGACGAGTCGGCGGCAAGGACGCCCAGAGAAGCGCGTCGAGGCGGTGCCCGCCCGGCAAGAAACCCGTCGAGGTGGTGCCCGCGGCGCCACCTCGACGGGTTTTCTCGGCAGTTTCGCGCCACCTCGGGGCGAATAGCCTCCAGGTGGCGCCACCTGGAGGGCATCGGCTCCTCGAGGGAGCCGAGAAGGGCAGCGCCTCCCGGCCCGCTAGAACTCGGCGAAGCGGGGCTCGAGGGCGCGCGCAAGGTCCTCGCCGTTGGCGGCCTCGCGCATAGCGGCGAGGAAGCGGCCCTCGTCGCCCGCGCGGAAGGCGCAGGTGAGCTGCACGTCCTCAAGGAAGAGCGAGTCCGTCACGTGCCCGCCGGCGTCGGCGACCATGCGCGCCGCGCGGTCGTAGAACGAGTACGGGATCTGGACCACCACGGGCACGACGAGCGTCATCTCGACGATCGCGCCGTCGGCCTCGGCCGCCTCGACCGCCTTCTGCGCCGCGGCCGTGTAGGCGCGGACAAGGCCGCCCGGCCCCAGCAGGGTGCCGCCGAAATAGCGCGTGACCACGCAGCAGACGTCCTTGAGGCCGGCGCCGCGAAGCACCTCGAGCGTCGGCATGCCGGAGGTGCGCGAAGGCTCGCCGTCGTCGGAGCAGCGCTCGCGGCCGTCCGCGAGGATCCATGCGGGAACGTTGTGGCGGGCGTCGTGGTGGCGCGAGCGCACCTCCGCTATGAACCGGTCGGCCTCTGCCTCGGAGCCCGCGTGCACGAGCTGCGCGATGAAGCGGCTGCGCCGGTCCTCGAACTCGCCTGCGGCCTCGGCGCCCGCGCGCAGGGTCAGGTACCCGCCCTCCCCCACGGCTACGCCGCCGCCCGGGTGCTCAGCAGCTGCTCGCCGGCCACCACATAGCTCTCGCAGGCGGGCACGACGTGGCCGCACTCCTCGGGGTTCGTGACGGTCACGATGACCGTGTCGTCGAGGCCGCAGTCGTGGATGAGCTCGGCGTCGAAGGCGATGAGGGCCTCCCCCGCCTGGACGCGGTCGCCCTTTCCCACATACGTGTGGAAGCCGCGCCCCTTCAGCCCAACGGTGTCGACGCCCACGTGGAGAAGGACCTCGGCGCCGCCGTCCGTCTTTATGGCGACGGCGTGCCTGCTGCCGACCACCGCGGTCACCACGCCGCTCGCGGGCGCGTAGGCGACCTCGCCGCGCGGGACTATGGCGAGCCCCTCGCCCAGCATCCCCTGCGCGAAGACCGGGTCGGAGACCTTGGAGAGAGCGACCACGCGGCCCGAGACGGGGGCGCAGATGGCGTCGTCGCGCTCCTCGGCGACGACGGCGTCGGGGCGAGCGGGCGCAAAAAGAGTATCGAGCAGGCCCAAGGCAACACCTTTCGGGGTCGCTGCGCGGCCCATAGCCCAACATAAACGGGAGTATTGTAGCAATTCTGTGTGCCGCTCCCCGCGCGGGCGGCGCCCTTCTTCGCCCGGGGCCGCCCCGGATGGTAGAATCGCAACTCGCGAGGTGGGCCAGGCGACCGCGGGCGCGAGCAATCGCGCATGAGGAAAGTCCGGGCTCCACAGGGCAGGATGCTGGTTAACGGCCAGGCGGGGTAACCCGACGGAAAGCGCCGCAGAAAAGAAGACTCCCACTGGCGGGTTCGCCCGTTAAGGGAAAAGCTGAAACGGTGGTGTAAGAGACCACCAGCGTCGTGGCAACACGGCGGCTTGGCAAGCCCCATCCGGAGCAAACGCAAATAGGAGCGCCATGGTGTGGCCCGCACCGCGCTCGGGTTGCGCGCTAGAGGCGGACGGCGACGTCCGCAGTAGATAAATGGCCGCCCCCGACAGAACCCGGCTTATAGGCCCACCTCGCGCTTATCTTCTTCACAACAGACCGAAATCGCGCACGTTGAACGGCAAGAAGCCCCTCTTGCCCCCGGGATCGGCGACTACGCGGATCTTAGGGGAAAGAGGGGCTTCTCGGTGCGGCTAAGCCGACGCCGGCGCACGGCGCCCGCGACTAGGCGCGGGCGAGCTCGCCCTTCTTGGCCTTGACGGCGACGTAGACGTAGACCGGCAGGTAGCCGATGACGGTTGTGGCGAGCATGCCGACCGGAGTGACCGGGGAGCTGTCGACGAGGATGCTCGGCATGGCGACCGCCGTGCCGATCTGCCCGACGATGGCGAAGCTGATGAAGTTGTTGACCAGGTGGCACACGCAGCCGGGCATGAGGTTGCCGAACGCCACGTCGAGGACGAACAACAAGCCGCCGGCGATGAAGTAGGTGGCCGCCGCCATAACGACGTCGAGCACGCCGCTCTGGGCCGTGACCTCGGGGTTGGCCAGGTGCATGGACATGAAAACGAGGGTCCCGACGAGGCCGGCCGCCACGCAGCGCGCGGTCGGCGCGATCTTGTTGCCGCAGGCCCACCGCAGGAAGAGGCCGCGGAAGACGATCTCCTCCCAGGTCGTCTGCATCCAGGTGAAGACCACGGCCACGAGCAGGGCCGCGAGCACCGGAGCCGCGCCGGCCGTGTTGAGCGAGACGCTGCCCCCGAAGCCGCTGCTGAGGAAGTTCGCGAGGGCGGCGCCCAGGATATAGAGAAGGGCGATGACGCCGCACTGGCGCCAATCGATCCTCTCGCCGTCGCCGACGAGGAAGGCCCGCAGGCTCGTCTTGCAGACCTTGTGCAGGAAAACCACGGCGAAGATGAACCCGCCGACGAAGACCATGAAGTCCATGAGGACCGTCGGAAGCCATGCCCACTCGCCCTCGAGCTGAACGAGCTTGAGGGGGCTCGCGAACACGACCGCGAATGCGACCAGGCCGAGAAGGTCCGCGACCAAAAAGACGATCCAGCGCTTGAGCGAGATCTCGTCGAGGCTCAGGCGCGCGTCCTTCTCGTGAGCGCGGTTCTTGGTTGCCATACTCAATCCTTTCACGAAAAGGGCCCCGGCCCGGACGGTTCCGGGACGGGGCCCTGTGCCGACGCACGTTTAAGGCGAGGCCGTTTTAGTCGAGGTCGCCGAAGTCGCCGAAACCGGAGACGGTGGTCTGGGCCGGCGCGACGGGCGCCGGGGCCGAGACGGGCGCCGCGGCGGAGGTCACGTCGTTGTGGGTGGTGCCGTTGGAGCCCGAAAGGCTCGTGCCGAGGGAACCCTGGGCGGGGAAGACGCTCTCCGCGTCGTCCATGAAGTGCTGCAGGAGCTTCTTGTACTCGACACGGAACTCCTCGCGGGAGGCCTTGAGGCGGTCGATCTCGTCGAGCTCGTTCTGCTTCTCGGCCAGGGCCTGGCGAATGACCTCGCGGGCCTTCTGGTCGGCGTCGTTGCGGATGCTCTCCGCGTTGGCGCGCGCGTCCTCGACGAGCTTGTCGGCGGACTGCTGGGCCACGATGAGGACCTGGGAGATCTGGTGCTCGGTGGGCGACGGGCCGGCCTGGACCGGCTCGGGGGCGGGAGCGGGGGCGATGACGGTCGCGGAGGGCGCGGCGGCCTTGCTCTCGAGCTCGGCGACCTGGGCCTGCGAGGAGGCGAGCTGCTGCTCGGCGGTGGTCAGGCGGCCCTTGAGGTCCGCGATCTTCTGGAGCATGGCGTCGACCTCGGAGGAGAGCTGCTCGAGGAAGGCGTCGACCTCCTCGGTGTCGTAGCCGTGCTTAGAGGGAGAGAAGGTCTGCTGCTCGATGTCTGCTGGTGTGATTGCCATTCTTGTTCCCTTTCGTCTGGCGGGAGCGTGGGCGTCCGGCCCGTGCGTACACTCCTAGAAAATGATACTCAAAAGCATCCGCTCAATCAGCTGTAGAGCGAAGATAGCCACAATCGGCGAAAAATCGATGCCCCCGAAGGGCGGGATGAAGCGCCGGAAGAGCCCGATGTAGGGCTCGACGAGCATGGCGAGCGCGTCGCGGAAGGCGTCGAGGCCGCCCTTGCCGGCGCCGCGGGGGACCCAGCTCATGAGGCACCAGACGACGATGAGGAACTCATAGACGTTGAAGAGCCTCACGACCAGGGAGTAGAGGGAATAGGCGCTCATCGCACCCCTACTTCCCCGCCGCGAGCTCGGCCGCGCGGGCGAGCGCGGCGTCGACGGCGGCGAAGGACCCCTCGAAGAGCATCGGCTCGAGCTCGTAGAGCGCCGCGGCCGTGGTGCCGCCGGGGCTCGTGACCTTCTCGGCGTAGGCGCGCGGGTGCTCGCCGCCGGCCAGCAGCTGCTCGGCGCAGCCGCGCATGGTGGCCTCGAGGAGCTCGCGGCAGGCGGCCGAGGGCATGCCCGCCTTGACGCCCGCGCGGGTGAGCGTGTCGACGAACAGGGCGAAGAAGGCCGGGGCCGTGCCGACCACGGCGCCCTCGACCTCGAGCTGGTCCTCGCGCATGACGGCGGCCGAGCCCAGCGCGGCGAAGATGTCGCGGGCGAGCTCGACGTCGGCCTCGGTGGCGGTGGCGCCGCCCGCGACGGCGGAGGCGCCCGAGAGCACCTGCACGCAGAGGTTGGGCATCACGCGCGCGACGCGGGACCCGGGAAGGGCCGACTCGATGGACGCGATGGGCACGCCGGCCGCGATCGAGACCACGAGCCTTCCCGCGAGGGCGGCCTCGTGCTCGGCCATGACGGCGGGCAGGACCTGCGGCTTGACCGCGAGGATGACCACGTCGGGGCCCTCAGCGAGCATGGGCGCCGCGTCGTCGAAGGTGCGGATGCCCTTCTCGGCCAGGGGCGCGCAGCCGTGGCCGCGGTGACCCGCGACGAGGATGCACGAGGGTTCCCAGGCGCCCGCCTCGACGAGGCCCGAGGCGATGGCCGAGCCCATGGAGCCCGCGCCGACGATACCGATTCTGAGGTCGCTTCTTGCCAAGGCGCCGGCTCCTTAACGGTCCAGGTCGCCGTCGGCGACGAGCTTGTTGATGTCGGTGGCGGTGAGCTGGGCGCCGGCGGGCAGGACGGCGAAGCAGCGGTCGCCGAGCTCGGAGACCTCGCCCTCGATGCCCATAGAGAACCCGAACGAGAAGTCCAGGATGCGCTTGGCGACGTCGATGTTCGTGTTGCGGAAGACGAGCACGACCGGCTGGTTCGTGCGCACGCGGCGCACGACGGTCTGCACGTCGTCGTAGCTCACGGGGCGCAGCACGTAGGGGGGCAGCTGGCTCGTGACGGCCGTGCGGCGGGCGGCGCCGCCGAACTCGGGGGCCGAGACGGGCGCCGGGGCGGACGGGCTCGCGTAGCCGCCGCGCGGGATGGCGCTCGTCTCCTGCGTGTCGTAGCTCGAGCGCGCGGGCGACGGGATGCTCGTGGGCACCTGCGAGGCCAGCGGGCGGCCGGAGCGGGTGTAGACCGAGACGCTCTCGGCCTCGGGGCGCGAGGTGTTGCCGAGCAGCCTCGGGGCGCTGCCGCCGTCCCGGCGGCGAGCGTCGGGGGCGTAGCCGGCAGAGTCGTCCTCGTAGTAGTCCTCGTCCTCGTAGTAGTCGTCCGCGCCGCCGTTGCCGGCGAAGCGGTCCCTGATGCTGTCGAGAAAGCCCATGTTCCTCTCACTTTCACGCGGCGCCGCGCGGAGGCGGCGCAGCCGTCAGTTGCCTATGATGCCCGCCTACGTAAGGTCGTATGCGGGGTCGAACACGATGCGCCCGAGCCTCACGAGGGTTGAGCCCTCCTCCACGGCGACCTCGAAGTCGTCGCTCATGCCGCAGGAGAGCACGGGGAGCTCGAGGCCCGTCCTACCCTCAAGCTCGCGGGCGAGATCGCGCAGCCCGGAGAACGCGCGCCGGGCCGCGTCGGCGTCGCCGCGCGGCGCCATGGTCATGAGCCCGCGGACGCGGATCGCCGGCAGCGCGGCGATCGACTCGGCCGCGGCGCGGACCTCGTCGGGCGAGAAGCCCGACTTGGACTGCTCGCCGGAGACGTTGACCTCCAGGAGGCAGTCCTGGACGATGCCGCGCGCCTCGCAGCGCGACGACACCGCGGCCGCGAGGCCGGCCGAGCTCACGGAGTGCAGGAGCTCGACTTTGCCGACGACCTGGTTGATCTTGTTCTTCTGGAGGTTGCCGATGGCGTCGAAGCGCACGCCGGCCATCTCGGGCAGGGCCTCTCCCTCGACGAAGGCGAGCTTGCGGGTGAGCTCCTGCGGGCGGTTCTCGGCGAAGGAGCGCCAGCCTGCGCGCCAGGCGCGCAGGACCGCCTCGGGCTCGACCGTCTTCGAGACGGCGAGCATGCCCACCTCGGAGGCGTCTCGCCCGGCGCGGGACGCCGCCGCGCACAGGCGGGCGACGATGTCGCGGCGCCGGCGAGCCAAGAAGAGCTCGTACTCGTCGTCGACGGCTATGTCCAGCTTCGGTTGGGGCACGGTTCCTCCTTACTCGTCCTCGAGAAGCTCCCAGGCGGGGGCGGGGGCGGACGTCATGACGGCCAGCGCGGCGTGGCGGCCGGTGCGGCCGCCCTCGGCGCGGTAGCTGAAGAAGCGGCCGGTAGCGCTCGCGGTCGAGCCCCGCCAGACGGCGAGGTTGTCCCGCGTGATGCCCGCGTCGGTGAGCGAGCAGGCCACCGCATAGGCGAGGTCGAGGCGCCGGCGCGCGGCGGCGCCCACGCAGACCCCCTCGCCGAACTCGGCGGTGAAGTCGCGGACCATGGCGGCGGAGACCTCGTAGTCGATGCCCCCGATGTGGGGGCCGACGTAGGCCTTGAGGTCGGCGGCGGAGCAGCCGCACTCCTGCGCGAGCGCCCGGACGGTCTTCTCGGCTATGCGCGCGATCGTGCCGCGCCAGCCGGAGTGCGCGACGGCGAAGCCGCCGGGGCCGCAGACGACGATGGGGACGCAGTCGGCGAAGCACAGGAGCACGGGGACGTCGGGCGCCGTGCAGACGACGGCGTCGGCGCCGGCGAGCGCGGCCTCGACGGCGCGCGCGTGCGCGGGGCCGCCGGAGTCGCGCACGGCCACGACGCGGTCCCCGTGCACCTGGTGCGGAACCACGAGGTTCGCGGCGCAGCGCTCGGCCCCAATGGCGGCCAGGGCGCGCCGGCGGTTCTCCGCCACGGCGGACGGGTCGTCGCCGCAGCGGTCGCCGAGGTTGAGCGAGGCGTAGGGCGCCGCGCTGACGCCGCCCGTGCGCTCGGTGAACGCGAACGTGACCCCGCCCGCGGAGCTGGCGTCCGTAAGCAGGGTCACGCCGCCCTCTGTCCTGTGTCGGCTGAGGGAAGTCACTTCTCGCCTAGATTCGGCTGCGCTTGAGGAAGTCGGGGATGTCGAAGTCGTTGCTGGAGCTCGTCTGCGGGCGGCTCACGTTGATGGGCATCGACTGGGCGGGCGCGGCGGCCGGCGCGGGAGCGGGGGCCGGGGCGGGAGCGGCGGAGCGGGAGGCGCGGCCGGAGCTCGCGGGGCGGCTCGACGGCATGGTCATCGTGGGCAGCGGCTGCTGGACGTTGGCGTCGCTGAAGCCGGTGGCGATGACGGTCACGCGCACCTGGTCGCCGAGGGACTCGTCGACGACGGTGCCGAAGATGATGGTGGCGTCGGGGTCGACGTTCTGGGCCACGAGGTCGGCCGCGTCGTTGATCTCCTGGATGCCGAGGTCCTTGTTGCCCGCGATGGAGAGAAGCACGCGGGTGGCGCCGTCGATGGTGCCCTCGAGCAGGCGGCTCGAGATGGCCTCGGAGGCGGCGTCGGTGGCGCGGTTGTCGCCGGAGGCGGTGCCGATGCCCATCATCGCGGTGCCGGAGGCCTTCATGATGGTGCAGACGTCGGCGAAGTCGAGGTTGATGAGGCCCGGGACCGTGATCAGGTCGGTGATGCCCTGGGTGCCCTGGCACAGCACGTCGTCGGCCATGCGGAAGGCCTCGAGCATGGTGGTCTTCTTCTCGGAGAGGTCGAGCAGGCGGTCGTTCGGGATGACGATCAGGGTGTCGACCATCTCGGAGAGGTTCTTGATGCCCTCGACGGCGGAGCCGGAGCGCTTGCGGCCCTCGAAGGTGAAGGGCTTGGTCACGACGCCGACGGTCAGGGCGCCCACGTCGTTCTTGGCGATGTCGGCCACGACCGGGGCGGCGCCGGTGCCGGTGCCGCCGCCCTCGCCGGCGGTGATGAAGACCATGTCGGCGCCCGCGAGCGCGGCCTTGATCTCGTCGCGGGAGTCCTCGGCGGCCTCCTTGCCGACCTCGGGGTTGGCGCCGGCGCCCAGGCCCTTGGTGATGTCGGAGCCGATGTGGACCTTGATGTCGGCGTCGGAGATGGCGAGCGCCTGCGCGTCGGTGTTGACGGCCACGAACTCGACGCCGCGGATGCCCTCCTCGATCATGCGGTTGACGGCGTTGTTGCCGCCGCCGCCGACGCCGACGACCTTGATCACGGCGAGGTAGTTGTTGAGGGTGTCGGTGTCCTTGATCATCGTTTCCTCCTCTGTGGCCGCGGGCCCTTCGGGGCGAGAAGCCGGTTTCTTGAAAGCCCTGCGGGCCTTTACGGACGTCTTTGCCATCGTCTTTCCTTGCGGTCTATCTTGGTGTGCTTTGCGGAGACGAGCCAGGCCCAAACCCTAAACCTCGAGTTAAACCTTATGCCTCGGATAAAGCGACGTAGTTTTGCACATCGCGGCGTTTGGAGTCAACAAAAATGGAGGAGGTGTGGACCGGGCAGGTAGCCGCCGCGCGGCGCGGGCGCGAAACCCTCGAGCAACCCTGATGCGCGCGGGCCTACTCGCCCGATCCCGCCGCCTCCTGCGACGCGGAGGCGCCGTCCCCCGCGGATCCCCCCTCCGAGCCGTCGTCCGCGGCCGAGCCGCCCCCGGCGGCGGCCGCGTCGGCGGAGGCGGCACCGGAGGACCCGCCGCCGGAGCCCGAGGCGTCGCCCGAGCCGCCGTCCTCCCCCGTGCCGGAGCC
>CAVJHQ010000047.1:0-16767 GCA_963649365.1 Alloprevotella sp.
TGCATCCAGCTGCCGAGCAAGGTCGTTTACAAGAGCTACGGCATCGACCGCACCGGTCTGGACGAGGACCTCGCGGCGCGACTCCGCGCGGTCCTCGACGAGGCGGGCGTCCACGTGGCGGTCTTCGGCTGCTACAAGAACCTCGCCACGCCCGATGCGGCCCAGCTCGCCGAGTCGCTTGAGGACTACCGCGCCTGCACGCGCTTCGCGGCGCTTCTCGGCGGCTGCGCCGTCGGCACCGAGACCGGCCGTCCCAACGCCGGCAACAAGGTCGCCGACGACCGCTTCGAGCCCGCGGCGATGGACGCCTTCTGCGGCGGCCTCGCCAACGCCTGCGAGCTCGCCGAGGCGGCCGGCGTGCCGCTGCTCATCGAGCCGGGCTGGAACGAGGTCGTGAACACCCCCGAGCGCTGCCGCGAGGTCCTCGACCGCGTCGACTCGACCGCGCTCGGCGTGATCTACGACCCCGTCTCGCTGCTGCACCCCACCGTGGCGGCGCAGTCCGCCGACGTCGTCCGCCGGATGCTCGAGCTCAACGGCGACGCCATCCGCGTGCTTCACGCCAAGGACTACGAGGTCGTGGACAACGAGGACTCGGACGGCTGGTGCGACGGCTCCGGAAGCCGACTCGTCTGCCACGGCGCGGGCGAGACCGGCGCCTTCGACTTCGCGCCTCTTGCCGACTGGGCGCGCAAGGTGCGGCCCGGCATCGACTGCGTCATCGAGAACTCGACGCCCGCCACGAACGTCGCCTGCCGCGACTACCTGCTTGGACTATAGGCAACCAGAAAGGATGCTCACGTTTTGAAACCCCTGCTCGTTACCAGGTACGAAGAGGAATCCATCGACTGGGGCCACACGGCGCTTCGCTACGCGATCTACGTTGTGGGACTCTTCTGCATCTCGACGGGCACGGTGCTCCAGACCGCGTCGGGGCTGGGCGTCGCGTCGCTGACCTGCTTCGCGACGTTCGCCTCACGCGCCACGGGCACCACGTTGGGGTTCATGATCGCTCTTACGTACGCCATCTACATCGGCTGCCAGGCGCTCATCCTGCGTCGCCGTTTCCAGGCCAGAATCCTGCTCGAGATGGTGTTCGCCTTCTCGATGGGCTACCTCGTCGACCTGATCGCGTCCTTTATCACCGTGAGCCCCCACGGCATCGTGGCGCAGGTCGTGTGCATGTGCTGCGCGCTCGTGGTCACGGCGTTCGGCGCGTCGCTCATGGTCGACATGGAGATCGTGCCAAACGCGCCCGACGGGCTCGTGCAGGTCGCGAGCGAGGCGCTCGGCACGACCTTCGGCAACGTCAAGGTCGTCTTCGACGTGAGCCACGTGGTCGCTTCGATCCTGGGCTCGCTCCTGCTCTTCGGCGACATCTCGGGCTTCGGCCTGACCACGATCGTGTCCGCGCTGTTCCTCGGGCGGATCATCAACGTGATCATGGGGACCGTCGGCGAGCGTGCCCAGGCGGCTGTCTGGGGCGTAAGCGCCGCCGGCGACGAGCTCGCCGCGGCCGCTTAGGCTCCTTGGGGGCTTCGGGCTGCAAACCGTTGCGAACAGAGCGACGTGCCGCGCACCTTGCACGTTAAGTTGGGTCCTTGAAGCATCCGGCGGCCGTTTAGCGCCCTTCTGGATCAAAAAAACGAGATTCTGCGTGGATTGAACGCGCATTTATCGCCTCGGTCGTGTGATTTACTCGCGGCCGAGGCGTTATCTTTTGCGTTTGCCCAGTTGAGTGCCGTTGCAAGGTGCATCAATCCTGCAACAAAGCACGCAGAATCTCGATTTTTTCTCAGCAAGTCCCCTGAGCTAAGATTCCTCCCGTAGCAAAAGCGCGAGATATACGAGTTAGAGGTCAACGCATGAACAACCCGCCCCAGGTCCCGGCGCGCCTTACCCAAAGACAGTCCCTTATGGTCGGCGTGGCGCTCTTCTCGATGTTCTTCGGCGCGGGCAACCTGATCCTGCCGCCGTTGCTTGGCTTGCAGGCGGGCGACCAGAGCGTGCCCGCCATGGTCGGTTTCCTGGTCACGGCCATCGGGCTTCCGGTGGCCGGCATCGTGACGGTGGCCCTCGCCGGCACGGCCCGCGAGCTCGCCGGGCGCGTCCACCCGAGGTTCGCGAGCGTCTTTATCGGCGCCGTGTATCTTTCCATCGGTCCCTGCCTCGCCATTCCGCGCACGAGCACGACGGCTTTCGAGATGATCGTGCCCCTCTTGCCGGAAGGCGTGCCGACCACGGCGGCGCTCCTCGTGTTCTCGGTCGCGTTCTTTGCGGTTGCCTACCTGATGGCCATGCACCCGGGCAGCATTACCCGCCTTCTTGGCCGCGTGACCGGCCCCGCGCTCATCGTGCTCATCGTCGTCGTGGTGGCCTCCGCCGTGGTCGCGCCCTCCGGCGAGGTCGCCGCTGCTCAGGCGCCGTACGATAAGGGGGCCGCGATCCAGGGCGCCTTGACGGGCTATCAGTCGATGGACCTTTTGGCGTCGTTGACTTTCGGGCTCGTCATCGCAGAGAACATTCGCGGCCTCGGCGTGCGCGAGCCGGTTGGCGTGGCGCGGGAGGTGTCGCGCGCTGGCGTGGTCGCGGGCCTGCTCATGGGCGTGATCTATTGCGGCCTCGCGTGGGTGGGCGCCAGCCTGGGGAGCGTCGTGCCCGACGCCGCGAACGGCGCGGCGGTTCTTGCCAAGTCGGCGGAGCTCCACTTCGGGGTCGCCGGCACGGCGGTCGTGGCTGCGATCTTTTTGCTCGCGTGCCTCAACGTGTGCATCGGCCTCATAACCTGCTGCGGAACGTACTTTGCCGAGACGTATGGAGCCGACGCGCCCGACGCGGCCGGCCCGTTGCGCCGCGTGCCGTACCGCGCATGGGCGCTCGCCTTCGCGCTGTTCTCCTGCGTGCTGTCCAACTTCGGCCTGAACGCGATCCTGGCGTTCTCCGTGCCGCTGCTCGGCGCGCTCTACCCGATGGCGATCGTGCTCGTGGTGCTCGGGCTCTTCCACCGCGCGTGCGACGCCAACCCGCAGGTATGGCCCTGGGCGGTCGGCGTCACCTGCGCGGTGAGCGTGGCCATGGCCCTGCGCGACGCCCTGGCGCCGGCGCTGTGGCTCCCGACCGACGTGCTGCCCCTGGCGGCCGACGGCCTTGGCTGGGTCCTGCCGGCTGCGGTGGGGACGCTCATCGGCTTCGCCCACGCGCGGCTGGCGAGGCGCGGCGCCTAGCGACTCGACGCCTAACGGACCGGCGGCCGGCGCACCCTCGGGTCGGCGGCGCCTCTTTCCATCTGACGGGATTCTCACAGACGTTGCGGCTCGATTTCGGGGCCGAAACGGCTGTCAGAATCCCGTGAGTTGTTTCAGGATGCCAAACCCCCAGGGCCAGGGAGACGCCCGGTCGGCGTCCTTAAGCGTGGGCTTCTCGCCAGGCGGTGGGGCTGACGCCGCATGCCTGCTTGAACGCCTGGGAGAAGGCGGATTGCCGCTGGTAGCCAAGGCGGGCCGCCACCTGCGCGATGCTCAGGCTCCCGTCGGCAAGAAGCTCCTGCGCCCGCTCGGAACGGCGCCGTCGCGCGTAGGCGGCGAGCCCCTCGCCCGTCTCGGCCTTGAAGACGGCGCAGAGCTTGGAGCGGCTCACGTACAGGCGCGCCGCCGCCTCGTCCACGCCGAGCTGCGCGCCTTCGTCGAGCGCGCGTTCCACGAGGGCGACGGCCTCGGCGGCCAGCCGCGCCGACGCACGGCTGCCTTCCGCGCGCCCCGCGTCCTTCTCCGCGGCGTGCGCGCATGCGAGCTCGGAGACCATGGAGCCCACGACCGAGCGTGCATGCAAAGAAGCTCCTGCCTGCCCCATGCGCACGCAGGTCAGCTGCCGCAAGGCGCAGGTCATGGCTGCGAGCGCCTCTTCCGACCAGTCGCCGTCGAAGGCGTCGAAGAGCCCCGCGAACTCGCCGGGCCACTGCTGCTCGAGCTCGTCGAAGAAGCCGGACAGGAAGAGAACCGAGCGCGAACGGTAGGTCATGCCGGCCTTGAGCGGGCTGTACTGGTCGTGAAGGTTGCTCTGCACGAAGGTGCAGACGGTCCCGGCCGCCGCCTCGCCGCCCCGAGGCCGCGCGTCTCCGCACGGAGCCAGATACCCCGGCACGATGCCGTTCTCCGGCATGCACGAGAGCGTGCTCGCGTTCATCCGCGACACGCAGGCGTACGGCTCGAAGGTCTGCTCGAGCAGCCGCATGTCGCGCGCGGGCGTCACGATATGCTCCATGACCAGGCACGTGTCGGAGACTGGCATGATCCACGCGCTGCCGGCGCCGATCTCGTTCACGACATTGGCTTGCAGGACGGCGCCGCCGCGGACCGGTTCGAGCGAGAGCCCGAACTGCTCGAACTGCGGCCTGTAGAGCTGCTCTATATGTGTTGCCGACCTGCGCGTCATATACGAAAACGTCTCCAACCTTTGCGCAATCGTCCAAACCTCGGCCAGGGCGGCCGGGCGCGTTTCTCACCATGATAAGTTCGCACAGGTTAACTCTCAAGGCCGGGCGAAAGGACGGTTCATGGCTGACGAGAACAAAGACAAGAAGGGCGGCGCCGGACGCGACGCCGGCACGACCGGCGCTCCCGGAACCGACGGCACGGCAAAGAAGGGCAACGACATCCTCGAGCTCCTCGCGTTCGCGGGCGACCGCCGGGCCTTAAGCTACCTCGGCTGCGCGCTCTCCGCCGCGTCGCAGCTCCTCGGCTTCGGCCCCTACGTGTGCATCTGGCTCGCGGCGCGCGACCTTATCGCCGTGGCGCCCGACTGGAGCGAGGCCGCGGGCCTTGCCATATACGGCTGGTGGGCCGTCGGCCTGGCCGTGGCGGGCATCGCGCTCTACTTCCTGGCGCTCATGTGCTGCCATCTGGCGGCCTTCCGCTGCGCCTCCAACATGCGCAAACAGGTGACCGAGCACCTGCTGCGCCTGCCGCTCGGCTACTTCGACGCGCACGCGACCGGCGAGCTGCGCCGCATCGTGGACGGCTGCGCCGCCTCCACCGAGACGCTGCTCGCCCACATGCTGCCCGACGTCGCGGGCTCCGTCGCCATGGTGGCGGGCATGCTCGTCATGCTCGCGGCCTTCGACTGGCGCCTGGGCGCGGCGTGCCTGGTGGCCGTGGCCGTGAGCTTCGCCGCGCTCGCCACCATGATGAGCGGCAAGGGCATGGAGTTCATGAAGAGCTACATGGCGGCCGCCGTGCGCATGAACAAGACGGGCACCGAGTACGTCCGCGGCATCCCCGTGGTCAAGGTTTTCCAGCAGACCGTCTACTCCTTCAAGGCCTTCCACGACAGCATCGCCGACTACGCGCGGATGGCGCAGGACTACGCGGGCACCTTCTGCCGCGTTCCGCAGGTGACGAACCTCACGGCGCTGAACGGCCTGGTCATCTTCCTTTTGCCCGTGGCCCTTTTGCTTGCCCCCGGCGAGAAGGACTTCGCGCGCTTCCTGGCCAACTTCGCGTTCTACGCGATCTTCTCTGCGGTGATCCCGACGGCGATGGCCAAGCTGATGTTCGTCTCCGAGGCCTCGCAGATGGCGGGAGACTCCCTCGGGCGCGTCCGCGGCGTGCTTGCCGAGAAGCCCTTGCCGGTGCCTGCGGCGCCCCGGCGCCCGGCTGGCAACGACGTCGTCTTCGAGGACGTGACCTTTACCTATGCCGGCGCCGAGGCCCCGGCCGTCGACCACGTGAGCTTCGAGGTCCCGGCGGGCGCCACGCTCGCGCTCGTGGGCCCCTCGGGCGGCGGCAAGTCCACCTGTGCGCAGCTCGTCCCGCGCTTCTGGGACGTCGATGCAGGCTCCGTGCGCGTGGGCGGCATCGACGTTCGCGACATGGACCCTCACGAGCTCATGGACCAGGTGGCCTTCGTCTTCCAGACGAACCGCCTCTTCCGCCAGACCCTGGCCGACAACGTCCGCGCCGCCCGCCCGGACGCCACCGACGACGAGGTCCTGGCCGCGCTCAGCGCCGCGCAGTGCGACGACATCGTGGCCAAGCTCCCGCAGGGCATGAACACCATGCTCGGCGCGGGCGGGGCCTACCTTTCCGGGGGCGAGGTCCAGCGCGTGGCGTTGGCGCGCGCCATTCTCAAGGACGCGCCCATCGTGGTGCTCGACGAGGCCACGGCCTTCGCGGACCCCGAGAACGAGGCCCTTATCCAGCGCGCCTTCTCGCGCCTGGCGCAGGGTCGCACGGTCATCATGATCGCGCACCGCCTCTCCACCGTGGTGGGCGCCGACAAGATCGTGGTGCTCGACCGCGGCCAGGTCGCCGAGCAGGGCCGCCACGAGGAGCTTCTTGCCGCCGACGGTCTCTATGCGCGCATGTGGGCGGATTACGAGAAGGCCGCGAGCTGGCGCATCGAGGCCGCCGAGGTCCCGGAGCACCGCGCCGCCGCGCCTGTCGCCGCCGAGGCCCCGGATCACGCCGCTGCCGCGCCTGTCGCCGCCGCGTCTGTCGGCGCCGACACCGCCGAGCCCGCCGACACCGCCAAACCCGCCGCAGCTCAGAAAGGGGGCGAGGCCTGATGTTCGCCTCACTTAAAGAGAAGTACTTCCTGTCCGACAAGGCCGTCTCCGGCGTGCGCCGCGGCATCTTCTGGACCACCGTGACCAACATCGTGATCATGGGCGGCATGGCGTTTGTCTACTACGCCATGGCCGGCTTCGTGGCGCACCTGACGCAAGGCGCGGCCCTTCCCGACGCCGTGCCCTTCTGCCTTGGGCTTCTTGTCTTCGCCGTGGTGCTCTTCGCGTCCAACATGCAGCAGTACCTGAACACCTACTGCGTCTTCTACGAGGAGTCCGGCAACCAGCGCGTCGCCATCGCCGAGCACCTGCGCCGTCTGCCGCTCTCGTTCTTCGGCCGCCGCGACCTGGCGGACCTTACCGAGACCATCATGGGCGACGTCCAGACCATGGAGCACGCCTACAGCCACGTGCTCGGCGAGCTTTGGGGCGCCGTCATCGCCAGCGCCGTCGTGTTCGTGGGCTCGCTCTTCTTCTGCTGGCAGCTCTCGGTGGCGGCGTTCTGGAGCGTGCCAGTGGCGTTTGCCCTGCTCTTTGCCACGCGCGGCCCCATGGCGCCCATCGTCGACTCCGTGCGCGCGTCCAAGGTGGGCGTGACCGAGGCCATCCAAGAGACGCTCGAGTGCGCGCGCGAGATCCGCGCCACCAACCAAGAAGCCCACTACCTGGCCGGGCTTGCCGCCACGATCGACGCCTCCGAGCGCGAGACGGCCCGCGGCGAGCTGACGAACGGCCTTATCGTCAACTCCGCGTACGCCATCCTGCGCCTGGGCATTGCGACCACGCTGGTAACGGGCGCGTCCATGGTGGCCGCGGGCCAGATCGACTTCATGGTCATGTTCGCCTACCTGCTCATGGTGAGCCGCATCTACGCGCCGTTCGACCAGGCGCTCGTGCTCATCGCCGAGCTCTTTATGGCCGAGGGGTCCGCCAAGCGCATGCGCTCCATCATGGACGAGCCGCTCGCCGAGGGCGCCGCGGAGTTCTCGCCAGCGGGACACGACGTCGTGTTCGACCACGTGGCCTTCGGCTACGGCGCGGGCCCGGATGGGCGAGCTGGCGAGAAGGTCCTGCGCGACGTGAGCTTTATCGCAAAGGAAGGCCAGGTCACGGCACTGGTCGGTCCGTCGGGGTCGGGCAAGTCCACGGTGAGCCGCCTGGCCGCGCGCTTCTGGGACGCCACGGCGGGCACGGTGCGCGTGGGCGGCGTGGACGTGGCGAGCGTGGACCCCGAGGCACTGCTGCGCGATTACGCCATCGTCTTCCAGGACGTGCTTCTCTTCGACGACACGGTGATGGGCAACATCCGCCTCGGCCGCCGCGACGCCACCGACGAGGAGGTCTTAGCCGCTGCGCGCGCCGCCAACTGCGACGAGTTCGTGGGACGCATGCCGGCCGGCTACGACACCATGATCGGCGAGAACGGCTCCAAGCTCTCGGGCGGCGAGCGCCAGCGCATCTCCATCGCCCGGGCGCTGCTCAAGGACGCGCCGATCGTGCTTCTCGACGAGGCGACGGCGAGCCTGGACGTGGAGAACGAGACCCAGGTACAGGAGGCCTTGAGCCGCCTGCTCGCGGGAAAGACGGTCATCGTGATCGCCCACCGCATGCGCACGGTGGAGAACGCCGACAAGGTCGTCGTCCTCAAGGACGGCGTGGTGGCCGAGCAGGGCAGCCCCGCCGAGCTCAAGGCCGCCGGCGGCGAGTTCGCCCGCATGGTCGAGCTACAGAAGGAGTCGGCCGGCTGGCGGCTGTAGGGGAGCGACCAGCCGCGTGCGCACGGGCGCCTCGGGTTACACGCCCGGGGCGCCCGCTTTGCGTCGCGGCCCGGGCGCCGCGTTCGGATTTTGGTACAGGAACACTCGTGATTTGGTGCTTAAGCTATTCGTATTCTGGAATTAGAAACTTCGTACTTTGGTATACTGCCTGCTAAATGATATTGAATGTGGGGGACAGAGTGAATATGCCAAAAGAAGCCAACACCATAAGGCCCGAAGCCTACCAGCCACGAATCGTGGACGCCCAGATAGCCAAGTACCTCACGCTGTTCGGCGCGGTCGAGGTCTCTGGAACCAAGTGGTGCGGCAAGACCTGGTCCTCCCTCGCTCATGCCGATTCAGTGACCTACGTGGACAGAGGCGCCAACCTGCAGATTGTCGAGGCCGACCCAAGCTACGCGCTCGTCGGCGATCGCCCGCACGTTATCGACGAGTGGCAACGTGTACCGGCGGTGTGGGATACGGTGCGCCATGCGGTCGACGACCTCGGGTCGCAAAGAGGTGCTTGGATTCTAACCGGCTCTTCAACGCCCCATAAGGACGAGGTTGCCCACAGCGGGGCCGGTCGCATCGGGCGGGTTCGCATGCACCCCATGACGCTCGCGGAGACGGGTGAATCCACGGCAAAGGTGAGCCTGGCGGGCTTGTTCGAGGGCGAGTTCACGCCCAGCCAGTGTCCGAACGGCATCGAGAACATCATGACTTTTGCTGCGCGCGGCGGCTGGCCTCAGGAACGGCTTCAGACGGCGGCAGATGCGCAGATCGTCGTTCGCGATTATCTCGAGGCAATCTTTGCGCAAAGCGTGGCTCAGATGGGCGGCGATGAGTCCGTTGCTCGCCGACTTGCGGTCTCGCTCGCCCGTAACCTCGGGCAGGCGGCGAAGGCGAATACGCTCGCATGTGATGTCTATGCGCATGAGGGCGCCGCAACCGAGGCGGAGCGCAAGTCGATCGCAACCCACCTCGACATTCTCAAGCGCATGTATCTTATTGACGAGGTGCCAGGCTGGGTGCCGGCTTCCCGCTCGCCGAAGCGCATGCGCGTCAAGCCTAAGCGCTACTTCGCCGACCCGTCACTGCCCGTGGCGCTTCTAGGCCTTTCTCCTCATGCTTTGTTGCAGGATTGGCAGACGTTCGGCCTTGTTTTCGAGAACCTTGTGATGCGCGACCTGGATGTCTACGCACGTGCGCTTGACCTTACGACCTCGAGCCCCGTGAGGTACTACCGTGACGACTCAGACCTTGAGGCCGACGCAATTATCGAGCGTGCCGATGGCAGGTGGGCCGCGATCGAGATCAAAGTGGGCCTCGACAAGGTCGACGAGGCGGCGAGAAACCTGCTCAGGCTAAGCAAGAAGGTCTGCGGCGAGGAAGCCGCGCGCACGCCGGAGCCGTCGTTTCTTGCCGTTGTGACTGCGATGGGGGAGGCAGCCTTTCGCCGCAGCGACGGTGTCTACGTCATTCCCATCAGGTCGCTGGGGGCGTAGGGGAATATATTGTCCAGAGCTTATCTGGACATTTGCCCTTCCGCTCTTGCCCCGCCCCGCCGCCACGCGACGGGGCGCATTCTTGTCCCAACCTCGGGTTAAGCTATACGCACATGAATTCATGCGGCGACCAGCCCTCCGTTCCGGCCGCCCGTTCGTACGAAGAGAGCCCAACCTATGCCCACCAGCGACGATCTGATTCGCGCCGTCGGCGCCAACATACAGGAGAAGGCCTCGCTCATCTGGAGCGTGGCCGATACCCTGCGCGGCCCCTACAAGCCCCACGAGTACGGCCTGGTCATCCTGCCCATGACGGTGATCAAGCGCTTCCACGACTGCCTGGCGCCCACCCACGACGCCGTGCTCGCCGCCAACGAGAAGTACAAGAACCTCGCCGTCAAGGACGGGTTCCTCCGCGACGCCTCGGGCTATCCCTTCTACAACACGTCCAAGTTCACGTTCGAGACCTTGAAGGCCGACCCGGCGAACATCGAGGACAACTTCCGCGACTACGTCAACGGCTTCTCCGAAAACGTCCAGGACATCCTGGCCCGCATGAAGTTCGCCGACCAGATCGAGCGCCTCTGCGACCCGGACGCCCCGCTGCTTTACCAGGTAATCTGCGACTTCTGTAAGCCCCAGGCGGACATGTCACCCGACAAAATCGCCGCGGTGGACATGGGCTACATCTTCGAGAACCTCATCCAGCGCTTCTCCGAGTCCTACGACGAGGACGCGGGTGCGCACTTTACCAGCCGCGACATCGTCTACCTCATGACCGACCTGCTCATCTACGCAGACCCCCACGTCTTCGACGGCGAGCGCATCACCAAGACCGTCTATGACCAGACCATGGGCACCTCCCAGATGCTCGGCTGCACCGAGGAGCGCCTGCGCCAGCTCGACGCCGACGCCCGCGTCACGCTCTATGGCCAGGAGTTCAACCCCTTCACCTACGGCATCGCCAAGGCCAGCGCGCTTATCCGCGGCGAGGACGACACCAACATGCGCTTCGGGGACACGCTCTCTGCGGACAAGTTCGCGGGCTTCAAGTTCGATTACTGCATCTCCAACCCGCCGTTCGGCGACCCGTGGAACCCGCAGGCCGAGGCCGTGGAGGCGGAGTTCAAGCAGGCGGGCGGCGGCCGCTTCCCGGTGGAGAAGCTCCCCGCCAAGGGCGACGGCCAGATGCTCTTCGTGCTCAACGGCCTCTCCAAGCTCAAGGACGACGGCGTCATGGCCATCATCCAGGACGCGAGCCCGCTCTACAAGGGCAAGCCCGGCAGCGGCGAGGACTCCATCCGCCGCTACGTGCTGGAAAACGACTGGCTCGACGCCATCGTCCAGCTGCCGTGCGACTCGTTCTACAACACGGGCATAGCCACCTACGTGTGGCTCTTTAGCAAGGGCAAGGCGCCCGAGCACGCCGATAAGGTGCTGCTCATCGACGCCTCGCAGTGCTTCGAGAAGCGCCGCAAGGGCATCGGCAGCAAGAAGAACGACATCACCAAGGCCTGCCGCGAACTCATCGTGAAGGCCTACTCCGAGTACCGCGACGGCTCCTGGGAGGCAACCGGCGAGAACGGCCAGCAGGTCATGGTGGAGGCCCGCCTCATGGACACCGTCGAGTTCGGCTTCAACCGCGTGTGCGTGCAGAGCCCCGTGCTGGGCGAGGACGGCGAGCCGCTTCTTAACAAGCGCGGCCAGATGCAGGCCGACAAGGCCAAGGAGGACACCGAGGACATCCCGCTCACGCAGGACATCGACGCCTACATCGAGCGCGAGGTGCGCCCGTACAACCCTCATGCCTGGGTGGACAAGAAGAAGACCAAGGTGGGCTACACCATCCCCTTCACGCGCGTGTTCTACAAGTACGCCGAGCTCGAGCCCTCCGATGTGATCGCCAAGCGCATCCTCGAGCACGAGAAGACCCTCGAGCAGAGCCTCGAGGCCCTCTTCGGCGAGGTGCGGTAGCTATGCGGGAGATGAAGGACAGCGGCGTCGAGTGGCTCGGCGAGGTCCCGGCGGGGTGGGAAATCGTGCCGGGCAAGCGCATCCTGACGGTCCTCCAGCGTCCGGTTAAGGAGGACGACGGGGTCGTGACCTGCTTCAGGGATGGCGAGGTGACTCTTCGTGCCAACAGGCGCACCGAGGGTTTCACCGTCGCGCTCAAGGAGATCGGCTATCAGGGCGTCGAGCCCGGCGACCTCGTTGTCCACGGCATGGACGGCTTTGCGGGCTCCATCGGCATCAGCGATTCAAGAGGCAAGGCGTCCCCGGTTCTGAACGTCATGGACTCCGACCAGGACAAGCGCTTCTTGATGTACTACATGCGTGGCCTTGCCTATAGGGACGTCTACATGGCGCTCTCCGACGGGATTCGCGTCCGCTCGTGCAACCTAAGCTGGAAGAAGCTCGCCGCTCTTCGCTTTGCGCTCCCGCCCCTTGGCGAGCAGCGCCGCATCGCGGACTTCCTGGACGAGAAGTGCGACCAGATTGACCGCGCCATCACCTCCGCCGAGCAGTCCATTCAGGAGTACAAGGCGTATAGGAAGGGGTTGATCGACGAGGTCTCAGTCCACGGGCTTTCTCCCGTAAGCGAGAAAAAGAAGATCGGCATACCATATGTCGATTGGGTTCCAGCGCATTGGACAAAAGCAAAGTTTCGTTTTCTTCTAACGGAATTCGTTGATTGTCCGCATGAGACACCGCTCTATTCGCCTACCGGGGAGTATTGCGTTATTCGAGCCGGCGACCAGATTGCTGGCGGGCTGGTGCAAGGGAACATGCTTCGTCTTGAGAAGGACGAGTACGAGCGCAGGACTCGTCGCCTGACGTTAAAGCGAGGCGATATTGTCTATGGGCGAGAGGGCAGCTGGGGTAAAGCCAGTTTTGTTCCGGAAGACGATCGATACTGTCTTGGACAAAGGATGATGCAGTTTCGCTGCAATGAGAATCTGCTTCATCCTTTGTTTGCAGCGTATGTGCTCAATGCCAGCTACGTGTACGAGCAGGGTAGGAAGGACGAGGTCGGGAGCACATCTCACCATGTGAACATCTCGACCATAGCTTCCTATCGCATAGCCCTCCCGCCCCTCGACGAGCAGCGTCGCATCGCGGACTTCTTGGACGAGAGGTGCGCCCAGATCGACCGGGCGGTCGAGGCCAAGCAGGCCATCATCGACGAGCTCAAGTCGTACAAGAAGTCCCTCATCTACGAGGTCGTCACCGGCAAGCGGGAGGTTTAGCCATGACATCAGAGATCGCTGAGTACGGCAAGGCCGTCGAGGCCATCAAGACCGCCATTCTGCAGGCACAATACGCCGCAGCCAAGAGCACCAATGCACAGCAGCTTCAGCTCTATTACGCGGTTGGCGGCTACATCTCAGCCAATACACGCAGCGGGGCATGGGGAACAGGCGCGCTCAAGGCCATCAGCGGGCAACTTCAGCGTGAGCTGCCGGGGCTCCGCGGGTTCTCCGAGCGCAACCTCAAGTACATGCGGACCTTTTTTGAGGAGTGGGGCAGGGATTTCGATGAGGGCATGTGCTCCAATTCGGCAGACACAACTGCCGAATTGGTTGCAGTTGCCATGACGGGAATTCGGCAGTTGCAACTGCCGAATTGTTCGGATCGGGATAGGGAAGCCTTCTTCTCCATCGGCTTCACGCACCATTGCCTCGTCCTGACCGGCACCAAGACCCTCGCCGAGCGCCTCTTCTATATCCATAAGTGCGCCACTGAGCACCTGAGCGTCGAGGCCCTTAAACGTTCGATCAAGGCGGACGACTTCCATCATCAGGGCAAAGCGCCCAACAACTACCTGTCGGCCCTGCCCAAGAGCCAGCAAGCGCTTCGAGCCATCACCACCTTCAAGGACGAGTATCTTCTCGACTTCATCAATGTGGAAGAGCTGGGCGTGCGCGATCCCGAGGACGTGGACGAGCGCGTGCTCGAAAAGGGCATCGTCCAGAACATCAAGCAGTTCATCATGACCTTCGGTCGGGGCTTCTCGTTCGTGGGCAATCAGTTCCACCTCGAGGCCTTCGGCGAGGATCAGTTCGTTGACCTGCTCTTCTTTAACCGCGACCTTAACTGCTTGGTGGCCGTCGAGCTCAAGAGCGGGCCTTTTAAGACATCGTACTTAGGCCAGCTCTCGGGCTACCTGCGCGTGTTGGACGACTTCGAGCGGCGCGAGCACGAGAACCCCTCCATTGGGCTCGTTCTCTGCAAGGACATGAACAAGGCCTTTGTTGACTACATCATCCAAGATTTCACCAAGCCCATGGGCGTGGCGACCTATAAGACCTCGGCGGACATGTCGAGCAAGCTCTTGGAGGCGCTGCCGCCTATCGATGATTTGAAAGCGCTGCTGGAAAGCGGTGACGCGCAATGAGCGTTGAGACCAAGGAGAAGAACCTCGAGGAGGACATCGAGGCGTTCCTCTGCTCGGAGGAGGGCGGCTACCTCACATGCGACGACCGCCACTCGCTGCGCTACGTGGAGGACGGCAGCTACCAGGTGATCGACGGCGGCTACAGAACGCTGCCCGGTCGCGGGGTGGACATCCACACGCTGGTCAACTTCGTCCAGACTACTCAGCCCAAGGCCTGGGGGCGCTTCGAGCGCGCGTGCAACTCCGACCCCACGGCCAAGTTCGCCAAGGTCTTCGGCGACGCCGTGGACGCGAACGGCATCGTTCACGTGCTCAAGCACGGCTTCAAGCACCGCGGCATCCCGTTCAAGGTTGCCTACTTCAAACCCGAGAGCGGCTTGAATGAGTCCGCGGCCGATCGCTACGCGAAGAACGTCTGCCGCTGCATCCGCCAGTTCCACTTTGCCGAGACGGGCAACCAGACCATCGACATGGTGCTCGACGTCAACGGCATCCCCGTGGTGGGCATCGAGCTCAAGGACCAGTTCACCGGCCAGGACGTCGAGGACGCCATGCGCCAGTGGCGCGAGGACCGCGACCCGCGCTGCGCCTGTCTCAGGTTCAATTCGCGCATGGTGGCCTTCTTCGCCGTGGACCTCGAGGACGTCTACGTGACGACCAAGCTCGAGGGCGCGAAGACCTTCTTCCTGCCCTTTAACCAGGGGTCGGCCGGTGCGGGCAACGACGGCGGCGCGGGCAACCCGGCGAACCCCGACGGCTACGCCACGAGCCACCTGTGGGAGACCGCGCTGCAGAAGGACAGCCTGCTCGACATCATCAACAAGTTCCTGCACCTCGAGGTCAAGGAAGAGACCGAGCTCGACGCCCGCGGACGCGAGGTCAAGCGCAAGAAGAAGCGCATCATCTTCCCGCGCTACCACCAGCTCGACGCCGTGCGCCGCGTGCTGGCCGACGTGGCCGCCAACGGCTCCGGCAAGAGCTACCTCATCCAGCACTCGGCGGGGTCGGGCAAGTCCAACAGCATCGCGTGGACGGCGTACCGCCTGGCTTCTCTCTTTGTGGACAATAAGCCGCTCTTCGACTCCGTGGTGGTCGTGACCGACCGCCGCGTGCTCGACACGCAGCTGCAGGAGACGATCTCGGGCTTCGACCACGCGCTCGGCTCGGTGGTGACCATCGGCAAGGACAAGACCTCGGCAGACCTGCGCGACGCCATCAACGGCGGGGCGCGGCTGATCGTCTCGACCCTGCAGAAGTTCCCCGTGATCTACGACCAGGTCCAGAACGAGGGCAAGCGCTTCGCCGTCATCGTGGACGAGGCGCATTCGTCGCAGACGGGCACGAGCGCCCTTAAGCTCAAGTCCGCCCTGGCAGACAAGCGCGATGCCCTGGCGGAGTACGCCGAGATCGAGGCCGAGGCGGAGGACGCCGCGACCGACTGGGAGGACGAGCTGGCGCGCGAGCTCGCAAGCCACGGGCGCCACCGGAACCTGACCTTCGTGGCCTTTACCGCCACGCCCAAGGCCCAGACGCTCGAGATCTTCGGCGACGAGGCCCCGGACGGCTCCTATCACCCGTTCCACATCTACTCGATGCGCCAGGCCATCGAGGAAGGGTTCATCATGGACCCCCTCGCCAACTACGTGAGCTACTCCGAGGCCGTGGAGCTCGCGCGCACGGTGCCCGAGAACCCCGACGTGCCGAGCAGCCCCACCTTGAAGCTGCTGCGCAAGTACAAGGAGCTGCATCCCTACGCCCTGGGCCAGAAGGCCGAGCTCATTGTGGAGACCTTCCGCACCGTCACGCGCGCAAAGATCAAGGGCAAGGGCAAGATGATGGTGGTCACGGCCTCGCGCCTGGCCACGGTTCGCTACTACCACGAGATCAAGCGCTACATGCAGAGGAGGGGCTACGACGACATCGAGGTGCTCGTGGCCTTCTCGGGCTCCATCCAGGACCCTGCAGACGGTGTGGACGGCCCCGAGTACACCGAGCCGTCGCTCAATGTGGGCCACGACGGCGAGCGCGTGAAGGAGTCGCAGACCAAGGAGGAGTTCCACAACTACGGTGACGTGCTCGTGGTTGCCGAGAAGTACCAGACCGGCTTCGATGAGCCGCTGCTGCATACCCTCGTGGTGGACAAGAAGCTCAAGGATGTGAAGGCGGTCCAGACGCTCTGCCGCGTGAACCGCATCCACCCGGACAAAGAGGACACCTACATCCTCGACTTCGTGAACAAGCCCGAGGACATCCAGAAGGCGTTCGAGCGCTTCTACACCGAGACCTCGCTTTCCGAGCAGATAAACACCGACCTTCTTTACAAGGTACAGGCCGAGATTCGCGGCTACGGGCTCTACGACGAGTCCGACATCGAGGCGGCGGCTCAGATCGCCTTTACCGACGGGCGCGGTAAGCAGCTTAAGAACGTGCAGGGGCAGCTGGCGGGCGTGCTCAAGCCTGCCGTGGCCCGTTACAACGACCTGGGTGAGGACGCGCGCTACCAGGTGCGCCGCAAGGTCCGCAGCTTCTGCAAGTGGTACGCCT
>CAVJHQ010000048.1:0-16762 GCA_963649365.1 Alloprevotella sp.
CCATCTTGATGCCGCCGTAGGGCATGAAGGCGCGCTTGAGGGGCTTGTCGGTCTGGAGGCCGACGACCTTCTCGAGGTCCTTGGTGTCCTCGCCGATGTAGCCCGGGCCGTAGGCGGTCAGGCCGGAGACGACCTCGGTCTCGCACTCGAGGACGCCGTTGTTGGCGCGCTCGGCGGCCTGGAGCTCCTGGACCTTGCCCCAAAGCACGTTGGTGGCGTTGGTCGGGCCCTCGAGGAACGACTCGTCGCCGTCATAGACGGTGTAGTTCTGCTGGATGAAGTCACGGACGTTGATGTCGTCCACCCAGTGACCACCCTTGAAGCCGTTCCACTCTTCGCGAAGCTGCATTCTCATGCCTCCTTCTGTTCGGCGCGTCCGCCCGGCGGGTTTTCGCGCATTTATGACCTGGTGCAAAGAAACGCTGACGAGCTGATGCTCGGGGAAACGCTAGATCTGGAGCTCGCCGCGCAGGATCTGCTGCGCCCGCTCGGTTCGCTCCTTGGTCGGCGGGTCGACTCCCTCGAGCCCGTAGGCAAGCCCGAGCTCCTTCCACTTGAAGACGCCCAGCGTGTGGTAAGGCAGGACCTCGATGCGCTGAACGTTGGAAAGAGTCTCGATGAACTCGCGCGTGCGGCGCAGGTAGTCGTCGACGTCGGTGACGCCGGGAACGAGGACGTGGCGAATCCAAATGGGCTCGCCCTTCTCGCTGAGGTAGCTCAGGGCGTCGAGGATGTTCTTGTTCGAACGGCCCGTGAGCTTGACGTGCTCGGCGTCGTCGATGTGCTTGATGTCGCAGAGCATGAGGTCGCAGACGTCGATGAGCTGGTTGAACTTGTCGAACCAGGCGCCCTCGCGGGTAAACGGGGCAAGGCTCGTGTCCAGGCAGGTGTTGATGCCGCGGGCCTTGGCCTTGGTAAAGAGCTCGAGCACGAAGTCGAGCTGGAGGAGCGCCTCGCCGCCCGAAACGGTGATGCCGCCCTCCGGGCCCCAGTAGCTACGGAAACGCTCGGCGGTGTCGAGGAGCTGGTCGGCATCCTTGAGCTCAGCGCCCTCGGCCGCCCAGGTATCCGGGTTGTGGCAGTAGGCGCAGCGCATGGGGCAGCCCTTGAGGAAGATGAGGTAGCGGACACCAGGGCCGTCGGCAGAACCGAACGACTCGATCGAGTGAACGCGTCCCTGCATGCTCTCCCCTCTCTTTCCGCTGTGTTTCGTCCCCATTTCACGAACCTCGATAAATTTAGGTTCGGAGGGCTTTGCGTTCCTTGATTAGAATCAAGTAATTGGAAATTCCTCAAGCAGTACCGCAGACGGTCGAAACTCGACGGTGAACGGTTAGCCTCGCCGCGCGAATCTGACAAGTTTGGGGACGTTGGTTGCAGCCCTCATTTGAGAGGTTTGGGGACGTTGGTTGCGGCTCTCATTTGACCGAAAAAGGGACACACCTTGACGCGCCGGCTTCGTGCCAGGCGCCAAGGTGTGTCCCAAAAACTCTCAAATGAGAGCTGCAACCAACGTCCCCAAAGCTCTCACGCGAGGACGAGCTGGAGGAGTTTGGTGGCGCAGGTGGGCTCGACGGCGTGCTCCGCGCCCGCGGGCACGCGCAGGACGTCGCCTGCGACCATGGCGACCTCGCGCCTGCCCTCGGCGAAGCGAATCTTCGCCGCGCCTTCAACCAAGTAGTACAGCGCGTCGCCGGGGTAGCGCTCCTCCGAGACGCTCTCCCCTTCCGAGAAGGCGAGCAGCGTCGCGCCCAACGCGTCGCCCACGCGCGTGAGCGACATGCTCGAGACCTGGCCCGGCCGCGCGTCGATGAGCGACGCAAGCGGCGCGGCGGCCTCGGTCGGCAGGTTCCTAAACGGCATCGTCAGCCCCTTTATGCAGGGAGGATGACGACGAGCAGCATCTTGAACGCCGTGACGCCGCGGACCGCGTGCGGGGCGCCCGCCGGGATCACGACGGACTCGCCGGCGTGAACCTCGTGCGCGATGCCGTTGATGGTGATCTCGCCCGTGCCCTCGAGCACGTTGACCATTGCGTCGCCGCCGGCTGCGTGGCTGCTCATGCCCTCGTCGGCGTCGATGGCGAAGAGCGTGACCTTGGCACCCGGCATCTGCGAGAGCGTGAGGCTGTTGACCTTGCCCGCCTCGGCGGGAACGGCGGCGGCCAGGTTGAAGACGGTTTCCTTCTCGATATTCTTGATGAGTTCCATGACAATCCTTTCGTTGTGTTTGCGCCGGCAAGAAACCTGCCCGCGCCTACTTGCGGCTAAACGTAGTACAGGAACGACAACAGTTTATCGCCGACGCCGGAGTCAAGGGTGCCGTCGAAGCCCAGGTGCAGCACGGGCGCGCTGGCGTGGTAGGCGGACGACCCCTCCTTGAGGCGAAGCATCGTGTCGACGTTCTCGTAGAGCGAGGCGGCGGTGACGACGCCCGCGCTGCGGCGCGACTCCGTGATCTGCTTGGCAATGCGATAGCGCGCGTTGCCGCCGGCAAATCGCGGCAGGAGTCGGTCGGCCTCGAGCGTGAGCTCATCGAAATCGGTCGCGAAGGGCACGAACGGCTCGCCGGCCTCAGTCGCGACGCGGTCGGCTGCGGCGCGCATCTTTTCCTTGAGCGTGCCAAGAAGCGCGGCGCGGCGCTCGAGCTCTTCCGCCGAGATGTCGTTCGGGTCCGCCCCGGGCGCAGCGGACGCATGGGCGTGCCCCGCCTTCTCCCAAGGCATTCCCGCGGCCGCGGCATGCGAGCCGAAGGTCCGGTCCTCCACAAGCTCGTCGTTCCAGAGCATCCAGAACCACTCGGAGAGAGGCATGCGCGCAAGCGCGTATCCGCGGGCGCCCGCCATATCCCACACGCCGCCGGTAAGTCCGTCGCCATACACGATGGGCCACTCCCCGACCAGGGCAAGTCGCTTGACGGGGTCGGCGCCGGCGCCGGTCGCAGCGCCCGCGGCGGAGGCAACGGCCATGGCGACGTCGCCCTCGACGAGAAGGTCGAACAGCCCTTCCGCCGCGCCCGCGCCGAAGATGCGCTCGAGCTCCCACGGCAGGGTCTCGAGGCGCGGAGCCCAAATCCCCACACCCTCGAAGCCGCGTTCGCGAAGAATCGCCCGGATGGCGCGCTCGAACTGGTTATCCGCCTCGGCACCGCGCGTGGCGGGAAGAACCAGGTGCAGGTCAACACCATCGCGCGCAGCCGACTCTGCCGCCAAGAGCGACATACCGAGAAGCGCCGTGAACGAGCAGTATTCCTTGGTCGAAGTGGCGGAGCGGCCAGCCTCGAGCGCCGCGGAGTCCAGGGGCGCCGTACGGGCATCGAAACCCCTGCGACGCAGGGCCGCGGCCGCAAGCTCCCCGTACGCGCCGATACCGGGCAGCACAACGCGCGCGCCGTCACCGGGGCGAGGCACCTCTCCCCCTTCGGGGATGGTATAGAGCGCCATGGGGCAGAGCCCGCCGTGGCCATCCGGCGAGCTGACGCGCACGGCGTCCTCGGCCGAGAGATGCGACAGCGCGTTCAGAAACGCCTCCACACGCGTGATCACGCCCACGCGGCTAAAGTGCTCGTCGCACTCGATGGCCAGATAGGGCTTGTCGCCCATCTCCTCGGCAAAGAGCTTGTCCATCATGGTGTCCGGCCCGCACCCGTGGTTGGTCAGGTACACGGCAAACAGGCGCGGGTCGCGGCGGATCAGCTTGGCGCCCGTGACGATGTGCTGCCCGAACGGCCAACAGATGCCCGGATGGTCGGCGGAGACGTCGACGTCGTGGCCGCCGCGCAGGTGCGAGAGCGTGATGACCTTCTGCCCATGGTCGAGCAGGATCTGGGGGATGCCCATATTGAGCGCGCTGTCGGCGATGCCGTAATTGCGCGTGACGATGACGAGCACGCGCTCGTCCGGGGCAAGAGACGCCAGGAGCTCGTCGCCCAGCCGCTCGAGCTCTTGGCCGTACTCGGTGACGGCAAAGCCTCCCGCCATCATGGCGACGGCCGTTTCCTGCGGCGTGTGCCCAAGCTGTTCGCCCAGGCCCAGCATCGCCCCGGCCATGGCCTCCTGGCCGAAGTCCATGTCCAGCACGGGGCTTAAGAGCTCAATGCCGCGCCGCTCAAGGCCCAAGTCGTCTGCGACCAGCACCGGCGCGGTCTGCATATACACGCACGCATAGTTGTGCGCCACGCTCGACGCCGCATGGCGGATGGTGCGCACACGCGGCATAAAGACGTAGTCGACGCCCTGCTTAGCGAGCCACGCCATGTGCCCGTAGATGAGCTTGACGGGGTAGCAGGTCTCGCCGCGCGCGTGTTCCTGCGCAAGCGCCACTATCTCTTCGCTCGTGTCCGGCGAGAGGACCACGTTGTAACCGAGTTGCGTAAAGAATTGATTTGCCAGCGGGAAGAGGCGATGCAGCATGAGGCAGCGCGGGATGCCGACGGTCTTCTTTGCCGGGTCACGCTCGCCGCTGTAACCCTTGAGGAAGAGCTCCTCCGTCCTCGCGTAGAAAGCGCGATTGAGCGCCACCTGCTCCTGATCGGGCTCCTGCGCCGCGCGGTCGCCGCCGGCCAGGTCGAAGCCCTTGAACGCCGTGCCCGTAAACCCCGGCTCGGAGGCCTTCTCGGCGGCCATGAGCGCCGCGCCCACCGCACCGGAAACGGCGAAGTGCGGGCTCACCGTAACGCGATCGCCCCAAAACGACCGGAACGCCTCGACGATGGCCGGGTTGTACGCCACGCCGCCCTGCAGCACGATGTGCTCGCCCACGCGTTTGGCGCCCACAACGCGATGCAGGTAGTTGCGCACGATGGAGAGCGCGAGGCCCGCCGCCACGTCGGCCTTGCTCGCGCCCGCCGCCAGCGCCGCGTTTATCGCCGTCTCGACAAAGACGGTGCAACGCTCGCCGAGGTCGACGGGGGCCGCCGCGGAAAGCGCGAGCGGGCCGTAGTCGCCTATGGGGATGCCGAGTCGGGCGGCCTGTTCCTCGATGAAGGACCCCGTGCCGGCCGCGCAGACCTTGTTCATCTGGAAATCCACGACCTGCCCCGCACGCAGCGAGATGTACTTAGAGTCCTGCCCGCCGATCTCGAACACGGTGTCTACCTGCGGATCCGCGTGCACAGCACCCGCTGCCTGGCACGTGATCTCGTCGATTGCGGCGTCGGCGCCCACGAACTTGGCCATAAGGCCGCGCCCGGAACCGGTGGTGACAACGGCGTCGACGGCCACCGCGTCGCCCAGGCGCTCGCCGAGCGAGGCCAGCCCGCGTCGCACGGCATCACGGGCATCGCCGGCCGTCCGCAGGTATTGCGCGTCGAGCACGTTGCCCGCGCGGTCGAGCAGCACGAGGTTCGTCGAGGTGGAGCCCACGTCGATACCGAGCGTCGCGTGCACAAGGCCGTCGGCCGCCGCCTCCCACTCCCCGCGCGGCAGGCCGACGAAGCCCTTGCTCGGAACGTAGCCGCCGTCGGGCAGCGACGCCACGCGAGGCAGCCCGCCTCCCCCGACCGCACGCACGGAAGCGGCGAGAAGCTCCGCGAGCGCGGCGCCGTTTGCGGCTCCGCGAGCATGGAGCGCCGCCCCCACCGCCTGCGCGAACAGCGCCTCTTCCCCGCACACGAGCTCGTCTTCGGCCAGGCCGAAGACCTCGCGCACGGCGCGCACCACGCCGGCATTGAGCGCCACGCCGCCCGCGAGCGCCACCGGCGCCTCGACGGGAAGGCCGCGCACTATAAGCGCTTTGAAGCTCTTGACCATGGCGTAGCAGAGTCCGAGCAGGATGTCCTCCACGGGCGTGCCCTCCTGCTGGCGATGGATGATGTCCGTCTTGGCAAAGACGGAGCATCGCCCGGAGATCCGCGGCACCGACTCGGCGCGCGCGACCAGCTCAGAGTAGTCCTCGATGGAGAGCCCGAGGCGCGTCATCTGGTCCTCGAAGAAAGAACCCGTGCCCGCCGCGCAGCTCTCGTTCATGGAGAACTGCGGCACCTCGCCGTCACCGACGCCATGGATGTAGCAGGCGTTCTGCCCGCCCACAGCGATGACGGAGCGCACGGACGGCGCCAGGGCTGCGATGCCGCTGGCAATGGCGGGAACGTCCTCCAGCACCGGCAGCGCGCCAGGACCCGCGGCCTCGATGAGCGCGCCAGCGGCCGAGCCCGTGACGCAGACCCCGACGCAGCCGCGCGGATCGAGCCCTGCGGCCAGGTCGGCAAGAAGCCCGCGCGCGCAGCCCACGGGCTCGCCGTGATGCGGGGCGTGGCGACTCCACAACAGCTCAGGCGCCTCGCGCCTCTCGCCCGCGCCGCTGTCTGCAGCCACAGCGACTACCTTGACCGAGCTCGCGCCCGCGTCTATGCCAACGGTGAAGTTCACGTTGTTCTCCTCTTTGATTTTTGCGGGCCGTTGGGCCCAAATGGGTTTAAGCCGACGACGCCGCCCCTACGCCTCTTCGGAATTCCCTCGCGCCGCGACCCAAGCCTCGTACTCGGCAAGAAACGCCTCGCGATCGAGCTTCTTCAGCTTGACCACGTCGTCGAACGTGACGAGCTTGGTGATGGGGTTGCTCACCGAGAACGGAAAGCCCTTGGCACGCAGAAACTCGCCGAACGCCGGATCCTCGGTGGCAATTTGGTTCATGGTCTTGGTCGAGTCGATCATCGCGGTCCCCTTTTCGGTGTGAGAATATCAATTCTTTATGCGTTGCCAAGAATTCGAACATGTTTGCCGTCTACCGCAAGAACGCCTTCGTCCTGCAGTCGCCGGAGCTCGCGAGAAAGCGCTTTGTCGTTAACGCCGAGATAGCTGGCCAGTTCCTTGCGGTTGTACTCCAGCGTGACCGCGCCCGAGCCGTCCGCGTCCTGTGCCTGCAGATACATGAGCAGCCGATTGCGCAACCGCGGCTCGGCAAATAACGTGAGCTTGTAAGAAAGCTCGGAAATCTTTTTGGACATCTCGGCCAGAAGGTTTGCGCGCACGCGCAGGCAGTCGTTGCTGTCGCTCTCCTCCAGCCTCGCGGCGGGGATAAGCACCACGCTCGAGGGCTCGATGCACACGATATCGACCGGCGAGTGCTTGAGCGTGGTGGGAACCGCCTCGGCAAAGGAGTCGCCGGGCGCGAATCGTCCGACGATGGTGTAGCCGCCGGCGCCGGCCTTTGGCATCCGAGCCTCCACAATCCCGGCAAGCACCACGGGATAGGCGCGCATCGCGTCGCCGGCATGAGCAATGAAGTCCCGCTCAGCATAGTTGCGGACCGTGCATCCCAGCTGGGCGAGCACCGCCTGTACGCGCGCCCGGGGCACGCCGCGAAACGCCGGGGAGTCGGCGAGCACTCGGGTGACCTCATCGTCCGTAATCCGCATAAGCGCGTTTCCTCTCCCCGTCTCGTCCGTTATCGACGCATTCGTCTGGTATCGACCTATATAAGTTTGCTCAGTCAAACTTCCTCGATAGGTTGCCGCGGCAACCATAGCTAACTTCTTCGCAAAAGCTCGACAACTCGCGGGGAGCGCCGACCGTCGCGGCCGCTCGTTCGCGTTGTTTGATTAGGATGGGTTGAATCGTTGTCAAAGCGCGACGCGCCGCGCACAAGGAGGCCGCCACATGGGCAGCAAGAAGAAATCCGCCCGCGCGGCCCAGCGCGCCGCGTTCGAGTCGCAGCTCGACCACGAGCTCGGCGGCGATCGACTCGGCAACGCGTTCGCCCGCGAGGACGCACGGCACGAGGAGCACCTGCGCTACCGCGCCTGCGACCGCAAGAAGCGCTACGCCACCCGCGCCGAGGCCGAGGACGCCATCCGCGCCTGCCGCCGCCACGGCTCGCGTGACCTCCACTGCTACGAATGCGACTACTGCGGCGGCTGGCACCTCACCCACAAGGCCGGGCGCTAACCTGCAAAGGGGACAGTCCCTTTTGCAGGTTTGGCAAGAAAGCGGCCTTCTACCAGCGATTCGGCTTCGCGGTCAGGGCGGGCGGCGCGTCGATGCACGTAGTTAACCCCGGCGTACGCTGCTAGACTCTTGTCCCGGCATCAACAGAGATAGAAGCCCTTAGCAAGAAGGAAGGCTCGTTTTGTCCAGCATCACAGAGAAGCTCCGGGGCATGGCCCTGTGCCTCGCCATCAGCGTCGTCGCCTGGCTGCTCGGCCAGCAGCTCGAGGTCGTCGGCGGCCCCGTCTTCGGCATCCTCATCGGCATGCTGCTCGCCGTCGCCCTGCGCGGCCGCGACACCGCGGCGCTGCAACCCGGCGTCAAGTTCACGTCCAAGTACATCCTTCAGGCCGCGGTCGTCTTCCTCGGCTTCGGCCTCAACCTCGCCCAGATCGCGAAGGTGGGCGCCACGAGCCTGCCCGTCATCGCCTCGACCATCGCGACCTCGCTCATCGTTGCGTTCGTGATGTGCCGCGTCATGAAGGTCCCGGGCAAGATCGCCACGCTCATCGGCGTCGGGTCCTCCATCTGCGGCGGCTCGGCCATCGCGGCCACGGCGCCCGTTATCCGCGCGGACGACGAGGACGTCGCGCAGGCCATCTCGGTCATCTTTCTGTTCAATGTGATCGCCGCGCTCATCTTCCCGACGCTCGGCGGCATGCTCGGGCTTACCAACGAGGGCTTCGGGCTGTTCGCGGGCACCGCGGTCAACGACACGTCCTCCGTCACCGCCGCCGCGGCCGCCTGGGACGGCATGCACCCGGGCGCGAACACGCTCGACGCGGCGACCATCGTCAAGCTCACGCGCACGCTCGCCATCATCCCGATCACGCTCGTGCTCGCCGTGTGGCAGATGCGCGCAGACCGCCGCGCCGGCGGCGAGGGCGCGAACACCTTCAGCCTGCGCCGCGCCTTCCCCACCTTCGTGGGGCTCTTTATCCTCGCGAGCGTCGTGACCACGGTCTTCGCTCTGCCCACCGCCATCACGGCGCCGCTCAAGACGCTCTCGAAGTTCCTCATCGTCATGGCCATGAGCGCCATCGGCCTCAACACCGACATCGTCAAGCTGGTCAAGAGCGGCGGCAAGCCCATCGCGCTCGGCGCCTGCTGCTGGGTCGCCATCGCGCTCGTAAGCCTCGGCATGCAGCACGTCATCGGCATCTGGTAAGAAACGACTGCCGCCGCCGACGGCTTCCGAAAAACGCCCCTGACCCGTTCGAGAACGTCTCGGACAGGTCAGGGGCGTTTTCGAAAGGCCTCCCACGACTGATCGAAAGGCGCCTACCGCGGGGGCACGAGGACGTCGTAGCGGACAGCCTTACCGGCGATCGAGTAGCTCGGCTTCATCCCCGCGAGCTGCGGCCCCTTGGCCGGGCGCTTGATCACGACCTTGCGCGGCCCCGCGGCGAGCGCGGCCGAGACGAGCGCCTCCTCTTCCTCGCACGGCTGCTCCAAGTGGTGCAGCAGCTGGAACTTCTTCTTTACCGCCGCGGACTTGGTGCGCGCGGGAAACATCGGGTCCAGGTAGACCACGTCGGGCGCAAACCCGAGCTCCGCCAAGCCCGCGATCGAGTCGCCGCCCACGAGCGTCATGCGCCCGACGGCCTCCGCGAGCCGCGGATCGGCCGCCGCGCGCGCCATCGCGTCGGCAAGAAGCGCGGCGATCGTCTCGTCCCGCTCGAACAGCGTAACCCGGAACCCCGCCGCCGCGAGCAGCAGCGAGTCCTCGCCGAGCCCCGCCGTGCAGTCCACCGCCGCCGGCTCCTCCACGCCGCGCACGCGGGCCGCCCGCACCAGCAGTTCTTGCTGAAGCCGGCCCTGGCGCAGGCGCGGGAGCATACGGGTAAAGTCCCCCCGCAGCTCCATGCCCTCGCCCACAAGAGCAAGGCCGCGCTCGTCTTGCCGAAGCTCGACGGAGGGCGCGGCCTTCTCGGCGTTGCTGTTGGAATCGCAGCCGGACACGCTAGGCGAGCTGGATCTTCTCGACGCCCTCGCGGGAGCTCTCGCGGTACAGCGTGAACTTGCGGCCGATGACCTGCACGACGTCGGCGCCCAGGTGCTCGGCAAGCTCCTCGGCGGCCTCGCGCGGGGTCTGCGCGCAGGTGTCGAGCACGGAGCACTTGATGAGCTCGTGCTTCTCGAGGTACTCGCTCGCCTGCTCGACGGTGTTCTCGGTGACGTTCGACTTACCGACGATCACGACGGCCTCGAGGTGGTGCGCGAGGCTGCGCAGCTGCCTGATCTGGCGACCGGTCAGAGCCATGTTCTACCTGCTTTCGTTTGCGCCGAGCCGCGCGCGGCCGACGCCTCAGTTTCAATTTAGCCGTACCAGACTAGCAGATTTGCGCAGCTAGAGTTACTTGTGATACGGCTCTCCGCGCGAAATCTTGCATGCGCGGTAAATCTGCTCAAGCAACACCACGCGCGCGAGGTTGTGCGGCAGCGTGATGCGCCCGAACGAAAGGGTCTCGTTCGCGCGGGCGCGCACCTCGTCGGAGACGCCGTCCGACCCGCCGATAACGAACGTGATGTCCGACGTGCCCCTAAGCGCCAGGTCGTCAAGCCGCGCCGAGAACTCCTCGCTCGAGCGCTCCTTGCCCTCGATGGCCAGCAGAATCACGTGCGAGCGGTCGCCCACGGCGGCAAGAATCGCCTGTCCCTCGCGGCGCCGGGCCGCGTCGACACCGCCCGCGCGCGCCGGGTCGATGTCCGCGATCTCCCGTACCTCGACCTTGCCGTAGGCCCCCAGGCGCTTGGTGTACTCCGCGCAGGCCGCCGCCCAGAACTTCTCCTTGAGCTTGCCGACCGCCACGACCGTGTATTTCATGAGACGCGCACCTCTCGCTCAACCATTCGTTCCACCAGCCGACAGGCACAAATTGAACCATAAACCCGCTGGTAGAATGAGGTGATTTTTGGGCTCGAGCAAGGAGAACGCGATGCTTCAGGACGACAAGATCTGGATGGCCCAGGGCGAGAAGCCCTGTTACCTGCTGCTCAACCAGGCCAACCGCCACGGGCTTATCGCCGGCGCGTCCGGCACGGGCAAGACCGTGACCCTCAAGGTCATGGCCGAGGGCTTCTCGCAGGCGGGCGTGCCCGTGTTCATGGCCGACGTCAAGGGCGACGTCACCGGCATGTGCCAGGCGGGCGCGGACTCCGAGAACATGCAGAAGCGCATCGCCAAGTTCGGGCTCGAGGGCTTCACGTACCAAGGTTGCCCCACGCGCTTCTGGGACATGAACGGCGGCGACGGCGTGCCCGTGCGCATCACCATCTCCGACATGGGGCCGACGCTGCTCGCGCGCCTGCTCGGGCTCACCGAGGTCCAGGAAGGCGTGCTGAACATCGTCTTCCGCATCGCGGACGACAAGCAGATGCTGCTCATCGACCTCAAGGACCTGCGCTCCATGCTCGGCTACGTGAGCGAGCACGCCAAGGAGTACACGACGACCTACGGCAACGTGAGCGCTCAGTCCGTTGGCGCCATCCAGCGCGCGCTTCTTGCCGTCGAGGACCAGGGCGGCGACGTGTTCTTCGGCGAGCCGGCCCTTAACCTCGACGACTGGTTCGCGTGCGACGAGAAGGGCCAGGGCTACGTCAACATCTTGAACGCCGCCCAGCTCATCCAGCAGCCGCAGATCTACGCCATGTTCCTGCTGTGGATGCTCTCCGACCTCTTCGAGAAGCTCCCCGAGGTCGGCGACCTGGACAAGCCCAAGTTCGTCTTTTTCTTCGACGAGGCGCACCTGCTGTTCAAGGGCATGCCCTCCGAGCTGCTCGACAAGATCATCCAGGTGGTCAAGCTCATCCGTTCCAAGGGCGTGGGCGTCTACTTCATCACCCAAAGCCCCTCCGACATCCCCGACGAGGTCCTGGCACAGCTCTCCAACCGCGTCCAGCACGGGCTTCGCGCCTACACCCCCGCCGAGCAGAAGGCCGTCAAGGCCGCGGCGCAGGCGTTCCGCGCGAACCCGGCCTTTAAGAGCGAGGACGCCATCATGGAGCTCGGCACGGGCGAGGCGCTCGTGAGCTTCCTCGACGAGGACGGCAAGCCCTCCGTGGTCGAGAACGCCAAGGTCCTGCCGCCGCAGTGCCTTATGGCCGCCGCGAGCGCCGAGGCCAAGGCCGCCGTGATCGCGGCCCAGGCCGACCTGCAGGCCAAGTACGGCACCGCCGTGGACCGGCAGAGCGCCTACGAGATCATCCAGGACCAGTCCGCCGCGAACGCCGAGGCCGAGAAGCTCGCGCAGGAGCGCGCCGAGCTTGAGGCCCAGAAGGCCGAGTTCGCCAAACAGCAGGCAGCCGCAGAGGCCAAGGCCCAGAAAGCGGCCGAGAAGGCCGCGGCGGCGGCAGAGCGGGCAGCCCAGAAAGAAGCCGAGCGCCAGGAGCGGGCCGCCGAGAAGGAAGCCGAGCGACGCGCGAAAGAGCAGCAGAAGCAGGTCGACGCCATGACGCGCGCGGCCACGAGCGTCCTCACCTCCGTCGGCAAGCAGGCCGCCAACCAGATTCTCCGCGGCCTGTTCGGCACGCGCCGCTACTAGCGTTCTCGGGACGCGGGGGGCCTTTGCGCGCCGCGCGCGGGCGGCTTCCCGACGCGCGCTCGCCGTCCCCTTCCCCGGCGTCCCGGCGCGCCGTTGCGCGCGCGGCGAGTAGAATGGCCTGCATGGCAGCTCAGTACCAACACATAGCGCATGGCTTCGACCCCGTGTACGACGCGCGCTCCCGCGTGCTCGTGCTGGGGTCGTTTCCATCCGTGCTCAGCCGCGCGAACGAGTTCTACTACGGCAACCCGCAGAACCGGTTCTGGCGCGTTGTCGCAGCGTGCGAGGGGTGCGATACGCCCGTCACCGTTGACGAGAAGCGCGCGTTTCTCCTCGAGCACGGCATTGCCCTGTGGGACGTTATCGCTGAATGCGATATCAAAGGCTCAAGCGACGCCAGCATAAAGAACGTCGTGGAGAACCGCGTCGAGCGCATTCTTGCGGAGGCGCCCGTCCATACGATCGTCTGCAACGGGGCCTGCGCGGGACGGCTCTACCGCAAGTACCTTGAGTACCGCTGCGGCATGCCGGCGATCGTCTTGCCGTCGACGAGCCCCGCAAACGCGGCCTGGAGCCTCGAGCGGCTTACGGAGCGCTGGTCGGAGACGTTGCGCGAGGCTGAGCGCGCGGGGGTGGACGGGCAGGCGGCGGCCCTTCTTGCCAGGCGCGCCGCGCCGGCGGCGACCGACTACGGGACCCACCGCTCGATGCAGGGCAACAAAGGCAAGGACACCAAGCCGGAGCTGCTTGTCCGCGAGCGCCTGCGCGAGGCCGGGCTCACCGGCTACCGCCTGCAGTGGAAGGTGCCGGGCCGCCCCGACGTCGCGTGGCCGGGGCGCAAGGTGGCCGTGTTCATCAACGGCTGCTTCTGGCACCGCTGCCCCCGCTGCAACCCGTCGACGCCGAAGAAGAACACCGAGTACTGGGACGCCAAGTTCGCGCGCAACGTCGAGCGCGACCGGCGAAACCTCGAGGAGCTGCGCGCGGACGGCTGGACCGTCCACGTTATCTGGGAGTGCCAGCTCAAGAAGAAGACCCGCGACGCCACCTTCGCGGCGCTTCTGCCCGAGCTCTCGCGCGAGCTCGAAAAGCCGCTGCGACCGATAGAGCCGCTCCAACCGCCGCGATAACGCCGTTAGACCAGCGGCCCCGCAAAGAGCGCCAGCCACGCCACGAGCGCGACCTGCGCCGCGAGCATAATCGGCACCGTGAACTTGAAGTACCACTTCTGCGTTTTGTGCCGCACCAGGTACATGCCCAACAGCGCCCCGAGCGAGCCGCCGATCAAGGCAAGGCCGAGCAGCGTCGACTCGGGGACGCGCGAGGACCCCTGCCCGGCGCGCGCCTTGTCCACCAGGTACACGATGAGCGTTGCCAGGTTAAGCACAAAGAGGTACGCGACGCCCAGGAGCGCAGCGTAAGGGAGCTCGCCGAAAACGGCGAATGACGTCATATCCATGGTCTATTGCCTATCGAAATAATCCTTGTCCGCAAGGTAATACGTGCGGATGTATCCCTTCTGAGAGACGACAACGAACTCGCCGGTCGACTCGAGGTAGTACACGTCGTCGCCGTCCTCGGCCTCGAGCTTGTGAAGCGCCTCGGGATTGGAGACCACGGCGTTGGCAGCCGCAAGATACTCTTCGGCCGATGAGAAGCCCATCTGAACGCCGTGCTTCTCGTAATGGCTCTGCAGGCGCTCCTCGCTGCGGAAGGTGAGGGTACCCGCCTGGCCCGACGACGCGGAGCCTCCCTGCTGGCCGGCGGCGCCCGAGGATGCGTCGGTGGTCGCGGAGGCGGTGCTCGACGCGGCCGTCGACGTCGTCGCGGACGTGCCGGTGCCGGTGCCCGACGTTCCTTGAAGACCAAAGACGGAGCAGACGACCGCCAGGACGACTGCCGCAAGTCCGCCGAGGAGTTTCTTGCTCAGGGCCCCGGCGGCGTCGGCGCCGCCGCTTGCCCTGACCCCGTTGCGGCCTCCGGTGCCGGTGCCGCCGCTTGCCCTGACCCCGTTGCGGCCTCCGGTGCCGGCGCCGCCGCTTGTCTTGGCACCCTTATTGCTGCTCCTGCCCACACGCTCCCCCATTCGTCGATTGCCCCCGATGGTACCGCAGGCAGCGGTCTAGAATGGCGAAGGTTCAGCTGGATGAATAGGAGTTTGATGAACACGCCTGACTACGCAAACCTTGCAGACAGCCATATCTGGTACGTCTGCTACGGCTCCAACCTGCGATGGGAACGCTTCTCTTATTACCTAAAGGGCGGGTTCTGCCCCTTGAACGGAAAGACCTACGCCGGTTGCGACGACACATCCGACCCGCTCGAGTCCCGCGCCGTCCACGTGCCCTACGACCTGTATTTCGGCGGGGCCAGCCATGTTTGGGAGGACGGCGGCGTAGGTTTCCTCGACCCGACGCGCGCCGGCGACGCATACGCCCGTGCCTGGCTCGTCACGCAAGGCCAGTACGAGCAGGTCCGCGACCAGGAGGGGCGCGACCCCGAGTGGTATTGCGACCAGATCGACCTCGAGCCGATCGAGGGGATTCCCGCGCGCACGTTTACCAACGCCGTGCGCCGCGAGAAGAACGCACCGAGCAAGCCGTACCTGGACGTGATCCGCCGTGGGCTCATGGAGACCTTTCCGCAGCTGACGGCTGCCGAGGTTGACGAATATCTGGTAACCTGCAGCGAGCGCTGACGCGCCCTTGTCCGCGCGGCGCGCCTTGTCCGTGCGGCGCCCCACCTCGTCCCTAGGAGAATCATATGGAGACCAAGGCCCCCGAGCAGCTGCTCCACGAGCTCATGCTCAAGATGATCGAGTTCGACGCCGGCGACGCGCTGCGCATCCAGCACTTTATTAAGGTCGCGAGCTTTGCCCGCACGATCGGCCTCGGCGAGGGACTCGACGCGGATACGCTGCTTACGCTCGAGGCGGCGGCCATCGTCCACGACATCGGCATCCACCCCGCCATCAAGAAGTACGGCAAGTCCTCCGGCAAGTACCAGGAGGAGCTCGGCCCCGAGCCGGCGCGTAAGATGCTCGCCGAGGTGGGCTTCTCGCCCGAGCGCTGCGAGCGCGTCGCGTTTCTTGTCGGCCACCACCACACCTACGACGCCATCGACGGGCCCGACTACCAGGCGCTCGTTGAGGCCGACTTCCTCGTGAACCTCTTTGAGGACGGCTCAAGCGCCCAGGGAATCGCCGCGGCGAGAAGCGCCATCTTCCGCACGCAGACCGGCACGCACCTGCTGGACACCATGTTCGGCCCCCTGGCGTGCGCGCCGAAGGCCGAGGCGTAACGTGGGCAAGCAAGAGAACATCGACGCCTGGCTCGGCGACGCCCCGGCGGAGGTGCGGGACACGACGGCGCGGCTCCTCGACGAGGTGGCGCGGATGCGCGAGGACGGCCAGACCATCTACCCGCCGCAAGACGACATCCTGAACGCCCTCGCGTGGACCGCCCCCGCCGACGTGCGCGTGGCAATCCTAGGCCAGGACCCCTACCACGAGGAGGGGCAGGCCATGGGCCTCTCGTTCTCGGTCCACCGCGGCTGCAAGCTGCCGCCGAGCCTGAGGAACATCTATAAAGAGATGGCCGCCGACCTGGGCTGCGACATCCCTGTGACGGGCGACCTTTCCGGGTGGGCGCGGCAAGGCGTCCTGCTGCTCAACACCACGCTCACCGTGCGCCAGGGAGCGGCGAACTCGCACGCCAAGCTTGGCTGGCAGGTCCTGACCGACCACATCGTGCGTCGGTGCCTCACGCTGCCGCAGCCCGTGGTGTTTCTTACCTGGGGCAGGCACGCGGTCAAGCTGGTCGACGACGCCAAGGCGACGCTCGGCAAGAGCGTGGCAGACGAGAAATTCTGCCTTGCATCGACGCACCCCTCCCCGCTTTCAGCCAACCGGGCGGGCGGCGGGCTGCCCGCCTTCATGGGGTCGCGTCCCTTCTCGCAAACAAACGAGTTGCTGGTAGGGCACGGGGCACAGGCAATCGACTGGACAACGAACGCCTAACCTGGTCGTTTTCCTGTGTGCAAGCGGTTGCTGCGTCTCCCCCTCCAAGTTTTACGTGATAAGCTATGAGACTATCTATCGGCTTTGGCTTCATTCAAGGAAGCCAAAGGGAGCTGCCTTTGGGCAGGAAAGAAGGTCTACATGAAGAAGACGAGATTCAGCTTGGGGGGAGGTAGAGCTTCTTTCGCTGTCTTTGCGGTAGTGTTCGCGGCGGTCGTTGCTCTTGCCCTTCCGACGACCGCGCTGGCGAGCGCGGACCAGAAGCCCGTGGTTTCG
>CAVJHQ010000049.1:0-16753 GCA_963649365.1 Alloprevotella sp.
CAACTGGTGTTTTGCGCTGAATTGGAGCGCTTGTACTCGATACGTCCGTGCCAAGACACTCAAATAGAAGAGTTTCTTTCGTAGTCGGGTCACGTCCGTAAAGTGGTGTAAAAGCGCGGGGACGGCCAAAGGCCGTCCCCGCCCTCCAAGTAAACTCGCAATCGCCAAATTAACCAAGTGACTTGGAGGACGGGAATGGCCCAGATCAATATTACCCTCAACCAGGACGAGGTCGTGCGGCTGCTGGCGAGCTCGGACGGCGACGCCTTCAGGCTGCTGCTGCAGGAGTCGATGAACGCCTTCCTCAGGGCGGAGTCCGACGAGCAGCTGGGCTGCGCGCGCTACGAGCGCAGCGAGGCGCGCACGGACAGCCGCAACGGCTCGAGGGAGCGCCCGCTCACCACGCGGGTCGGCACGGTCGAGCTCGCGGTGCCCAGGCACCGCAACCAGCCCTTCCGCACCATGCTCTTCGAGAACTACAGGCGCAGCGAGGCCGCGCTGGTCACGGCGATGGCGGAGATGGTGGTGGGCGGCGTCTCGACCGCCAAGGTCGGCCGGGTCATGGAGGAGATCTGCGGGAAGAGCTTCTCCAAGCAGTCGGTGTCCGAGGCGTGCAAGGAGCTCGACGCGGCCGTCGGGCGCTTCAGGTCCAGGCCCCTGGAGGGCGACTACCTGTTCGTCATGGCCGACGCGACCTACCTCAAGGTCAGGGAGGAGCACCGCGTCAGGGCGAAGGCCCTGCTCATAGCCATCGGCCTCAGGAGGGACGGGCGCAAGGAGGTCCTGGGGCTGGAGCTCGCCGACGGCGAGACGGGGTCCTCCTGGTCGGCGTTCCTGGGCTCGCTGAGGGCCCGGGGGCTCGCGTCGTTCAGGATGTTCACCTCCGACGCCTGCGAGGGCCTGGTGTCCGCGCTGCGGGAGGTCTACCCGGGCGTCCCCTGGCAGCGCTGCCAGTCCCACCTCGGCCGCAACGTCGCCGACAAGGCGCCCAAGCACCTGCGGGCGGGCCTCGCCTCGGAGCTGACCGACATGTTCAACCAGCCCGACCTCGCCTCCGCCCGCCGCCGGAGGGACGAGATCCTGGCCGACTACAGGGAGGCGGCGCCGGCGTCGGCCGAGTGCCTGGAGGCGGGCTTCGAGGACGCGATGACGGTGATGGCGCTGCCGGCCGGCATGCGCAGGCCGACGAGGACGTCGAACTACATCGAGAGGCTGAACAGGGAGGTGAAGCGCAGGGCGAGGGTGGTCGGCGTCTTCCCCAACGCGGCGTCGGCGCTGAGGCTGGCCGGCGCGCTGCTGATGGAGACCGACGAGAGGTGGGCCCGGGCGGGCAAGGCGTACTACTCGCCGGCCTGCGCCGAGCTCGACGCCGCGGCCCCCGCGCTGGCGTCGATCGCGGAGGAGCAGCGGCGGCTGAGGAAGGCGGGGTAAGGCAAGGCAAGGCAAGGCAAATAGGGCGCGGTTGCGAATTTACACACTAATTTGGACTTGACCCTTAGACAGTCATCGTCAACTGGCAATTTGCTGTCAAATAGAGCTTGTCTACTCGACAGGTCCGTTCCAAGGCACTCAAATACGGAAGTTTGAATCCGTGCGACGCGAAAAATCGCTAGCGAGGCGTGCGATCGTGGTTGATCTCGCGGTAAAAGAGCTCACGGACGTTCTTGGGGTCGCGGGTCTGGCCGAGCACCCACATGGTTTTGGCCACGAGCGCCTCGGTGGACATGTCGTCGCCCTTAAGCACCCCGGGATTGTCCGCGTACGCGCGCCCCACCTCGTAAACGCCGAGGTCGAGGCCCTCCTCGGGGACCTGCGTGGTCACGACGAGCGTCCGGCCGGAATCGACCCAGTCGAAGATGGCGTCGTGCAGGGTGTCGGGAATGCCGCCGATGCCGAAGGTCTCGAGGATGACCGCGTCGTAATCGCGCTTGAGCAGCTCGAAGATGCTCGGCTGCAGCTCGGGCGTGAGCTTGAGGACGAGGACGCGCTCGTCGAGCGCGTCGAAGACCGCCGGCGCGGCCCCCGTCTTCGGCGCCGCGGCCGCGCCCATCCCGGTCCCCGCCCTGACGATACGGTCGTTGCGGATATAGGCGAGCGACGGGTAGTTCATGCTCATGAAGGCGTTGAAGCTCATGGTGCGCTGCTTATGCGCGCGCGTGCCGGCGATCGCCTTGCCGGAGAAGACCACGGAGACGTCGCGGCTCGCGTCGTCGGCTGCGTAGAGCACCGACTGGTACAGGTTCAGCTTGGCGTCAGTAAAAGGACTCGCCATAGGCTGCTGCGAGCCGGTAAGCACGATCGGCTTCTCGGAATCCTGGATCAGATACGAGAGCGCCGCCGCCGTGTAGGCCATGGTGTCGGTGCCGTGCAGGACCACGAAGCCGTCGTAGTCGCCGTAGGACTCGACGATCACGTCCTTGATGCGCAGCCAGTCCCGGGGCCGCATGTTCGTGCTGTCGATGTTCATCGGCTGAACAAAGCCCAGCTCGGCGATGGTGTCGATCAGCGGCACCTTGTCTGCGAGCTCGCGGCCGGTTGCCGTGGGGGCCAGCCCCGCCCCGTCGGAGGTGGAAGCGATGGTTCCGCCGGTGGCGATGATAAGGACGCGCTTCATGCAGGGGTTCCCGTCTACGTGGCTTCAGGCCAACCAATTCTAAAGCATGCGCCCCGCCCGCACGCAACGGGCGGGGCGCCCTAGGCGTCAAGACGCCGGCGCGGCCTCATCAGGGAGCTCCAGCCCCGTTTAACGGGCAGGCCCTACGGCTCGATGGTTGCGAGCCTGCGCACCCGGGAGCCGAATGCCAGCGCGGCGAGGCCGGCGAGCTCGAGGGCGCAGACGGCAACGGCCGCGACGGCGCCCCAGGGGCCGGCCTCGAGCTCGAGGACGATCGGGGCCGCGAGACACAGGGCCGGCAGCACCATGACCAAGACCGTGACGACCACGCACGCGACGATGGACCCGAAAGCCTCGTTGCCCTTGACCAGCTCAGACTCGCTCTCCCAGTCGAGCTTGGGCGACTGCATGCCTACGGAAAGGCTCGCCAGGTCGGCACAGGCGACCGAGAGCGCATAAATCGCGATGCAGGCGAGGGCGGTAAGGGGCGGCAGGCCGACGACCAGCATGCCGACGAACAGGACGACCGACACAGGCACCCGACCCACCAGCTCGTTGGCGACGAACTTGGCCTTCGCGTAGGCGCGCAGGTCCACGGGCATGGTCCGGAAGAAGAAGAAATCCTGCCCGTCGCGAGAGACGGCCTGGCCGCACGCATAGGACTGGATACCGGTAAAGACGGCGAGGAGCATGCCGATAGCCAAGGGCACCAAGCCCATCGTGGCGCCGAGCTCGCATGACCCCGCGGCCTCCCGCAACTGGTCGAAGGAGGTCACGTCGCCGCCCCTGAGCAGGCTGAACCCCGACACGGCCAGCAAGATAAGCGGCGCAAGCCACTGCGAGAGCACGAACTGGTTGAAGAAGTACGGCACGCGGAGCAGCGATGCCACGTCGACGGCGACAAAAGCCTTGAACTGGCTGCGGCCGCTTACCTTGGCCCCCAGCTCGGCCGCGCCATAGCGCTTGCTCGAGCGCACGCCCGCGCCGCCGGCGAGCCCGCGCACGGCCTCGAAGTACCACTTGCCGGCGCACCAGTTGAGAAGGGCCGCATAGGCTGCGAGAAGGGCGGCCATCCCCACAAGCCCGACGAGCCCCGCCGCGCCCGGCGCATCGAAGACGGCCCCGCCCAAGGCGAACGGCGGACACAGGACGGTAAGGATGACCTTGACCACGGGCATGCCGGCGACGCCCTCGGTCAGGGAAGCGACGGCGCCCGCGTCGAGCCCGCCGTCCCCGGCGGTTTGCCTGCCGATGGAAACGGCCACCGAGACGGCAACGACCAGCAGCGTGATCACCGCCCCCAGCGCCCGCGAGAAGCGGTCCTTGTCGACCGCGACCTTCGAGAAGCGCATGAGCGGCAGCACGAGAAGCACCATGGCCACGTTGACGGCCAGCGCGCACAGGACGAAGGCGACGACCATGAGGACCCAGGCGAGAGGCCCTTCTCCCCGGCCAAGGAGCAGGCCCAGACCGAGCGGCAGGACCGCCGCGTCCATAAGGACTGCGTTCGAGAAGTAGCTGGCGAGCTTAGCCCACAGGATGGTTTGGCCGGAGATCGGCAAGGCCACGTAGAACGAGAGGTCGCTCACCAAAAACAAGCTGCTCACGGCCGTGTAGAACCCCATGGTGAGCGAGAGCAGCGCCAAAGTGACGACGGTGATGTTGAAGCCCGAGAGCACCGAGGCCCCGGCGTCGCCCATCAAAAGGCCCCAAAGGAACATCAGGCCCGCGATAACGACGAACGAGACGACCGCGCCCGCAAGACGAGCGGCCCTGCTGCCGCCGCCGTCGCCTTCAAGGCCCAGAACGTCGTCGGCGCTTTGCTCGCCCTTGCGGATGGCCGTCAGCAAGGCGGCGAACTGCGTCCAGTTGACCCCGCTCACGCTACATCCCCTCCGAGGCGCCGGCACCCGCGAGCGGCGAATTCGTGCCGGTGAGCTCAAGGAACATCTCCTCGAGCGAGGTGTTGTTCCGGAAGTGCTCGCGCATCTCCTCGACCGTGCCCACAAAGAGCAGCTTGCCGTGAGCGATGATGCCCACGCGGTCGACGACCTTCTCGGCGACGTCGAGGACATGCGTCGAGAAGAGCACGGTCTTGCCCTCGTCGGCGTGCTTGCGCATGGACTGCTTGAGGAGCCACGCCGCCTGGGGGTCGAGGCCGGTCATGGGCTCGTCCAAGACCCAGAGGTCGGGGTTGGGAAGAAGCGCGCCCATGATCATCATCTTCTGGCGCATGCCGTGGGAGTACGACTTGATCTGGTTATCGAGCTCGCCGGCCATGCCGTAGCCCTCGGCCAGCTCGGCGATGCGCTCGGCGCGCACGTCGGCCGGCACGCCGTAGATGTCGGCGATGAAGCGCAGGTACTCACGGCCGCGAAGGCGCAGCAGGTGGTCGGGGGTGTCCGAGACGTAGCAAAGACGCCGCTTGGCCTCGACGGGGCTCTGCGTGACGTCGATGCCGTCGATCTTGACGGTGCCCTTGGTCGGGGCGAGCGTGCCCACAAGCATGTTCAGGGTCGTCGACTTGCCTGCCCCGTTGGGGCCCAGGATGCCGAAGATCTCGCCGTCGCGGACCTCGAGGGAGAGGTCGTCGACGGAAAACGTCCTGCCGCCGTCATAGGACTTGCTCACATGGTCGATGCTGATCACGGTTATCTCCAATCGCCCGATCGGGCCGTCGCCTGGCCAGGAGCCAGCCGACACGATCTGTTACTCCGTAGGTATACCACGCGCGCACAGCGAAAACGGCCGGGCGGCGAGAGGATTACCCCTCTTGCCGCCCGGCCGTCGCCCACGCGCGTAACGCCCCTTAAGCCTCCGGCATGGCCTGCTCGACGTACTCGCGGATGATGCCGCAGCTCGTGCGCATGGCCTTGCGCTCGTCGTAGGAAAGGTCGATCTCGAGCACGCGCTCGATGCCCTCGTCGCCCAGCACGCACGGGACGCCCGCGCAGATGCCGCTCTCGCCGTACTCGCCCTCGAGGTGGACGGACAGCGGCACCACGATCTTCTCGTTGTGCAGGACGGCCATGACGATGCTCGCCACGACCGAGCCGATGCCGAACTCGGTGCAGCCCTTGCCGGCCACGATGGAGCTGCCGGACTCGCGCACGCGCTTCATGACGTCGGCGAAGTCGATGTCGCTCGACTTGCCGTTGGTCACGGAGAGGTACTCGCGCAGGTCGATGCCCTGGACCGCGATGTGCGACGTGGGGATGAAGCTCGAGTCGCCGTGCTCGCCCATGCAGACGGCCTGGATCTGCTTGGAGTTGACGCCGATGATCTCGGAGAGCGCGCGGCGCAGGCGCACGGAGTCGAGCAGGGTGCCCGTGCCGAAGACCTGTCCGCGGGGCAGGCCGAGGTTGCGGTAGAGGTACTCGGTCACCACGTCGCAGGGGTTCGACACGCTGATGAGGATGCCGTGGAAGCCGGAGTCGCGGATGGGGCCGACCATGGACTCGAGGATCTTGACCGTGCCGCCGAGCATCTGGAGGCGCGTCTCGCCGGGGCGGCGGCTGCGGCCCGCGGTCATGATGACGAAGTGCGCGTCGCCGCAGTCGGAGTAGTCGCCCACGCGGATGACGAAGTTGTCGCCGAGGCCGGAGGCGAGGTCGTTGAGGTCGCCCGCCTGCGCGGCGGCCGCCTCGGGGTTCACGTCCACAAAGACGATCTCGTTCACCAGGTGCTGGAACATGAGGCACAGCGCCGCATGGCTGCCCACGCGCCCCGCGCCGATGATGACCGCCTTACGTGTGTGGATCTTCTTCTCGCCCATATAAACAACCTCCGAACATAAAAATCCGGCGCTTGGACGCCGGGCCACAGATAAGAAAAGCAGGCGCCCCGCAGCGGGGAGCGCCTGCCCATCTTAGGAGCCTGTCAAGGCTTGAACGCACCTGAACACGCGTTTATTCGCTAGTCGCGCGTAAGCTTTCGGTGAAGGCGGTGCGGCTTCGACGCCTCCGCGCCCAGTCGCTTCTCGCGGTCCTTCTGGTAGTCGTCGAAGTTGCCCTCGAACCAGTGCCAGCGGCCCGGGTTCTCGTCGTCGCCCTCCCACGCGAGGATGTGCGTGGCCACGCGGTCGAGGAACCAGCGGTCGTGGGAGATGACCACCGAGCAGCCGGGGAACGCCTCGAGCGCCTCCTCGAGCGACTCCAAGGTCTCGACGTCGAGGTCGTTAGTGGGCTCGTCGAGCAGCAGCAGGTTTCCGCCCTGCTTGAGGGTGAGCGCGAGGTTCAGGCGGTTGCGCTCGCCGCCGGAGAGCACGCCCGCGCGCTTCTGCTGGTCCTTGCCCTTGAAGCCGAAGGCGGCCACATAGGCGCGCGACGGGATCTCCTGGTCGCCGACCATGATGTAGTCGTTGCCGTCGGAGACGACCTCCCAGAGGGTCTTGTCGGGATCGATGCCGGCGCGCATCTGGTCGACATAGGAGAGCTTGACGGACTCGCCGACCTCGAGGGAGCCGTCGGTGGGCTGCTCGAGCCCGACGATCGTCTTGAAGAGCGTGGACTTGCCGACGCCGTTGGGGCCGATGACGCCGACGATGCCGTTGCGCGGCAGGTTGAAGCTCAGGTCGTCGATGAGCACGCGGTCGCCGAAGGACTTGCACAGGTGGTCGGCCACGAGGACCTTCTGGCCCAGGCGCGGGCCCACGGGGATCTGGATGTCGGTGAAGTCGACCTTCTTGGACGAGCGGGCCTCGGCCTCCATCTGCTCGTAGGCGGCAAGACGCGCCTTGCTCTTGGCCTGGCGTGCCTTCGGCGAGCTGCGCACCCACTCGAGCTCGGACTTCATCTTCTTCGCGCGGCGGGCGTCCTGCTGGTTCTGGGCCTCCAGGCGGGCGGCCTTCTTCTCGAGGTAGGTGGAGTAGTTGCCCTCGTAGGGGTAGAGCTGCCCGCGGTCGACCTCGCAGATCCACTCGGCCACGTCGTCGAGGAAGTAGCGGTCGTGCGTGACGGCCATGACGGCGCCGGGGTAGTTGTGGAGGAACTGCTCGAGCCAGAGCACGGACTCGGCGTCGAGGTGGTTCGTGGGCTCGTCGAGCAGCAGCAGGTCGGGGGCCTCGAGCAGCAGCTTGCAGAGGGCGACGCGGCGACGCTCGCCGCCGGAGAGGTGGTCGACGGGCTCGTCGGGGTCGGGGCACTGCAGCGCGTCCATGGCCTGCGAGAGCTGCGAGTCGAGGTCCCAGCCGTTGGCGGCGTCGATCTCGTCCTGGAGCTGGCCCATCTCGGCCATGAGGGCGTCGAAGTCGGCGTCGGGCGCGGCCATCTCCTCGCCGATGGCGTTGAAGCGGGCGACCTTGGCGATGACGTCGCCGAACGCGAGCTCGATGTTCTCCTTGACGGTCTTCGAGTCGTCGAGCGGGGGCTCCTGCTGAAGGATGCCCACGGAGTAGCCGGGGGCAAGACGCGCCTCGCCGTTGGAGACGTCCTCGAGCCCGGCCATGACCTTGAGCAGCGTGGACTTGCCCGCGCCGTTGGGGCCCACGACGCCGATCTTGGCGCCCGGGTAGACGCCGACCGTAACGTCGTCGAGGATGACCTTGTCGTGAACGGCCTTGCGGGCCTTGTAGAACTGGTAAACAAACTCGGCCATGGAAAAATCCCTCCTGGTCGCGGCCTCGGTTCAACCTCCCAAGTGTACTCGAGGCCTATACTTGAGTGCCCATGCGCGAGGAGAGGCCCCATGAACTACGCGGAAATCAAATACTGCGACATCGCGAACGGCGTCGGCGTGAGAACGACCCTCTTCGTGAGCGGGTGCCGCCTGCATTGCCCGAACTGCTTCAACGAGGTCGCCTGGGACTTCTCGTCCGGCCAGCCGTTCACGCGCGCGGTCGAGGACCAGATCATGGACTCCCTCGCGAGCCCCTACGTCGCCGGGCTCTCGGTCCTCGGCGGCGAGCCGATGGAGCCCGAGAACCAGCAGGGCCTCGTCGATTTCCTCGAGCGCGTGCGCGACGCCCATCCGCGGGGCGAGGCCGGCGCGAAGACCATCTGGATGTACTCCGGCCACACGTGGGAGCAGCTCGCGCCGGGCGGGGCATGGAACCTGGGCGAGGTGACCGACCGCATCCTCGACACGCTCGACGTGCTGGTGGACGGGCCCTTCGTGCAGGACGACTACGACATCACGCTGCGTTTCCGCGGGTCGCGCAACCAGCGGCTCATCGACGTGCCCGCGACGCTCGGGTCGGCCGACGGCGTGGTGCCCTGGCAAGACGACCCGGTCTTCTCGACCCACACGATGGATTAGGGGACGGCGCGGCCAGGAAGCCCACGAAAACCCCACCCGAGAAAACATTACGTCCCCCTTACCTCAGGTTCTGCTACCATCCCTTAGGCTTCAACCGGCCCTGCGCTGGGTACGATTCAGTTGCCTATGTCTTTTAAACCGGGCAAGACCCCAGGCCCCGAGGAGGTGCCCCATGTCCGACGGATGCAGTCACAGTCACAGTCAGAGCTCCACCCCGAATCATCCCATGGGACAGGCGCCGGCACTCGGGAATGCCAGGCGCCGCGACGCATAGCCGCAGGGCCGCACCGTCGGGCCCGACAGGCCGCGCCCGCGCACGACGCGCTCCCAAGCCCCCCGCATGCGTCGAGGGCACCGATTTCCCGGGATTGCGAGGTTCGCCATGACGCTGCGCAACCTCTTTGACCGCGCGGGCAGCCGCGCCGAGAAGCCCACGAGGAAGTCCGCGCGCGCCGCGGCCCAGCAGGATTGGCTCCGCCACAGCGCCGCCGCCGACAAAGAAGAGCTCTTCGCCGAGCTCAACACCTGCGAAGAAGGCCTCGCGGCCGACCAGGTCGAGGCCGCCCGCGAGTTCCACGGCGCCAACGCCTTCGCCCGCGGCGCGAAGAAGTCCCTGCCCCTGCGCTTCCTCGCCGCCTTCGCCGACCCGTTCACCTACATCCTCATCTTCATCGCCGCCGTCTCGGTCCTCACCGACTGGGTCTTTGCCACCGGCTCCGAGCGCGACCTCTCCACGCCGCTGATCATCGGCATCATGGTGCTTGTCTCCGGCGTCCTGCGCTTTGTCCAGGACGAGAAGAGCTCCGTGGCGGCCGAGGCCCTGGCCGAGATGGTCGAGTCCACGGCTGAGGTCGAGCGTGACGGCGACGGCGGCAACGAGACCCCCATCGACGAGATCGTCGTCGGCGACGTCGTCCACCTCTCGTCCGGCGACGTCGTCCCCGCCGACCTGCGCATCTTCGCCGCCCGCGACCTCTTTGTGAGCCAGGCGTCCCTCACCGGCGAGTCCGAGCCCGTCGAGAAGCGCCCCGCGCTCCCCGACGCCGACGGCGACGGGGCCGAGGGCATCGCCCTCACCGACCTTGCCGACCTGGCGTTCATGGGCTCGACCGTGATCTCCGGCAACGCACGCGGCGTCGTCGTGGCCACGGGCGCGCGCACCATGTTCGGCGAGGCCACGGGCACGCTCGCGGGGCGCAAGCGCGAGACCTCCTTCGACGCGGGCATCAGCTCCACGTCCAAGCTCCTCATGCGCCTCATGCTCGTCATGCTGCCCGTCGTCTTCGTCGCCTCCGGCGTGACCAAGGGCGACTGGGTGGACGCGCTGCTCTTCTCGCTGTCCGTGGCGGTGGGCCTTACCCCCGAGATGCTGCCCATGCTCGTGACCACGTGCCTGGGCAAGGGCGCCGTCGACCTCTCGCGCGACCGCGTGATCGTCAAGCGCCTTGACGCCATCCAGGACCTCGGCGCCGTCGACGTGCTCTGCACCGACAAGACCGGCACCCTCACCGAGGACCGCATCGTCCTCGAGCGCCACCTGGACGTGAACGGCCGCGAGGACGCGCGCGTGCTGCGCTACGCCTTCCTGAACAGCTACTTCTCCACCGGCGTGAAGAACCTCATCGACAACGCGATCATCGACCGCGCCCTGGCCGAGGGCACCGACGAGGTGGGCGCCCGGGCGAACGGAGCCGCCGTGACCGCCGAGGAGCTCGCAGAGCGCTATCACGGCATCGACGAGCTGCCCTTCGACTTCGACCGCCGCCGCCTCTCGGTCGTCGTGGGCGACGCCCGCGGCCGCACCCGCATGGTTACCAAGGGCGCCCTCGAGGAGGTCATGGCCGTCTGCTCCGCCGTCGAGATCGACGGGCAGGTGCTGCCCCTTACCGACGAGCTCGTGGCCGCCGTCGCCGAGCGCGGCGCGGCGCTCGCCGACGAGGGCATGCGCGTGCTCGGCGTGGCGCGCAAGGACGACCCGGCGGGCGCGGGCTCCCTCACCTCGGACGACGAGCGCGAGATGGTCCTCATCGGCTACCTCGCCTTCCTCGACCCGCCCAAGGAGAGCTCCGCCGCGGCCGTGCGCGCCCTCGCCGCCCATGGCGTGGCGACCAAGGTCCTGACCGGCGACTCGCCCCGCGTCGCGGCCCACGTGTGCCGCGCCATCGGCATCCCCGCCGAGCGCGTGCTCACGGGCGTCGACGTCGAGGCCATGGACGACGAGCAGCTGGCCGGCGCCGTCCAGGAAACGAGCATCTTCGCCAAGCTGTCCCCCGCCCAGAAGGCCCGCGTCGTGCGCGTGCTGCGCGGGCTCGGCCACGCCGTGGCGTACATGGGCGACGGCGTGAACGACGCGGCCGCCATGCGCGAGAGCGACTGCGGGATCTCGGTCGACTCCGCCGTCGACGTCGCGCGCGAGGCCGCCGACATCATCCTGCTCGAGAAGGACCTCATGGTGCTCGAGCACGGCATCGAGTGCGGGCGGCGCACCTACGCGAACATGATCAAGTACGTGAAGATGACCGTGAGCTCCAACTTCGGAAACATCTTCAGCGTGCTCGTGGCCGCGACGCTGCTGCCCTTCTTGCCTATGACCGCCGTGCAGCTGCTGCTGCTCAACCTCATCTACGACCTGACCTGCACCGCCATGCCCTGGGACAACGTCGACGACTCGATGGTCGAGAAGCCCTGCCGTTGGGACACCGCCTCCATCAAGGACTTTATGGTGAGCTTCGGGCCCTTGAGCTCCGTCTTCGACATCCTCACCTTCGCCGCGCTCTTCTTCTGGGTCTGCCCCGCCGTTGCCGGAGGGCCGTGGGGCACGCTCGACGCAGCCGGGCAGGCGCTCTTCGCGGGGGCCTTCCAGGCGGGCTGGTTCATCGAGAGCATGTGGACGCAGACGCTGGTCATCCACTTGATCCGCACCGAGCGGGTGCCGTTCGCGGGCAGCAGGGCCTCTTTGCCGCTCGTCGCGCTGGGGGCCGCGGGAATCGCCGCGGCGACGGCGCTGCCCTTCACGGCCCTGGGCGAGGCGCTCGACTTCTGCGCGCCGGCCCCGTCGTTCGCGCTCGTCCTCTGCGCCGTGGTCGTCGGCTACACCTGCCTGGTCTGCCTGGTCAAGAAGCTCTATATCCGTCGCAACGGCAGCCTGCTGTAGCCGCGGCGCCCCTCGCCGCACCTGAGCGGACAGTCGGAAACGCGCGCGGGCGCGAGATCGTCGGCGTTCTGCCGCGCGCATGCCGCCTGCGGCCCCAAACGGGCCGCAGGCGGTTTCTTTGAATCCGATCGAATCGACCAACAAGGCCCTTGAGCTGCGCCGTCAGCGTCCCGTCGGCCGGCCGTCGGCCAATCGGGAGCTTCCCGTCGGTTCCCTACCCCTACCATGCCGCCCCAAAGAGCCGCGCGTAAAACAACGGGCAGCGCGGCACGGACGACAGGAGGCTCCATGGGAAACAGGGCCATCGTGACCACGGCGGACGCAAAAGTCGGCGTGTACCTGCACTGGAACGGCGGGAGAGGCTCGGTAGAGGCGTTTCTCGCCTACTGCGAGCTCAAGCGCTACCGCCCGCCCTCGGAGGACGCCGCCTACGGCTTCGCGCGACTTGCACAGGTGGTCGGCAACTTCTTCGGCGGCTCGCTCTCGGTCGGGGTCGTCCCCTACGACCCCGACGACGAGTCCCTCGCCGAGCTCGACAACGGCGTCTACGTGATCGACGGCTGGAGAATCGCCGGGCGCGTGAAGCCCGCCCACGGCTTCCTTGAGCAGCCTGCCTGCGCGCCGCTGCCCCAGATGCTGCACTCGATCGACGCCAGGCAGCCCGCGTGCGAGCAGCTCGGCGCGTTCATCGACGCGCCGGTGCTGACGACGGACCAGATCGTCTGCGGCGACGAGGTCTGGGTCTACGATGCCCTCCGGAAGGTGGACGGGCGCTGCGCCGCGGGCTATGTGCCGGCGACGGTGCTCGCCGTAGGCGCGGGCGAGCTCAACGGGATGGAGGTCGACGGGATCCCGATCGTCGACCTCTACGTCGACGGCGAGTGCACCGGTGAGGACAACATAAACAACTACCTGCTCGAAGGCTCGTATCGCCTTATCCGCCACGAAGTCGCCCTCACCGCCTGAGAGCTTTGGGGACGTTGGTTGCAGCTCTCAAATGAGAGTTCTGGGGACGTTGGTTGCAGCTCTCAAATGAGAGCTTTGGGGACACTCCTTGCCGAAGAAACCCGGCAAGGGGCGTCCCCTTCGCTTGTCGGACGCCCCCGCGAGGACGACGCCCCGACACGAGCGGCCTTCCGCCTAGCCAGTGCCGCGGCCTTTCGCATAGCGCCCTACGCACCCCTCTCAAATGCGGGATGGCGGCGGTTTTCAGCGCGCAGCCCAGGTAATCCGTTCTTGACCAAGCCGTCTACCTGCGGTTTTATCATGCGAGAGGCGCGGCTTACCTGAAGGTCCCGCGAGAAACTGCCGCCATCCCCGAATTTTGAACCGGACCGCCCGGAAACGCCAGCGCGCAGGAGGTCGTGGGCCATATGTCAGGTTTTGCGGCCTCGCGCGTGTTGTTGGCAAGAAGGGACGGCGCGCCGAACTTCTTTCCAGCACATAATCGAGAAGAAAGCGAGGTGGGGCCAATGGCCGAGGCGATGGCAGCAGCAACGGCAACAGCTATGGCAACGGGACCGGCGACAAGCCCGGAGTTGGCGCCGGACGCCTTCGCGCTCGAGCCCGGGCGGCTGGTCGACGCCTACGCGGACACGATCCTGCGCGTGAGCTGCACCTACCTGCACAGCACGGCGGACGCCGAGGACATCTGCCAGGACGTCTTCCTCAAGATGCTCGAGCAGCCGCGCGCCTTCCGCTCGCCCGAGCACGAGCGCGCCTGGGTCATCCGCGCGGCCATCAACCTCTGCAAGGACCGCCTGCGCAGGCGCGCGGCGCACCCGGAGGTGGCGCTCGAGTCCGTGGCCGAGCCCGAGGCGGCGAGGACCACGGCCGAATCCAAGGCCCGCGCCCGCGAGTCGCGCGTGCTCAAGGCGGTCCAGGCATTGCCGGAAGCCATGCGCGAGGCCATCTACCTGCACTATTACGAGGGCTATACCATCCACGGAATCGCGCTTCTCACCCAACGGAGCGAGGCGGCGGTGGCCCAGAGCCTAAGCCGCGGCCGCAGGAAGCTTCGCGAGACCTTGAAAGGAGACGACGATGTCTTCGACTTTGAGTAGCTACACCGACGCGCTCGACCACTTGGCGTTCTCCGACGAGGCGAAGGCGCGCATGAAGGCGCGGCTCGCGGAGGCAAGAAACCAAGACCAGGAAAACGAGACGGCGGCCGTCGCAGCCGCGCCCGACCTCGCCTCTGACCTCGCCCCCGCCCCCGCAACGCGCAAGCCCGCCCGCGCCCGCCGCGTCGCCCTCAAGGCCGCGGCCGCCGCGGCGGGAATCGCCCTCGCGATCGGCGCCGGCGGCTACGGCGTGGCCGCGGCCGCGGGAATCCTCCCCGCCCCCTCCGAGGTCCTCTCCGACGTCTTCGGCAACGGACCCGCGCAGACCCGGATCATCGACAAAATCGGCTACCCGCTCGACGCCTCCGCCACAAGCAACGGCGTGACCGTCTCGGCGCGCGCCGTCATCGGCGACGCCAACGGATTCGCCGTCGTGTTCGACGTCTCGTTCGACGACGGCCTCCCCTTCGACCCAGAGGACGTAAAGACCAACGTCAACGACAAGCTCATGCTCGCCTGGAACGAGGGCGGGCCCGACCTCACGGTCGACGGCGCCATGGCGATGACCGGCGGCTCGTACTTCTACGACGCCGACCCGAGCGACAGCACCATCCAGTACGTGGCCCATTACGACCAGGTCAAGCTCTTCCTCGGCGGCTCGATCGCCGGGCGCACGGCCCGCGTAAGCCTCACTGAGCTCGATTGCCTCGCCGACGGCGCGGTTCAGCCCGTCGCCACGGGACAATGGGACCTCAAGTTCGAGCTCAACTACGAGGACACGACCGTGAGCGTGCCCGCCGGGCAGTCGACCACCCTCGCCGGGCACGACGTGACCGTGAACGCCATCAACGTCTCCGACACGGGTGTGACGATCGACTACGACGTCGAGGGCTACGACGTGGAGGGCGCCGACACAGGCAAGCTCTTCGAGCTGCCCGTGAGCGTGACCTTCGCCGACGGCTCGCAGGAGTCATTCGAGAGCGGCGGCGGCACGTCGAGCAAGCGCGACGGCATCGACTCGGTGAGTTGGTCCCAAACCTTCAGCCGCATCCACGACGCCGGCGACGTCGTCTCGATCACCATCGGCGACGTTACCGTGCCGGTCAACCAGTAGCCTCGGCGGCCGCCAAGCACGGACTCTACAGCGCAGGCAATTCCGCCGCCGGCCGCGCAAGCGGGAGGCGCGCGCAAAGAGAAGCCCCGCCGGCACCCAAACGGTGCCGGCGGGGCCAATTCTCACGAAACGCTCTCCTGACTGCCAACCGCCGCTATTTACGCAGAGGCGACAAGCGCAAGGCGCGTCTACGGCAAAGCTCCTAGAGCGCGGCCACGACCTTGTCGCCCATCTCGGCGGTGCCGAGGATGTGGTCGGCCGGCGTGGAGGCGTCGGCGATGTCGCGGGTGCGCCAGCCCTCGTCGAGCACGCGCTCGACGGCGGCCTCGACCCAGCCGGCCTCCTCGGTCATGTCGAGCGCATAGGTGAGCAACATGCCCGCGGAGAGGATCTGCGCGAGCGGGTTCGCGATGCCCTGGCCCGCGATGTCGGGCGCCGAGCCCGCGGAGGGCTCGAAGAGCGAGACGCCGTCGCCCAGGCTCGCGGAGGCGAGCATGCCGAGCGAGCCCGTGATCTGGGCGGCCTCGTCGGAGAGGATGTCGCCGAACATGTTCTCGGTCACCACGACGTCGAAGTCGGCCGGGCGGTTGATGAGCTGCATCGCGGTGTTGTCCACGAGCAGGTCCTCGAGCTCGACGTCGGCGTACTCCTCGTCGTGCACGCGGTGGACGACCTCGCGCCACATGCGGGAGGTCTCGAGGACGTTGCGCTTATCGACGCTCGTGACCTTGTTCCTGCGCTTGCGCGCGGCCTCGAAGGCCTGGCGGGCGATGCGCTCGACCTCGTACTCGCGGTACTCGAGCGTGTCGTAGGCGCGCTGGCCGCGGCCGCCGTTCGCGCCGGCGCCCTCCTCGTCGTAGAAGCGCTCGCGGCGGCCGAAGTAGAGGCCGCCCGTGAGCTCGCGCACGAGCACCATGTCGACGCCCTTGATGACCTCGGGGCGAAGCGTGGACGCACCGGCGAGCGCGTCGTAGATCTTGACCGGGCGCAGGTTGGTGTAGAGGCCGAGCGCCTTGCGGATGCCAAGAAGCCCCTGCTCAGGGCGCGGGGCGTTCGGGTCGGTGGAGTCCCACTTGGGGCCGCCGACGCTGGCAAGAAGCACGGCGTCGCTCGCGAGGGCGGCGTCGAGGGTCGCCTGCGGCAGCGGGGAGCCGGTCGCGTCGATGGCCGCGCCGCCGATGAGCTGGTCGTCGAAGACGAACTCGACGTCGGCCTTCTTGCCCACGGCCTCGAGGACCTTCTTGCCCTCGGCGATGATCTCCGGGCCGATGCCGTCGCCCGGAAGCGAGCAGATGCGGTAGGTCTTGGATGCCATGGTTACTCGCCCTTCTTCTGCGCCAGGACGCGCTTGGTGCGCTCGACCAGGCCGCCGTTGTTGATGATCTCCTGGATAAAGGGCGGGAACGGCTGCGCGTGGAAGACGGCGCCGGTGGTCTCGTCCGTGATGGTGCCCGTGTCCGCGTCGACGTCGACGACGTCGCCCTCGGAGATGGCGTCAACGGCCTCGGGGCACTCGAGGATGGGCAGGCCCATGTTGATGGAGTTGCGGTAGA
>CAVJHQ010000050.1:0-8490 GCA_963649365.1 Alloprevotella sp.
CGGCGCGGTTCCGGGGCGCGGGAGGGCCCGGCGGCTACCGGACCTGCGCGCCTTGGGGCGCGGCGGCGCGCCGGCGTCGCGCGAGCCCGCGCCAGGCGCCGAACACAGCCACGCTCGCCACGCTGCCCGCGCACCCGGCCGCGAGCCCCGGCGTCTTGTAGGTGAACTCGACCGTGTGCTCCCCCGCCGTCAGGTCGACGCCGCACAAACCGCCGTACAACGAGCGGAGCTCGGTCTTCTTGCCGTCGACGGTCACGGTCCAGCCCGCATCGTACGGGATCACGGTACAGAGCGTCCTGTCCTCTTCGGCCGAGAAGCTCACGGCCACATGGCCGTCCTCAAAGGTCTCCGTCTGCGCCGCGCCGTCGTCAAGAAGGCCGCGCAGCCTCGCCAGCTCGTCCGTGCTCAACGTGCAGACCTGGAGCAGATCCGCCGAGGAGGAGGATGCGAGCGCGCGGGCGGCCTTGTCGTAGTCGTAGGTCTCGGTAAGCTCGAGCGAGACCCTCAGCTCCTGCCCAGCGCTGTATTCCCCCAGGTAAATAACCCCATTATTGAAGTTAAGACCCACCGAGGAAACCCACGCGCCGTCAACGCCCACGGCAAACGAGCACCTAATGGCGCTCATCATCGGGACGAAAAGGTACAGAGGCCCGTCCTCGCGCACTGTGACGTTCCAGGCCCGCAAGGTCTCGGAAGCCGCGCCCTCGTCCTCGACCGCGGCGGCCTCGACGTAAAGGCCGCTCGCGTCGGAACCCGTCATGTCGGCCCACATGGCCTCCTGGTTCGCGAAGGGGTCGCGCGGCGGCGAAGAGCCTTCCCAGTGGTCGTTCAGTTCGGTCTGGTAGTCGAAGTCGCCCATGTCGGACGGCCAGGTCACGTTGCCCGCGCCGGAGCGGATCCCATAGGCGCTCGGCAGCGCGACCTCGCTTCTCCATACCCCATAGCCGTCCGCAGGCAGCGCAGCATCCACGCTCACGCGCTCGGCAAGAGGAACGTCGGACGACGAGACCAGGTAGTCGATGCCCAGGAGCGCGTCCGTGGCCGGCATCGCGGCGCGGTAGTAGTAGCCGAAGATCTCGTTCGCGCTGCTATACCCCAGGCTTGCCATCATCGCGGTGTACGCGCCGTTCAAGGTGGAGGTGTACTCCTGCGGGCTCGAGACCCCCAAGATCAGGCCCTCGGTCGTGGTCGCGGTGTTCCTCCCCTGGCCGAAGGCGCTCAGGCCGTCGACGGCCACGCGGACATCCTGCTGCTCGCCGTCGCGCGGGAGCTCGTCGCAGACCGCGCGCATCTGGCTCGTGTACAGGCCCCAGTAGTCGACGCTGTCGGAGTAGCGCCAGAAGGCGAACCAGGCGTTCAGCCCCAAGGCGCACGCGCTGAGCCCGCAGGCGCAGGCCAAGGCGCACCGCGCGCGGAAACGGCGCTCCTCCCCCGCGAGCCAAACGAGGGCGGCGCAGGCGACGAGCATCGCCATGTCGACCGCGAAGAGCCGGCCATCCGAAAGCCACTCATGCTTGAGCGCCAGGTAGACGAGCTGCGCCCCGCCCACGAGCGCGAGCAGGCCGCCGCACGACGCCGCGCAGGCGCGCGCCCGCGCCGCCCCGCGAACGCCCTCGAGCGCTTCCCAGCCCCTCGCCGCCACGATCAGGAGCACGAACGAGACCACGTACGCGTAACGGAAGTAGAACGAGGTCGCGTGCTTGAAGCTCGACCACATGACGTCGAGCGGCCAGACGCACAGGCACACGACCATAAAGGCCAGGAACCCGCCGTTGAGCAGGCGCGCGCGGCGAGAGACGCCGGGGTTCACCAAGAACGTGCCGGCGAGCACGAGCGTGAGCTCGCCCGTGTACAGCGCAGGCGTAACGGACGAATCGTCCCACGGGGTCACGCCCAGCGCGAAGCCCGCCACAGCCTTGACCGGGTTGCACGACAACCGCGCCCGCAGGACATTGGACAGAAGCGACCCGCCGCCCTCGGGGGAGTTCAACAAGCCGATGACCGCCGGCAAGAAAAGCGCCAGGCTCGCCCCGATGCCGAGCGCCATCGTGGCGCCGTAGCGCAGCCCCTGGCGCACGCGGCGGCGCTCCCGCGGCTGCTCGAGCCAGCAGACGAAGAAATAGAACACCGAGAACAGGCAGTCCATGTACCCCGTATACCAGTTGAAGAGCACCGCGCCCGCCACCGAGAGAAAGAGCGTCCGGCAACGGCCCTTCTCGACGACGCGCCACGTGCCCAACGCCACGAGCGGCAGCATGATGAGGCCGTCGAGCCACATGATGTTGCTGCACTCCGACACGGCCCAGCCGCACAGGGCATAGCACACGGCCATGATCACGTGGATACTGCCCGCCCGATGCCGTTTGCGAAGAAACGAGTAGCAGGTCAGGGCCGCCGTCGAGAGCTTTGCCAGCGTAAGATAGCTCAGAAGCCGCGGGGACTGCCCCGCGTCGAAGAACCAGGCGAGCAGGTTGAACGGGCTCGAGAGATAGTACGCGATGGTCGCCGCCATCCCCTCCCCCATGCCCGCGGAGAAGGAATAGAAGAGCGACCCCTTGCCATGCAGGACGTCGGAGAGCCAGCTGAAGAGGCCGACGTACTGGATCTTCATGTCCGAGACGGCCACGGAGACGTCACCGAACGGGTAGACGCCGCGGGCCGCGAACGCCGCGCAGAGAATCGCCAAGGCCAGCAACGGCGCGGCGAAATACTCGTAGCCGCGTCGTCCGATGAGCCAGTCGCTTACCTTCTTCATGCTATGCCACGACCTCCGCGCCCTCGGAGCGGGCGATGGCGAGAAGCGCCTCGGACTGCAGCGCGTCATGCTCGACGTCGCGTCCCTCTCCGCAGCTGAACTCGACGAAGCCGGGCAGCGCCGGGTTCAGGCAGTGCTCGGGCGCATCCACGCGCCCGGGATGGAAGAGCAGCTCAAGCGCCATGCCGCGCGCGTCGGCGACCTCGCGCAGGCGCGGGTAGACGGCCGCCACGCGCTTCTCGTCCATGTGGCCCGAGAAGGAAAGGCCGCAGAAGACGGCGGACTTCTCCGCATAGGCGCCGAGGCCCGCGGCCTCGAACGCGCGGCGGTCGCGTCGCCACAGGTAGTTGAGCAGGCCGCGCTTGACGCGGTTGACGGGCTCGATGGTGCCGGCCACGCCCGCGGCGGCGAACGGCGCCGCCGGCTCGGCGGGGATCCGCAGGTACTCGAGGCTGTACTCGGGCCGCGCCGCGACGGCGAGGACCCCGCGGAAAACCGCCGGGATAAGGTGGGTGTGCTGGTGGCCGTCAAGGCGCAGCGCGCCCGCGAGCTCCGGGAAGCGCCCGACCACGCGCTCGACCTGCGCCGCGGCCTCTATCTCCACCTGGCGCGCGAGCTCCGCGCCGCGCAGCGCCGACGCGGCAAGAAGCCCGCCGTAGCCGAGGCGGAACATGCCGTGCCCGTCAACGAGCATCGGCACCTGCGCCGGGTCGGCCACGCACGGCCCCTCGACGAAGTTGAGGTGCACGCCGACGCGAAGCCCCGCGGGACGCGCGTCGAGCAGCGCCGCGCACTCCTCGAAGCACGGCGAGTTGGCAAGGACCGAGAGCGAGTTCAGGGCCCCTCGGCCGCCGGGGACGCCCCCGCAGCACTCGAGGATTCTCTTCGACTGGTCCGGCGTGATGCCGAAGTCGTCCGCATGGATAATCACGGCCATTCAGGTTGTTCCCCTCGTTATGCGCTTAGTGTGGCCCCCTACCTAAACCGCTAGTATAGATGCCGCGCCGCATTCGAACCTCAATCAACACACGTCGGCCGCAAGCCGACCGCGGCTGCATATTCCTTGGAGGAAGCTTGGACCTTTCGGTGATCATCCCCTGCTACAACGAGCAGGAGTGTCTTCCCCTGTTGTTCAACCGAGTGACGGACGTCTTCGGCGCCGCCGGCCTCGACTACGAGCTCGTCTTCGTCAACGACGGCTCGAAGGACCGCACCTGGCCGCTGATCGAGGAATTCGCCGCCTCCGAGCGCGCCCCGCACGTGCAGGCCGTCGACTTCTCGCGCAACTTCGGCAAGGAGCCGGCCCTTCTCGCCGGCCTCGAGCATGCGGGCGGCGACGTCGTCGGCATCATGGACGCCGACCTGCAGCAGGAGCCCGAGACGCTCCTGGCCATGTACCGCGAGCTTCTCGCCCATCCCGAGGCCGACTGCGTCGCCGCCTACCAGAGCACGCGCCACGAGGGCAGGCTTCAGGCGGCCCTCAAGAGGCAGTTCTACCGCACGTTCAAGGCGGCGGCCGACGGCTGCGGCGACATGATCCCGGGCGCGTCCGACTTCCGCGTGTTCCGCCGCGACGTCGCCGACGCGCTTCTCTCCATGCCGGAATACTTCCGCTTTAGCAAGGGCCTCTTCGCCTGGGTCGGCTTCGAGACGATTCCCTACGCCTACGAGCCGTCCGATCGCGCGGGCGGCACGAGCAAGTGGTCGCTGCGCAAGCTCATGGCCTACGCGCTCGACGGCATCTTCGCGTTCTCGACCGTGCCGCTCAAGCTCGCCACCGTCGTCGGGGGCATCTCGTCGCTCGCGGCCGTCGTGTACTTCTTCGTCGTCCTGTGGGACACGTTCGGCCGGCACAACACGCCGCACGGCTACCCGACCATGGTCTGCCTGCTGCTGTTCTTCGGCGGCCTCTTGCTGCTCACGCTGGGCATCATCGGCGAGTATCTGGCGCGCATCTACCTTGAGGGCAAGCACCGCCCCGTCTACATCGCGCGCCGCACCCTGAGCGCCGAGGGCGGGGAGCTCCGGCGCGGCGGGTTCGAGCGCAACCGGCCGAACATGGGCCGCCGGGGCCGATAAGCGCGCATATCCGATGCCGCCGAGCCGCCCGCCGAAATGTCGTAGGATAAGTAACTCGATATTTCGCGCGAACGGCAGGAGAGGCAGCATGTCCGAGCAGCTCGACCAGAACATCGACCAGCACGACGACCCCATTTTCCAGCAGGAGCAGGAGCACCTGAGCAAGCTCTATGCCAAGCTCCTGCAGATGCGCGACGCCATCGGCGAGGACCTCGAGACCAACCACGCGGGCGCGCGCCAGGACCTTCTCGACATGTCGGAGGAGGTCCGCCTCGACTTCGGCGGCGCCGACGAGACCATCGAGACCCTCGCCGCCATCGAGACGCTCAACTCCGTCATCGACGCGTACAACCAGTACCACGACTTCAACGTCGACAAGCTCCGCCGCGTGATGCTGCTGCTCATGCAGCCCTACTTCGCCAAGGTCCGCCTGCAGATGCGCCCGGGCCGCCCCGCGCGCGACGTCTACATCGGCGCCGCCGGCATGACCGACGAGCGCTCCATCCCGCTCGTCGTCGACTGGCGCAGCCCTGTGGCCGAGACCTACTACAACCAGCAGATGGGCGAGACGAGCTACGAGGTCGACGGCAAGAAGCGCACCGTCAACCTTGAGCTCCGCCGTCAGTTCGACATCGTGCGCGACCAGCTGAACATGTACTTCGACACTACCGTTGCCATCGAGGACTCGCTGCTGCTGGGCGCGCTCAAGAAGCACCACTCCGAGAAGCTCCAGGCCATAACCGCCACCATCCAGCGCGAGCAGAACCAGATCGTGCGCCACGAGGACGTGCCTGTCCTGCTGGTCAACGGCATCGCGGGCTCCGGCAAGACGTCCGTGCTGCTGCAGCGCATCGCTTTTCTCCTCTACCGCGAGCGAAAGACGCTGAACCCCGACCAGGTCTACCTCTTCACGCCGAACAACGTCTTCGAGCGCTACATCGACACCGTCCTGCCCTCCATGGGCGAGGCGAACCCGCAGGTCTTCACCTGGCGCGACTTCGTCGAGGCCCAGGGCGCGGGCCAGCGCGACCCCGGCGAGCACACCGACCCCAGCGAGCTGCGTCGCATCGAGGAGGCGGTCCGCGGCCTCGTGATCGAGCCCGAGGACCTGCGCGAGATCCGCCTGGACGACGTTGCGCTCCTCAAGCCGTCGCAGGTCGAGGGAGCGGTGCGCAAGTTCGAGCGCTTCGGCGCCGGGTCGCGCTTCTGCGCGCTCGTCAAGGACGAGCTGCACGAGCGCCTGAACCGCCGCTTCGCGCAGATGGCACGCGACGAGGAGGTCCAAGAGGAGGTCCTCGGCTTCGACGTCGACGAGCAGGTCCGTTGGTTCGGCGAGACGATCAGCCCCGAGGACGAGAACGAGACCTTCGAGCTCACCCGTCGCTACGTCGAGCAGCGCTTCGACGGCGCCCACGCGCGCATCGACGACCTAAGCTGGCTGCGCTTCGACCGCATCGGCATGAGGCTGCTCGGCAAGCAGGCGCTCTCGGCCACCGAGTGGCTCTACCTGCGCCTGTGCATCACCGGCTCGGGCGACAAGAACGCGCGCTACGTCATGGTCGACGAGGTGCAGGACTACACCGTGGCCCAGCTCATGGTCCTCGCGCGGCACTTCTCGCGCGCGCACTTCCTGCTTTTGGGCGACGAGCACCAGGCCATCTTCGAGGGGACGGCGAGCTTCGCGCAGATGCGCGAGGTGTTCGAGGAGACCCACGGCCAGGTCGAGGAGTGCCGTCTGCTCACGAGTTACCGCTCCAGCCCCGAGATCACGGCCATGTTCACGAGCCTGCTCGACCACGACGAGCAGCTCCGCCTCACGTCCGTCCACCGCAGCGGCGTCGCGCCCGTCGTGCGGCAGATGGACGCCGAGGACGTCGACGGCTACGTGGCCGAGCTGCGGCGCATTGCCGAGGAGGCCGCGGGCGAGGAGGGCCTCACCGCCATCGTGGCCGAGAGCGACTCGCGCGTGGGCTGGCTCCACAAGCAGCTCGGCGAGCGCGCCGAGGTCCTGGGCAAGGACTCCGACCTGCCGAAGTCGGGCGTCGTGCTCCTCTCGCTGCGTGTGGCCAAGGGCCTCGAGTTCGACCACGTGGTCATCCCCGACGCGCAGGCCGACGTCTACCCGGACACCCCGCTGTCGCGCCGCCGCATGTACACCGCCATCAGCCGCGCTATGCACCGAGTGACGGTCCTCTCGCAGGGGCCGATGACGCCGCTTCTGGCGTAAAAGCCGCGCCGGCGTCCCCCACGTCGCCATCGCCGCGCTTCTCGACGCAACCCAACAAAAAACCGCCCGCCGGCATCTCTTGCCGACGGGCGGTTCCCTTAACCGCCTTGCGCGCGGGACGCGTCGAGCGACCTTACGCCTCCGCGAGGCCTCGGACGTGCTCGAGGAACCCGAAGTGCTCGTTGGAGAAGTTCACCACGTTGCCGGTCACGAGCACCGTGAACACCGTGCCCAGGCCCACGCCGTTGAGCCGGCCGAAGAGCATGAGCGAAATCGAGACGGCGATCGCGACGAGCACGAGGTCGAACACGAGCTTGACCGTGCCGAGCTTAACGCCCGTGACGCGGGAGATGGCGTGCACGACGCCCTCGCCGGGCACGAAGACCAGGCTCGGCGCGCACTCGACCGCGATGCCGAAGCCCAGCACGCAGCAGCCGAACAGAATCATGCCGAGCTTAACGGGCAGCGACGTCGGGTTCATCCACGAGAAGAAGCTCATCGAGAGGCCGAGGCAGGTAGAGAACACGACGTTGACGGGGATCTGGAGCAGCTGCATAGGGAAGAACTTCTTGCCAAGCAGGGGAATCTGGACGGCAACAAGCACGAAGTTGATCAGGAAGGTGCACATCGCGAAGCTCAGCTGCGGGAACTGGAACGAGAGCACGTACGGCACGCTCGAAATCTGGGACGTGCCCATGCCCGCCTTGGTAATGAAGGCGATGCCGATGGAGTTGATCAGAATACCCAGGCAGAACCAGAAGGTCCTGCGGCCGAGGTTGTTCGTGTTGAAGCCGGATTCTTCCATCTACTACTTCCCTTTCTCTATTTCGTCGTCTGGCGCTCCGCGTTCGCCGCGACCGCCGCGAGCACCCGCTCGCACGCCGCCAGGTCCTCGGCCGAGACGCCCTGCGTCAGGTCCGTGTCCACGGCAAAGATGGCCTGCTTGACAATAAGCGCGAGCTCGCGACCCTTGTCGGTAATCCAGATAAGGCTCGCTCGGCGGTCGGTCGGGCTCGCCTCGCGCCGAACCAGGCCCGCCTTCTCCATGCGCGGGAGAATCGAGGCCATCGTCGACTTGTCGATGGCAAACCCTCGGCAGATATCGCTTGCCTGCGCGCCGTCGTGCTCGAGCAGGTACTCGAGGACCTTCGGCTGCCCCGGCGTAAGGCCAAGCTCGCTGGTCATTGCCTGGATGCGCCTGCTGGAGACGTTGTACGCCTTAAGGAGCAGGAAATGCAGCTCGTCGTTGACCATGGGCTCGCTTTCGTGCGATGTGCCGATGCTTGCTTTGTTGCCTCAGCTATGTTAGTTCGCATTCGAACTGTTTGCAAGCAAACTATTTTGGCTTCATATTCGGGATTGCCGGGCATCGGCGGGGCATCGCGCGCCGTTCGGCAAGGCCAAATCGAGCAAACTCTGACTTTTCGCA
>CAVJHQ010000050.1:8511-16565 GCA_963649365.1 Alloprevotella sp.
GCAAAAAGTCAGAGTTCCATAAGCCGGCGGCGCGTCGAGGCCGCGCAGAGCTGTTCGAGGGCATGGAGATGACCGCGCCGCCCAAAGCTACAATCACAGTGAGCAAACCTTCAGCCAAGGTCCGGCAAGGAGCCCTTATGCGCGACCTTTCCACCAGCCCGCACGACAACGACGGCGACCGCAGCCGCAGGCGCGGCACGCGCCGAGCCGACGCGGGGACCTCGCGGCCGCTTCGCCACGCGGCAAGCCAAGAGTCGCAGCGCCCCCATTCCCAACCCGCGCGCCAACCGCAGGCCCCGCGCCAGGGCCAGCGCCGAGCGGCCCCGCACGCGCAGCATACCCAGCCGCAGCCGCAGGGCGGCCGTCGCCGCTCCGCCCCTATGCCTCAGATGCCGACCGCGGAGCAGCAAAGGAGCGCCGCGCGCCGCGGGGCAGCCGCGCGGCGCAAGCCTGCCGTCAACGGCGCGATCCCCGCCCTCGCGGCCATGCTCGTCGTCGCCGCGCTCGCCGTCGGCGGAATCTTCTCATCTTGCGCGCCCCACGCGGAACAGGGCCAGCAGCAGAACGAGCCCGAGGCGGAAACCGCCGTCGTCACACCCGCCTCCGTCCACTTCGTCGCCGTGGGCGACAACCTCCCCGAGGAGCAGATCGGAGCTTGGGCCGACGCCCAGGCCGGCACGACGGGCGACGGCCTCTACGACTACACCGGCCTCTACGCCCCCATCAAGAGCTACATCGAGTCCGCCGACCTCGCCTACGTCAAGGAAGAGACCCACTGCGGAGGCGACGACATCGGCCCCAAGGGCTACCCCTCCTTCAACACGACCGACGCCATGGCGGACGCCATTGTGGACACCGGTTTCGACCTCGTTGCCTCCGCCTCCAACCACAGCTACGACTGGGGCTATTTCGGCGCGAACGACCACTCCTGCGAGCTGTGGAAGACCAAGGACGTCGTCTTCACCGGCACGGCGGACTGCGCCGAGGACGCGGCGAAGATCGCGACCATCGAGAAGAACGGCATCACCTTCGCGCTTCTCGACTACACCTACGGCGTCAACGGCTACGAGGAGTCCGACCTGCCGAGCTACGCCGTCAACTTCATCGACAAGGACCGCATCGCCAGCGATGTAGCGGCCGCCAAGCAGCAGGCCGACGTCGTCCTCGTGGCCATGCACTGGGGCACCGAGAACCTCATGGAGGCCGACGAGACCCAGACCGAGTACGCCCAGTACCTCGCCGACCTGGGCGTCGACGTCGTGCTCGGCTCGCACCCGCACGTCATCGGCCCGATGCGCTGGGTCGAGGGCAAGGACGGCAACCGGACGCTCGTCGCCTACTCGCTCGGCAACTTCGTCTCTCGCCACGAGGCCCCCTCGCCCAAAAACGAGCTCGAGGGCATGCTGAGCTGCGACTTCGTGCGCGGCGAGGACGGAGCCGTGAGCGTCCAGAACGTCGTGTGGACCCCGCTCGTCAACCACACGGACGGCGAGACCTTCGCCGTCTACGCGCTCAAGGACTACACCAACGACCTCGCCGCGCAGGACACGGTCTTTTCCGAGCTCGACGACCCCGTGGCCTGGCTCAAAGAGACGAGCGCCGAGGTCGTGGGCGGCGGCTTCGACATCGACGCCTAGCCCAAGAGGAAATCCAAGGCGACGCTCAGCCCCGAGCATCGCAAAGAAGGAAGAAAGAGGAACAAAGGTCATGGCCATCAAGAACATCGTCTTCGATATGGGCAACGTCCTCATGCGCTTCGACGGCCCCTACTTCGCCGCGCAGTTCACCGACTGCGAGGCCGACGCCGCAGCGCTCAACCGCGCCCTCTTCGGCAACCCGACCTGGAGCCTGCTCGACTCCGGCACCGTGAGCTACGACACCATGCTGCGCGTCGCGCGCGCCCACCTGGACGAGCGCCTCTGGCCGAACCTCGAGGCGTGCTTCTACGGCTGGGCCGCCTACTCCTCCCCCATCGACGAGACGAACGCGCTGGCCGCGGAGCTTAAAGAGAAGGGCTACGGCATTTACCTTCTCTCCAACGCCGGAACGCGCATCCACGAGCAGCTCGACCACATGCCCGCTTGGAATCTCATGGACGGCGCCGTGGTCTCGGCCGAGGAGCGCATGATGAAGCCCGACCCCGCCATCTACGCCCTTCTCTGCGAGCGCTACGGCCTCGACCCCGCCGAGTGCCTCTTCGTCGACGACAACGCAGACAACTGCGAGGGCGCCCGCGTGGCCGGCATGCAGGCCGTCCGCTACACCGGCGACGCCTCCGTCATTCGCGCAGCGCTCTAGCAAGAAGGAAGGCGCCGGCGGGCGTCCTCAGGAACCCCGCGCCCCGAAACAGTTTCGCAACCGAACGTAACCAACATCTGTTGCGGGGCGCAAAAGGTCATTAACACATGGCCGATACGCTTTTGCTGGACAAAAGTAACCGTTTGGCAGGAGCGCATATGGAAACGACCAGGGCCAAGGCGCCGTTCGACCGGCGCGTCCGCAGGACCCGCGCGGCCATCAAGGACAGCTTCCTGACGCTGACCCGCGAGAAGGCGCCCGGCGACATCACCGTCAAAGAGGTGATGTCGCTCGCCAACGTCAACCGCGCGACGTTCTATGCGCACTTTGCCAACATCGACGAGCTCAGCGCAGCCATCGAGACGGACGCCGCCACCGCCATCGTCGCCCATTGCGAGGAGGCCTTTGCAGGCCGCATCGTCTCCGACGCCGCCGAGGCATGCGGGGTGCTCTGCGACGCCGTGCTCGCCGACCCGGACTCCCTCGCATGGGTCGCCGGCCCCGTCGCCTCCGGCTGCGGCAAGGACCTGCTGCGCGAGCAGGCGCGCGCCCACTGGGGCAGCGTCAGCCAGGACAACGAGCAGCTGACCTTCGACCTTCTCTTCGACGGCTGCGTCGGCCTTGCCGGCCAGTGGTGCGAGAACCCCGAGAAAATCGATAAAGACGAGGTCAAGGCCACAATCTGCTCGGCTGTCCAGAAGCTCGCGGCATAAACGAGGCCGCCGCGGCATCGGGTTGCCCCGGCCGCGGCGGCCATGCGCCTCTTTATAGCCCGCGCCTTTTGCGCAGATCGCTACAGGTCTCGCTTGGTCAGGATCTCCTGCGGGATAAGCGCGCAGCCCTCGATGACGGCCTTCGCGTAAGCCGCCGCGTCCTCCGTGAGCCCGTCGCAGATCACCGACGTGTCCCCGACCTCGATGTTGATCTGACCGGTCTTCTCGTTGTCGGCCGGGTCAGGGAAGCGCGCCATCGCCCGGTCGCACATGAGCTGGTAGGCAGGCACGAACGGCTTGACCTCGAACTTGCCGTCAAGAAGCGCCTGGAGCTTGATCAGGATGTCCAGGCCCGCGCGGTCGATGTCGCCCCAGTACAGGACCTCATAGCTGTCGGCGCCGAGCGTGTCCAGCAGCAGGTGCAGGCGATTCTGCTCGAGCACAGGCATGCCGCCGCCGAGCACGACGGCGTGGATGCGCTCCCCCAGGATCTGCGAGACGCCGTCCTCGTACATAAGGTCGTGGACGTCGAGCCAGGGGTCGAGGTTCTCGGTGACGAGGACGCGCATGTGCTTGCGGCGGCGCGGCGCATGGAAGACCAGGTCCGCCTTGGGCATCGGGCGATGGCGGATCAGGTCCTCCACGCCCATGGACCGCAGCAGCTTGAAGCCGTCGGAGCCGTACTCGAAGAACTTCTCGTCGCCGCCCATCTGATAGGCGAGCTGACGCCGCGTCACGTCGCCGATCATGGTCCCGCTGACCAGGAACTCGTTGAGGGCAAGAAGCTCCTTCTCGTAGAGCTGGAACGCGCCGGGGTGGGAAAGCAGCCAGCCGTTCATCCAGAAGCGCTGGTCAAGCTGGACGATGCGGGCACGCAGGTCGGCCTCGGCCTGCCCGCCGCGACGTATGTAGGGCACCTCGGCCAGGCTCTTGCCCTGCTTGGGGTTGCCGGAGCCGGAGCCGCCGTTGCCGCCCTGGCCGCCGCGCCGCCCGCGGCCACGCGAGCCGCGACCGCCGCGCGCGGGCTGAGAAGCGCTCTCGGCGCCCCTATCCGACTCGGGCTTTGCCGGAGCCTGGTCCACGGCCTGGGCCGTGGAGTCCTCAATCTGGTCGGAATCCGCCGCTACGGCGGCAGTGCCCTCGACGTCAATAGGCGCGACGTCGGGCGCCGCCTCCGCGTCGGTCGTGCCGGCGGCGGGCTCCGTTGCCGGCACGGCATCGTCGGCCGCTCCGGCAGGCGCTGCGGCCCGCGAAACGGCATCCTCGGCCCCCGCCGGCTCCGCCGCCCGCTCCGCCTCGACCACAGGAGCCGTCTTCTTGCGTGACCTGCGGGTGCGCCGGCGCTTCTTCGCGGGGGCGACGGCGTCGGCAGACGGCTCGGGTGACGAAGCCGCGTCGGCGCTCTCGGGCTCCGCCTCCCCGGCAAGGGCGTCAGCGGCGGCGCCCTCGGCCAATGGGGCGTCGGCGGGGGAGCCGTCCGCCTCGACGCCCGCGGGAACCTCGGCATTGACCTCAACAGCCTGCGCCGGCTCCTCGGCGGCTTGCTTCAGGCCGCCCTTGTCGCCCACGTGGCGGCGCCTGCGCGAGCGGCGGGCGGGCTTCCCGGCAGCGGGTTCCTCCTGGAGCCGCGCGTCGCTTTCCGCCGCAGCGCCCTCCTCGGCGACCTGCCCCTCAGGGCCTTCTGACCCTGCCTCGGCAGAAGGCTCCGGCTGATCCGCAGCGCCGTTCTCGCCGTCGGCGGACGCCTCATCGGCTGTCGCGCCGTCGTCAAGGGCCTCCTCAGCAGCGCCCTCAGCCTGCGTCAGACGAAGCACGAAAGCCTCCGCGCCGTCCTCGCGAGGCTCGGCCGGCTCCAGCGCGCACTCGCGGATAGCCTGCCTGAGCTCGTCTTTCTGTTCCTTGTTCTCGCCGCAGCGACCGACGATGCGGTTGATGTCGCGCATGGTCACGACCTCGCGCGGTATACGCACGAGCGAGCTCGCGATAGTTCCCGCATGGCTGCGCAGGTGAGCCGGAAGCGCGGACACGAGCGCCGCGGTAAGAAGGTTGATGGTATTGCGCTCTTCTTCGGTGAGCTTACGAGCCATGAACTTGGCTCCTCTCTGTAAAAGCTTCAACCGATTTAGTGTACGCTATAGCGCCCCACCCGCCAAAGTCTCCGGCGCGCGCTTTTTCAAAACCCTTAAACGTTCAAATCAATCATGAGCGTGTTTAGCAATGTCTACATCGTGTGTTGCGGATGCCGACTGCCGATAATTTACCGTCGCACGCGTAATTTAAACGCGGTGAGCACCTTCGCATGGCCATACTCGCCTCAAGTGGTTCCGTACGCGACGCGTATGCGTCCAAATAAAGGGGGTATTATGGCAAATCCGCAGGTAATAAGGCTTGTCGAGGCATACGACGCCCTTGCATGCGCCCTTGACGGCTTCGATTGGGGCGAGCCGCAGCGCTGCGTCCTCGGCTCATTCACCGTCGACGGTCGCCCCGGCGAGGACGTTCACTCCGAGCTCGTCGGCAACGTCTGGATCGACCTTCCCGCAAAGACCCTCGGCCGCAGCCCGGTCGAGGCCGAGGTTTGCCACATCGTCGTTCCCGAGACCCGTCACGAGGGCTTCGTCGCGCTCGCGCCGATGGACATCGAAGACGGCGACGGCACCTGGGCCTGGGTCGTCATGGAGTAGGCGACTTCCCGCATCCCTTCGCTCGCCTTTGGGGACACTCTTGTTAGCATGCAAGCGTGTCCCCTTTTTCTGTCGAGAGGAGCTTCCATGTCCACCAATCTGAGCAGAAGATCGTTCGTCTGCGGCCTCACCGCCTTCGCCGGTGCGCTCGGCCTCGCGGCCTGCGGCTCCACCAGCGGTTCCGACAACTCCGAGCCTCTCTCCGAGAGCTGGTCCGTCGAGCAGGACGATACGCTCGCCTGCCTCACCATGCAGGTGGCCGGCGGCAACGTGGTCGCCATGACGGGCGACGGATGGGCGCCTCGCCAGGGATACATCCAGCTGCAGCTCAGCGGCAGCTCCATCCCTGCGCAAGAGATCGAGGCCGTGTACCGGGAGCGCGCCGTCCTCACGGTCAAGCTCAAGTCCAGCTACCAGGCGAGCACGCTCAACCTCCTGCTCACCGAGTATCGCCTCGAGTCCGCCCAGGAGAACGTCGACGCCGTCAGCTCCGTCAAGGTCGATTACGGCAACGGCGACGTCCAAGAGATTCAGAAGGCCTACGAGTAGCCCCAGGCGCACGAGCGGCACCGGGCAGGAATACGGGCGGCGGACACCCACAGGTCCGCCGCCCTTCTTGCCCGAGAAGACCGCCTTAGCTCACCGCTGGAACCGAATGAGCCCTGCCCATGCAAGCAGATAGAGCGCAACCGCTAAAGCCGCCGCAAGGCGTAAACCGGCGTCCATCGCCCCGCCCGAGGAGCACAAGGAAAGACAAAAGCGCTTCTTTACAGGCCAAAACAGGGTCAAGCCGCGTCTATTCAGCGCATCGATCGCCAAATGAGAGAGAATGCCGATCGCCACGGGCGCCGCGCCACAAGGGCAAATCGCAAAGATTCCCGCCGCAATAAGCGCACAGAACGCCAGCGAGTGGGTAAACTCTCGATGCGGGCGTGATACGCCGATCGCAATCAACACCAACAACCAAACAGCCCCAGGAAGGCACAAAGGCCCCTCGGACGGGGCAAGAAGACCCGTCAGCCCATAAGGCGCCGCGCAATCGATCAGCGCAAGGACGGCAACGGCCAAGAAGACCGCACCCGCGCATTTGGAAATCTCCTTCGAGCCGTTGCTCTTGAGCAGGTCCACATCGGGAAGCAGGCCTCCGGCCGCTCCGGCAACAGCCGTTGCCGCAAACGAGGCGACGCCGACAGGCCGCAAAAGCAGCGTCGATGCCGCAATACCCACCACAACGTGCGTCTTTCCCTGCACTGTCCCGTCACCGCCTTTCGATCGGCCATCAAGCTTACCAGCAAGAGGTTGAGGCACGGCCTTCCTCAAATAGAAAGAAGGTTCAAGCGATATAGTATGTCCCGCCCTGGTTTCCGAGGAGACCTCCGTCATGGTCGAGAGCGGCACACATCCCTCTCAACAGTCGTAGAAAGGCACGAATCATGTCCATTCAGCGCAAAATCGGCATCATCGGACTTGGACACGTGGGCGCGCACGTCGCGAACAGCCTGCTTTTGCAAGGCATCGCCGATGAGCTCTACTTCGTCGGCGCGCACGACCAAAAGGTGATCTCGGAAGCCCAGGACCTCATGGACTCGATCAGCTTCGTGCCGTACAACACCCGCATCGTCAACTGCAGCAACCGCTACGAGGAGCTCGCGGACTGCGACATCATCATCAACTGCGCCGGCAACGTCTCGCTCGTCACGCAGAGCCGCGACGGGGAGCTCTTCAGCACCACAGACTCCGCGCGCACCTTCACCCAGACGATCATCACCGCCGGCTTCGACGGCATCCTCATCAATGTCTCGAATCCCTGCGACGTTGTCTGCACCGCTATTTGGCGCCTGACCGGCTATGACCCGTCGAAGATCATCGGCACCGGCTGTGGACTCGATTCCGCGCGCTTGCGCTCCGAGATTTCGAAGGCCACGGGCGTAAGCCCCAAGTCAATCCATGCCCACATCATCGGCGAGCACGGGTTCTCGCAGATCGCCGCCTGGAAGTCCGCGACCATCGCCGGCAAGACTATCGATCAGTTGGCGGCCGAGAACCCCGAGAAGTACGGGTTCGACAAGTCAGAGATCGAGGAGAAGGCGCGCCAGGGCGGCTATGTCACCTACGCAGGCAAGGGCTGCACCGAGTACGCCGTTGCCAACTGCACCGCCCGGATCTGCGCCGCGATTCTCCACAACGAGCACGCGGTCGTCTCCGCCTCGACCCTCATGACCGGACAGTATGGGGAAGAAGGAATCTTCTCATCCCTGCCCTGCCTCGTAGGCGCGGAGGGCGTCGAGCAGGTCTTCGCCCCCGACCTCTCAGAGGAAGAAGAGAGGGGCTTCCACGCGAGCTGCGACCACATCCGCGA
>CAVJHQ010000051.1:0-16492 GCA_963649365.1 Alloprevotella sp.
CCAAGACAGGTGTGGTGCAGGTCACATTCCCGTCAGTCCAGGTCACCTTCGAGCGTGTCCAGTAGTAACGGCCGCTCACGTAGGCGGGCTGGGTTTCCGCCCAGCTGCCGCCCGCCTGCGCCGTCTTGGACGTGGAGAGGTAGTACTGCTCCACGATGGCCGACACGCCGATGCCGTCATCGCCGTCGGCGCCCTTGACCAGGCTCCACGTGTAGGTCGAGACGCTGGTGCTGTCGGCCTCGGTGTTGTCGGTGTACACGCCGATGTACTTGCCTGGTTTCTCGCCGCTGTTGCCGGTGAACGTCTTGCCGCCGTCGTCGGAGTACTTGACATGGACGTAGCCGTTGGCGCCCTTGGTGCCGTTCGTGCCGTCGTTGACGGTGGCCTTGGTGACGGTGCCGTCGGCGTTGGTGATGGTGATGGTGGACACGGTGCCGCTCTTAGTCACGGTCGCGGTCGGTGTTTTACCGTCCGCGCCGTCGCGGCCGGAAATCATGACCGGCGTGCTGTAGCTGGGCTGGGTGTCGGGGTCGACGTAGATGGTCTTGGTGCGCGACCAGATGTAGTACCCGCTCTTGTAGGCGGGGGCGGTGGTCTGCCACCCGCTCGTCGGCGCGGTTGTCGCGCTCTGGTTCTGCGCGTACTCGACGTCGACGGACGAGATGGTCTCGGATTCCTTGGCGTAGCCCGTCATGCGCAGTTCGCCGGTCTTGAGGTTCCAGTAGTTCTTCCCGGTCCCGTCCTCAAGGGCGCCGTCGGAGATGTAGTCGGCGTTGATGCCGACCGCGTAGATGCGGTTGAGAATCGCCGTGCCGTCGGCGGTCAGGCCCGTGGCGTACGGGCCCTCGGGGCCGCTCGTCGAGACGGCGACGGCCTCGGCGGTCATCTTCCAGACGATTTTCGAGGACTGCAGGTCGCTCTTGTCGTGCAGGTACACGATGGACGACCCGTCAGGCAACGTCACGGTCGTGGAGAATAGTCCGGAGGACTCGCTGATTTTCTCCGTCAGGTCCTCGATGGCCTTCTGCCGGGAGGTCTTCTCGCGGTTGAGGTCGTTCCTGGCCTTGACGATGGCCTTGGTGGCCGCGCTCGCGCTCTCGGCTGAGTGGCGCGAGGTGGACTGGGCGCCGCACTCGATGGCCTCGGAGCCGTTCACCTTCATGTTTGTCGAGGTCACGTAGGAGCGGTACTCGTTGCCCTTGCGGTCGTAGACGAGGACGGCGTCGCCAGGCTCTATCGAGGGGTCCGTGACGGCGTCGCACGAGAACGGGCGCAGGGACATGCCGACGACCCTCTTGCCCACCTGCGAGGCCACGTTGGCGGCCTGGCCGTAGAGGATGAGCGGGTTGTCGGCCAGGGACAGCACGTAGCCCTCGGAGCCGTAGAGGGCGGTCTCGCCGTCCTCGCCGTTGGACTCGGTGCCGTCGCCGTTCTTTATGACCTGGTTCTGCGCAGTCACGGAGACGCCGGTGATGACCACGTCGTCGGTGAACACCGTGAGCGAGGAGAAACGGTTGACCACGCCCAGGCGGCGCGCCGTCGAGAACTCGCCGCCGTCCATGGAGTCGCCGGAGGAGTAGTCGGTGAAGTTCCCGCCGTCGGCCGTGTCGCCCGTCGCGTACGGGGAGCCGCCGTCGAAGGAGCCGCCGTCGTTCCAGTCCTCGGACTCGAACGCCGAGGTGTCGTACCACGCGAACTCGACGTGGCCGTCGTCCGTGGCGCGGACGAACGTGCCGGTGGCCTGGGCCACGTAGCCCATCACGTCGAGCCACGTGGCGTCGTCCAGCTCAGGCTCGGAGGCCACGCTGTAGGAGCCGTTGGGTATCTCGGTGGTGTCGTTCATGAGGCCGCAGGCCAGGCACCCGGCGTCGGCTATCTGCTGCAGGGTCCTGGGCCAGGACGAGAACGTCGACGGGCTGTAGTCCTTCTCAAGCAGGCTGAGGCAGTCGAGGGCCGTGAGGGAGACCTGCCCGGCGTAGGAGTCCGGGCGGTCGACGTGGTACACGCCGAGCTTCACCCACTCCTCGTTGCCGGAGGGCAGCGCCGTGCCCACCCACACGGTCATCGACGCGCCCTCGAAGTCGCACTCCGAGAAGCGGTCGTCGTAGTTGTTGAGCGCGCAGGTGAGCTGGCCCACCACGGCGGCGCCGATATCGAACGAGCCGGAGGACGAGGAGGCCTGCTCCACGGACATGGAGCAGAAATCCTCCCCGGACAGCTCGCGCGACGTGCCGTCGGCGAACCTGACGGTGGCCTTGGCGGTGAGCGTCGAGTTGCTGGCGAGGCGGTTGGTGAACTCTGCCGACAGGTACCTCATTGCCTACCTCTCGATTAGGTCGAAGGACAGCTCCTCGTAGCGGGTGCCGCCCAGAATCTCGAACCAGCGCAGGGGCGCGGAGCGGTCGCCCACGTAGAAGCACCTGGTCTCCCACTGGCCGTCCATGGCGTCCCAGTAGCGCACGTAGATGTACTCCGGGTTCACCGCCTTGAGGATGCGCGAGACAGCCGCCGCGTCGATGTTTCGCCACGCGACGTTGAGCTTGCGCTTCTGGCAGATGCGCTGCTTGTACATGGTCGCGTCGGCGTCCATGGTGCGCCCGGCGTCGTCGGAGGACACGTCCATCAGCCCGTACTCGCACTTATACGGGTCCGGGCTGATGGCGGTCACGGAAGACTCCGACTCGCCTATGTAAAGCACGGCGTTGGCCAATGCCCCTCCTTAGCTGAGCCTGACCACGCCTCGCCTGGCGAGGGAGTCGTTGCCCTTCGCCACGGCGCGCGCCAGCTCCTCGTTCCCGACGCGCAGCACGATGGTCGTGTCGGGCGTGCCCGCCGTGTTGTTCGCCATCTGGACGCTGACGACGCCCTGGGCCACGGCGGACGCGATGGTCTGCATCATCTCGTTATCATCCGACGCGCTGTAGGAAACCTCGTGCGAGGTGCGACGCGGCGCCTGGACGCCCCAGCTGGCGCGGGAGGCCTCGGCGCTGATGGCGCCGCTGGCGGCGGCCACCGAGCTGAGGTAGCCCGTGTCGAGGGCCGAGGACATGCCGTCGCCGAAGCCCTCGCCGATGGACTCGCCGAGGCTCGCGACCTCCTTGGTCACGTCGAGGGCGTCGATGACGCCGTCCGCCACGTCGGAGACCTCGGAGTACGCCGCCTTCGCCTGGTCGGCGATGCCGAGGGCCAGGCCCATGGAGAAGTACTCGCCGGTCTTGCGGGTGACGCGGGAGGGCGAGTGGATGCTGAGCGCGCTGTTGATGATGTCCACGCAGTTGTCGGCGATGGCGCGGGCGTTCCTGTAGCAGGTGTACTGCACGTCGACCATGCCGTTGTTGAAGCCGTACATGAAGTTCTTGCCAGCGTCGAACGCGCCCCAGTAGTTGGAGCCGACGCCGTTCTGGGCGCTGAGGGCGGCGTTGCGGCCGACGTCGTAGGTGCCTACGCTGGACAGGCCGTTGCGGAAGCCCCACATCTCGTTGGAGCCTGCCGAGTAGGCGCCGTTGTAGTTGGACCCCATGCCGGACTGGACCTGCTGGGCCGCGCTTCGCGCCACGGAGACCGCGCCGCTGACACCGGACTGCAGGCCGCTCCTGAAGCTCGCCATCATGCCGGAACCCTTGGAGCTGGCCGTGCCGTCGCCGGAGCCGAGGGCGCTGTTCACCTGGTTCATGGCGTTCCTGGCCACGGATACGGCGGAGCCGACGGCTGAGCTGAGGCCGTCCTTGTAGCCGCCCATCAGGTTCGCGCCCGCGCTCCTGGCCTGGTTGTACCCGGTGCCGCCGTTGAGGGCCTTGATGACCTGGCTCATGCACGAGTAGGCCACGGAGACCGCGGCAGGGGTGGCCGAGGCGATGCCGTCCCCGTAGCCGCCGACCATGTTGGAGCCCGCGCTCACGGCCAGGGCGTAGCCCTCGCCGCCGTTGAACGCGGTCGCGACCTGCTGACAGACCGACTGCGCCTTCCCGACGGCCAGGGACACCATGTCCTCGGCCGCCACGCCGTCGCCGAAGCCGCCCGTGAGGTTGCGGCCCGCGTCGCAGGCCTCGCCGTAGTGGGAGCCGAACTGCTCGACGGTCTGCTGGTCGACGGACTGCGCGGTGCTGGCGGCGCCCGCGGAGGCGCTCTCCATGCCTGTGGCCGTGCTGTTGACCAGGGTCTCGCCGCCGCTCTGGGCGGTTGCCGCGCCGCTGCTCACGGTCGCGCCGTAGGTGTTGACCAGGGAGGTGCCGTAGTCCTCGGCGGCCTGGCGGAACTTCGCTGCGTTCTCGTCGGAGCCGACAATCTCGTCGAGCGCCGCCGCGTACTTCTCGGGGCCTCCGGAAATCATCTCCTGGACGAGGGCGTTGGACGAGTCGAGGCCCGTCATCGCCATCATCTTCTCAAGGTTTGCCGACCAGTTAGCGGTGGTCTGGATGTTGGACTCAAGGTTGCCCACCATGTCGTCGAGGGAAATCTGCGACTCGGTGTCGATTTTCTGGAAGCTGTTGATGACGCTGTCGGCGTAGTCCTCGATGCCCGAGACGAACTCGTCCACGGTCTGGTCGGTGTCGGCCAGGTACTTGGCGAGGTCCTGGGTGCTCCACCCGGTCTGCTCAAGAGCGCGTTGAAGGGTGCCGTTGGCGTCGTCGTACTCCTCGATGGACGTGATGTTGTCCTGGACCTTCTGGTCGTACTCGGAGAGCGCGTCGCTCGCCTCGCCGGTCGAGTCGACGGTCGCCGCCTGAGCCTCCTCAATGCCGAATAGGTTGCTGACGAAATCCCCTACCCCACCAGCAACAACGCCGATAACGCTGCCGATTCCCTCGATGGCAGCGTTAATCGCGTCGAGTCCAACAGCCACGGCATCAAGGGCAAGGCTGCCGATAGCGTTGATGAGGGGCGAGAGAAGTTCTACGACCTTCGCGATAGCCGTCGCGACCTTGACTATGACGTCCGCGACGCCCTTGATAATGGCTACAAGGGCGTCGAGGGCGAGCTTGCCGATGGCTGACGCGACCTCGCTCATCTTAGAGATGATGGGCTGCAGTGCGTCCACGACGCGGGAGAACGCCGCTCCGATTGTCTTCTGGGCTTCCCCGACGACCTTTGACGCCGTGTCGCAGAAGTCTTTCCACGCAGCCTTTCCGTCCTCGGTCTGGGTGGCCCACCACACGACGGCCGCGACGACAGCGCCGATGGCCGCGACAATGGCTCCTGCCGGGATGCAGGACGTCAGTGTCGTTCCCATAATCTTCGAGCCGTTGATGATGTTCGAGAACACCGAGGTAACGGCCGTGGCGACCTTCGAGAGCACCGAGGTGATGTGAGGGAACATCGTGCTGAACTTCTCGATGACGCCGCTTGCGGTGGCCTTGGCGCTCGTCACCACGCCGTCAAAGACGACTTTCGCCCTCGCCGCCATAACCGACGCGTTGCTCGAAACGGTCTTGGCGATGCTCCTGACAGCGAGGCCCGCGACGTCCTTTAGCTTTGAGAGAGCATCAGAGAAACCGGACTTTATGTTGGCCAGAACCGAGGTGATGTGGGGGAACATCGTGCTGAAGGCGGCTTTCATGCCGTCGACGAAACGCTGGCCGTTGGCTGTGCCGTTGGTCATGGTCTCGTAGAACCTGGTGAGGAAGCCGCTGCTCGCGGTTATCGCGGAGTCGAGCGACGGGAATTCCGTCGCGGCCTGGTTGAGGGCGATGCGGAACGCGTCCACGCCATAGGCGAGCGACGGCTGGACGATGGTGCCGAAGGCCTTGAACGCATCCTTGATGGTGCCGATGATTGTGGTGACGCCCTGGTACGCCTTGAACCCAGCGATTGCCCCGCAGATGCCCGCGATGATGATGCGGGTCTCGTCGCCGTGGGAGCCTATCCAATCCGAGAGACCCTTCAGGGCGTCCGTCATGGCGCGCAGGGCCGCGCGGACAGTCTCGCCCATGGCGGCTGCGACGGGGGCCAGGACGGCCTCGGAGAAGGCGCCCAGGACGATGCCGACCTGCTCGACGACGTCGGAGAGGGTCGTGAAGAGCTGGGCCACGAAGCCGAACGCGGCCTCAAGGGTGGCGGGGATGTTGAAGGCCACGAGGACGGGGCCGAGGACGCGGGCCATCGCGCCGACGCACGAGGACACGAGGTCCACCGCGCCGACGAAGGCGTCCGCGAAGGCACCCAGGACGTCAACCTCGTCCCACTGTTTCTTTATCTGGTCGATGTACCCGGAGATGATATCGACGGTCGGCTCGATGACGGCCCACAGGCGGTCGAGGAAATCCTCGATTTTCTTGACCCACTCGTTCGCGAAGGAGTCGTCGAACTCCCACTCGTCGGTGGGAAGCTCAATGCCGGAAATGGAGGAGCCGCCGCCGGAGCCGGAGCCGGAGCCACCCGAGCCTCCGGAGCCGGAGTCGGAGTCATCGGACTGCGACGAGAACTTGTTGATTTCGTCGAAGCCCATCAGCTCGCGCTTCAGCTCCTTGACGCTGTCCGCCGCGTCGGAGGCCGAGCTGCCCGTGCCGTCGAGGCTGTCGGCCGCGTCGTCTGCCGCGCCTCCGATATCGGACAGCTCGCCGCCCGAGCCGAAGTCGATGCTGTAGACGCCCTTGCCGCCGAACGCCTCGGCCAGCTTGTTGGCGAGGGTCGTGATGACCTTGATGACGGCCACGGCGATGGGCAGTATCGCGCTCAGGGCGGGCATAAAGACGTTGCCGATGGAGCGGGCGGCGACCGTGGCCTGCTGCGCCAGGACCTTCATCTGGTTGGCCGGGGAGGCGATGGTGCGCACGAGGTCGCCCTGCGCCCAGCTCACCTGCTCCATCAGGGCGATGTAGCGGAGGTACGCCTTATCGGCCTGGGTCATCTCGGAGACGGACGTCTCGATGCCGTTGGCGTACGCGATCTGTTGCAGCCTGGTCTGGGAGAGGTCGAAGCCGAGCTGCTTGATGGACTCGGTCTCGCCGGATATCGCCGAGCGGACCTTCTCGAAGGACTCGCTGTAGTCGAGGTTGAAGAACGAGCCGAGGTCGTAGGACAGGCGCGTCAGGTTCTCGGACATGGTGTTCGCCGCGTCGGAGGCCACGCCCATGCCGTGCGTCAGGGTCATGAAGGTGCCCTGGTTGCTCAGGAACTCGCCCGCGTTGATGCCGAGGCACTGCTCGACGCGCTGGGCGTACTCATAGGCCTGCTGGGCGTACTGCCCCAGCGAGACCGTCATGAGATTCATCTGCTCCTGGTACTCGGCGGCGGCGTTGACCGGGGTCATGATTGCGTTCGCCAGCGACTCGAACATCGACTGCAGCGTGCTCACGACGAAGTAGACGGAGGCGACCTTGTGCAGGGAGTTGTAGACCTCGCCGAGCCTCTGCGCGAAGCTCAGGGCGCCGAGGGACGCGTCGTTCTCCTCCTTGGCCAGTTTGGATACACCCGTCGCGGCGGAGGACGAGGCCTTGGCGTATTTCGTCGTGGCGTCGGTGGCCTGCCTGGTCGCGCGCGTCGCGGAGCGCATGTACTTAGCGGCACCAGACGCGTCGACGCCGGACACGCCCGAGACCAGGCCGCTGACAGCGGAGGCGGCGTTCGTCCCGGCGCTCGCGTCCAGGTTCAGGCCCTGCAGCTTCTTCAGGCTGTTGACGAGGCTGTTGACGTCCTTCGCGACGGAGAGGGACTTGTCGGACAGCGCACGGTCGAGGACGTTGATTTCCTTGATGACCGCGGTGAGACCGCTCGTCCTCGGAGTGAAGGAGTTGATTTGCTCCAATCCGGACATGAGGGTGCGGATATCGGAGCCGATTTTGACGGACTTGTCGCCGAGGTTGCTCGCCAGCGACAAGACGTTGTTGATGACGGCGTTGAACTTGCTGTTGTCGACGTTGACCTCGTTGAGCTTGTTGAGGCTTCCGACGAGCGTGTTGATGTTGGAGCCGATTTTGACGGACTTGCCGTCGAGGGAGCCGACGAGCGCGTCCACGGTGTCGATGACGCGGAGAATGCCCTCGTCGTTCTGCTGGTACTCGTTGAGCTTGTTGAGGCTGCTGACGAGGCGGTTGACCTCCGTGCCTATTTTCAGCGACTTGCCGTCGAGGGACTCGGTGAGCGTGTCAACGGTGTCAACGGCGCGGAGTATGCCCTCGTCGTTCTGGGAGTAACCGTTGAGCTTTGTCAGCCCGGTCGCGAGGCTGTTGATTTGCGGGCCGACCTTGACGGCGCACTCCCCGAGGGCGTCCGAGAGGTCCTTGGCCGCGCCTTTGACGGACTCAAGGGCGGCGGTGTCCGGCTTATAGGTGTTGAGCTTCTGAAGTCCCTGTGCCAGGGACTTGACCTGCGTGCCGAAGGTGAGCTTCAGCTTGTCGAGCCTCGCCAGAGACTTGTACACGGAGTCGGCCCCGCCTGCGGAGTCGTCCAACCTGTCCAGGGCAGAGGCCAGCGACTTCACGTCGTTGGCCCCGCTCACCTGGGTTCCCACGGATATGATTATGCTCTCGTCGGCCTCAGCCATGCGTTCCCTCCCTATCAAGGAGGGGGCGCAACCCCGCATGGTCTATTCACTACCACCGACTGTAAGCGACATAACCCATGCCTTCGTGCGGTCATGGGCCTCCTTCTCAAGCTCCTCGGGGGTCTTCTCGGCCTCTTCCTCGCCGGAGACCTCATAGGGCCTCTCAGGGAACGGCTCGGCCTTGTGCTTCTTGCTGAAGGGGTTGAGGACTGGCACCAGGCGGCCTATCGCGTCGTAGACGTAGAGGCCCATGGACCAGCGGTCCCAGGCCCTCTTCTCACGGGCTATCCTCTCCGCCTCCCGGTAGGCCGAGAACAGCCACGGGTCGCCGTCCCAGTAATCCGCGGGCGTCATGCCCATGGATATGGCGACGGGGAGGGCGCGGTCGAGGGAGCGCCAAACAGGCTCCTCGTCGTCCTCGCCCTCCCCGCTGTCGTCGTCGTCCTCTAGACGAGACGGAACTTCGCCCGGGTCTTGGTAGGGTCCTTCTTGCCGAGCAGGGCGTAGACGGGCAGGCTGTAGAGGGCCATGAGCACCTCGATGACCTCGGACGGGTCGTCGATATCCTCGAAGACGTCCTCAAGCTGCTCAAGGGTCATCTTCTGCTCGACGTTGAACGCGGGCAGGACGAACTCCTTGAGGAAGGTCTCGACGCCGTCCATGGTGCCGTCGGACAGGTACTCGCGCGCCTTCTCGGCGGTGACGCCCTTGCGCTGCATGTCGCGGACGAGGGAGCGGGGGTACTTGGCGACGTACTCGACGCCGTTCTCGTCGGTGACGACGATGGAGGTGCTGCCGTTGAGCTTCTGGATAATCTCGGGGATGCCGCCGTCCTGGGTCTCGGTGTCCTGGGTGTTCTTAGCCATTTCGGCTCCTTTCGTTTGGGGACGCAACCTTTATCGCGGTGTCAGGTGTTACTAGGCGGTCTCAAGGACCTCGGGGGCGGTGGCGCAGTTGATGTAGATGGTCATCTCGCGGACCGCGTTGACGTCGCCCTCGTTCAGGGCCACGGTGACGCTGCCCTTCCAGACGAAGATGCCGTCGTGGCCGTCGGGGTTGCCGTCGGAGTCGGCGCCGAGGAAGACGCCGAACCAGACCTCGGTGCCCTCCATGGCCTTGATGGCCTTGAAGTCGGAGGCGATGTAGTTCGCGGTGAACTGCTTCAGGTCGTTGGACTGCACGCCGAGGATGGAGGTGGCGATGGAGTCCGAGAGGGTGGTGGTCTCAAGGGTGTCGGGCTCGCCGCCCATGGCGGGGACGGACTTGATATCCACGACCTTCTTGGCCTTGGCGATATCGGTCGAGGTGGGCTTGGCGGTGACGCCGTCGAACTTCATGAGGAAGGTGTTGATGGTGCTGGTGGCGGTGGTGGAAGCTGCCATTTCGTTTCCTTTCTAGTACCTGGCCGCGTTGCCCGACGCATCGAGCTGCGCGCGCCAGCTTGCTGCCATACGGCGGATGGAGGGGTCGGCGTTCTCGCGCGTCCCCATGGAAGTGCGGCGGAAACCGCACTTGCGCATAGCCTCGTCGGCGACCTTGAGGATTCCCTTGGCCTCCTGAAGGCTGGTGGAGCTGTATACCTCGGCCTCAACGACGGTCGGGGTCCACTTCTCCTCGCCGGACGAGTCGATGGTCCTGACGTCGATATCCGGGAAGGAGAAGTCCATGTAGAGGGCCGGGAGCTTTTTGTCGGTGGAGTTGACCTGGGCCGTGGTGCAGAAGCACCCCGGGTACTTGGCCTCGACCTGGTTCCTCACGAAGGTGAAGACGCGGGAAGAGAAGTCGTTCATTTACAGGCCGCTCCTTTTCTTAAGCTGCGCGACGAATAGCCGCTTTCTTGTTGCGATGCTCAGCCCCTCGCGCATCGCCTCTGCGCCCTTGTGCATGAAGTGCCTCGGGTAGATGCCGTGGGTCCTGACGGACGCGCCCGTGATACGGTCCGTGTAGTACCAGCCCTTGCTGCCCTTGCCGCTCAGGTTCGGCTTGTATCCGTGGGCCGTGCCGTTGTCCACGTCGTCGTGCTCGCCGTAGTAGCCGGTGCCGTACTCAAGGAGCTTCACGAGGGGGAACGAGTAGGTCCCGGAGAACCGATTCGCCGTGTGGTGAACCTTCGGCCCCTTGGCGACAATCGAGACGGTGTTGCCGTGGCCGTGGTAGGTGTCGCTCTCATATTGCTTGACCGAGAACGTTATTTGGGGGGCAGGGCATTTCTCGGAGGCGACGCGAAGGCCGACTTTCACGACCTCGTCGACGACCTCCTGGGCCTGGCCCTCGATTGCCGGGTGGAGGTTGCGGAGCTTGACCGCGACGTCACCCGGCGAGACCTTGGTCTTGTAACGCGAGGTCGCCATTACTCCCCCTCCGCCTTCTGAAGGCCGAACGACACGAAGTTGAGGGACGGGGACACGCGGTCGACCTTGTAGGCGCCGACGGCCATGTCCTCGGGGTCCGACAGGTTCGGCTCGTCGTCCCTCAGCCACATGCGGTCGCCCTCCTCGATGCCCCACTTGTTGTCGTCAGCCACCAGCGACAGGTCGTAGGAGGCGAAGATGCCGTAGGGCTTCGCGGAGCAGGCGCCGGAGGGCGTGGAGGCGTTTATCAGCAGGGGGACCGGGTCGGCCCACCCGTTGACGTACTCGCCCGTGCCGTAGCCCTCCTCGTCCTTGAGCTCGGTCATCCCGAGGGGCTTGGAGAGCCACATGCGGCGACGGTTGGCGGGGAGGCACCTCACGCGAGGCTCCTCACCTTGGCGAGCGGCACGATGCGCTGAGCGAGCGACTTCGGCACGGTGGAGTCGGTGGCCCACTTCCGGTCGACCCCGTTCTCGTCGTGCCTGGTCTCGCCCTCGCTGCCGCGCCGGGAGAACATCGCTGCGGCTATCTCGCAGTGGAGGTGGTCGTAGCGCGTCTCCCACCCCTCCTCGTCGGCGTCCTCGGAGAAGGGGTGGCGCGTGACGAGGACGTAGTGCTTCGCCAGCGGCAGGTACGCGGTCTCGACCAGGGACACGTCGGCCTTGTCGTCGGCGGAGTCCCGGTCAAGCCCGAGAAGGGCGCACGTGAGCGTCAGCTTGTCCTCGTCTGTGAGCATCTGGCCTCCTAGGCGATGCCGGGGGTGGTCAGCGCCATGAAGGGGATGGCGCGGTGGTCGGAGTACGCGAGGGACCAGTTCGCAGCGGTCGCCAGCTGGGCGTCGGTCGGCGAGACGACAGACTTGCCCTTGTTGGAACCGGCGGTGTCCTTCGGCGCTGTGAAGTTGAAGCCGTTGGCGTGGATTGCCTCGCGCAGGCGATAGCCCATGTACGAGGTGCCGCCGCGCTTCAGCTCGTCGCGGTCGGTGAAGACCGGGCGGGCGACGGGGATGCTTGCGTAGCGGAACGCGCCCTGGCCGAACATGAAGGTCGTGTAGGTCGCGGCCTTCTCGGTGGTGGCGGCGGTGTAGGGCACGTCGTCGGAGACGAGGACCGTGATGCCGTTGACCTGGTAGACGGGCAGCTGGGACTGCACGCCGTTGGGGTCGGTGTACTTCAGGAACTCGACGCGCTCAAGGTCCTCGAAGGACTGGGCGACGGCGGAGTGCATGATGGCGAGGGAGATGCAGCCCTTGTATTCGCCGTAGACGGCCTGGGCGGCGTCGGAGAGGGTGGTCGCCTCGACCTTGTCCTTGGCGACGGTGTGCTTCTCCATGCCCTTGCAGCCGAGGACTGCGGAGGCGATGCCCGTCAAGCGGGCGTTGCGCTTGGTCTGCTGCCACTTGGCCATGCGGGCCGCGATGGCGGCCATGGGGTTGGCGGTGGTGAAGTCCTGGGGGAAGTCGTCGCAGTACCAGCCGTGGGCGCGTCCGTAGGCGTAGCCCACCTGGTAGGACGCGGAGATGGTGGACAGCTCGATATCGGTCGTGCCGTCGTAGTTCTGCTCGTCGGCCTCGCCGAGGGCGTTGTAGAACGGGATGGTGAACTGGTTGCCCTGCGCGCCGAGGGAGGCGGAAATCAGGGGGTCGTCGACCATGACGCCCGACTCGACGAGTACGTTGCGGACGAGGTCCGGCTCGTCCTGGTACTGGGAGACGAAGATATCCTCGTCGAAGGGGAACGTGGAGTCCCCCATGTACAGAATGCCTGCCATTTAGTGCCTTTCTCTAGGAGAGGTTCTTCCACGCCTCGGGATTCTCGGACTTCCAGCGGATTTGCTCGGCGTCCGACATGGCGCGGAACTGTGCCTTGGTCGTGACCGCTCCCCCCGGCTCGCCGCCTGCGGGCGGCTGCATGCCTGCGAGGGCTTCCTTCTTGGCCGCGTCGGCAGCGTCCTTGGCCTTGGACGCTACGACCTCGGCGATGGCCTTGGCGGTGGCCTCGGCCTGCTCGCGGGTGCCTGCGGAGACGGAGCCGATGAACGGCTTGTACTGCTCCTCGGTCATGCCAGCGGAGGCGAATACGGTCGCCGCCGTCTGCTCGTTGAGGTCGCGCAGGGCCTTCTCGGCCTTGCCGTTGGCCTCGTCGATGGCCTTCTGCCACTTCTCCTGGTCCGACAGCTTGTCGTCAGCCGCCTTCTGGAGCTCGGCCAGCTGGGCCGTCATCTCGGCGAGCTGCGCGTCTGTGCTGGCCTTGGCGGCCTTCTCGCGGTTCACGTCGTCGCCGTTGGCCCTCATGATGGAGTCCAGGACGTCGTCGGTGGCGGCGTCGCCCAGGAGGGTTCTCAGGAAGTCGCGGTTCATTGGTTGTCCTTTCCGTCGTCGCTACGCTTTGTTGACGGGGGTCGCGTCCCCTGGCCTGCGGCTGTGACGTCGCCGCCCACATTGCTATCTCCGTCGGCTCCGTCGCCGTCGGGTTCGTTGGGGAGTTCCCTCGCCTTGGAGGACTGCTCGTCCACGTAACGCTGCGAGAGGTCGTAGGCGTTCTCGGGGTCGGGGAACATGCCGCAGTGCTCGAAGGCCAGCCGAGGGTGGACCTTGCCGCACCCGAGGAGGGTGGTGAGGACCTGGGCCTTGGACTGGATTGCCTCGTAGTTGCGGCGGGTGAACTTGATTTCCACCTGGGAGGGCTGCAGGCCCATGCCCTCGGAGACGTCGAGGATTCGGCACACGGCCTTGAGGAAGCGCCTCTCGCCGCGCTTGAAGTGGACCTCGGTCTCCTTGCAGCGAGACTCGCTGTTCGACCAGCCGTCGCGCATGGTCACCGCGGCGCCCGTGTCGGACGTGGAGCCGGAACCGCCCACGTTGAAGGGCATGCCGCAGATGGACAGCACGGTCTTGTAGAGCGAGTCCACGAGGGTCTGCGTCTGGTCCTGGTTCAGCTCGGAGACGAGCATGGTGACGCTCGCCTTGTTGTCCTGCGTGGAGTGAATCTGCACGCACCCGAGCCGGAGCATCTTGGTGAACTCCTCGGCGCCGTCGTCGCCCTCGAACTCGACGTTCTCAAGGACCATGAGCGACTGCACGAACTGGGCCACGCCGTCCACGCGGTTGGACTCCACCTCGTTGATGGCGTCGAGCAGGGACAGCACGGCCTCGAACACGCCCATGCGCTCGGAGTTGGCGTCGTACTCGATGATGGGCACCATGCCGAGCGGGTTCGCCGACTCGGTCACGGAGTCCGGGTCCACGATGAACACGCGATCCGCCGTGTAGAGGGTGTATATGGGGTCGTGCGTGACCTCGTTGCGCACGAACGTCACCGCGTAGTAAGGCTCGCGGTAGACGTCGTTGGTGTAGGCCACGAAGGTGTCGCGGGGGTCGAGGGACGCCATCATGAAAGGCGCCCCGTCCCCGCCCTCGACGGCGCGAGTCGGCAGGACGAGGCGATAGGCCACGCCGCACTCACAGAGCCATTGGACCAGCTCAATGTCGCAGGCGTGCTTGTCGGCCATGTCGCAGTAGTCGTTCAGAGCCTGCACCTTGTGGGAAAGCTCGTCCACCAGGTCGTCGGCGCCCTCGCAGTCGCGCGACGCGCCGTGCGCGGAGTAGGCGATGGGCTCCCCGGCCAGCGCGTCGGCGCGGTCCTTGCAAATCTGGTAGGCGCGGTTCTCCACGACCTTGTTGTTGATTTCCTCGCGCACCGACTTCACGCGTGACAGCACGGGCTGGTAGCCGAGGAAGTATCGGTGGAGGTAGTCTATCGCAGCGGCGTTCGTGGAGTGGGTCAGCAGGGAGCGGTCGATAAGCTCTCGCACGTTCTCGGCTGTGATGGGGCCGGGCGTGCAGAGCACGCGCGAGCGGCCGTGATAGACGGTCGGGACGTCCTCTATGGTTATCGACTCGGACAATCTGCCCTCCAAATCCGCGTTATGCCGGGCGAGGCCGGAGGAGGCGGAAGGTCCCGCCCGGCACGCCGCGATGGGGTTGCGCCCCCACTTGCGGATTTTGCAACGGGTTTCAAGGACCCTCGTGCGGGATTTAGAATGGCCGCTTCACAGCCCTCGCCTTGGCCCTGACGGAGTGGCTGAGCAGGTCCGCCAGCATGGAGAGCGCGTCGGGCGCGTCGTCGTGCGGGTTCTTGCCGTCCAGGACGTAGTTGGTCAGCTGCCGCATGGCGACGGCGTAGTCGGAGGAGGGGGCGTAGAGGGAGGGGTCCCTGAAGACGAGGTTGTCGATGACCCACGGGGAGGAGGCCAGGATACGGGTCTCCTTGTTGCTCATGGTGTACTTCTTCTGCACCGCGCAGAGGTGCCCCATCTCCTTGAGCATGGAGTCGACGTCCTCGGCCACGGTGCCTCCGGCCGCGTTGGACTCGAAGCGCACCTGCTGCACGCCGTTGTCCCTGATGGCCTGCGCTACGCGCTGGTTCACGACCTTGGGCACGGAGTTGTCGCAGAGGAAGTCGACGACGTACCACTTCGGCGAGGCGTCCCACTTGGCGGCTATCGGCATGGCGCAGTAGTCCTCGCCCGCACCCTTGGTGTCCACCACGGCGACGACGCGCGACGGCTCGCCGTCGGGCAGGGACATGTAACGCTCAAGGGCGTCGGGGTTGTAGAGCTGTCCCTGGCGCACGATGGGGTCGCCGTCGTACTTGGCGGCGTAGGTCGCCTCGTCGGTCGTGCGGCGCATGTCCACGTAGTACTTGCGGTCGAAGCCCACCCCGTAGAGGTAGTCGAAGTTGCTCTCGCCCGTCTTGGGGTCGAGGGCGGGTATCGTGAGGACGTGGAACCCCGGCTCGCCGACGTGGAGGTCCACCATGCGCCCGATGGGGTCGTGGACGTCCCAGCGGGTGCCCACCATCAGCTGCTTCGCCCCGGTCTTGCGGCGGTCGTAGCACTGGTTGATGTAGGCCTCCCACTTGCTTTGGAGTCGCCTCGGCGACATGGCCTCCTCAAGGTCCTTGACGAGGTCGTCCGCGTAGAGCCAGCCGCCCTCGCCGACCTCGACGGCGCCCGTGAGGGTGCCGGAGATGGAGCGGCACGTGCACGAGTCGTAGGCCCCGCGCTTGCGCAGGGAGAAGGACTCGTTGAGGGCCGACTTGTAGACCAGCGGGGAGTCGGGGAATATCTCGTTGAAGCGGTACATGGGGTCGGAGACGAACTGAAGGCACTGCTCGTAGAAGTGCTGCGACAGCTGGTCGGAATGGCCCACCATGAGGTTGGCGTGCTGAGGGTCGCGCCCGAGGTGCCAGCACATCGCCATCGAGCAGTTCGACGATTTGCCCGTGCGGGGAGGCATGGAGACGGACAGGAACTCCGCCGACGGGTCGGTCTCGAACCACTGTATCTCCTTGTAGAGCCGCCAGAGCTGCTTTCGCCTGGGGAGCCACAGCCTGCTCGCGGGGTCGCGGTCGAACTCCATGGCCTGGGCGAAGGCGTCGAAATCGAAGCGCCCGTCCCACGTGAGGGCGTCGCGCAGGGCGTGGCCCAGGAACTCAAGGCCCGAGGCGTCGGCCCAGCCGCCGTTTATCGCGCGGGACACGACGCGCCTGGCCTCAAGGAGGTCGGCGTGCTCGGAAAGGCTCTTCACCTGCTTGTCGCGGAGAAGGGCCATGAGGTCCGTGTAGGCGCCGATATCCTCGGGGCGGGCGTCTATCGC
>CAVJHQ010000052.1:0-16445 GCA_963649365.1 Alloprevotella sp.
AGCAGGTCTCCAACGTCGACCGCCAGGGCTCCGAGCGCGAGAAGCACGGCGTCTTCACCGGCCGCTACGTGATCAACCCCATCAACGGCCGCCCGGCCCCGATCTGGGTCGCCGACTACGTCCTCATGGACTACGGCACCGGCGCCGTCATGGGCGTCCCCTGCGGCGACCAGCGCGACTTCGACTTCGCCAAGAAGTACGGCCTGGAGATCGCCCCGATCATCTGCGAGAAGGACGACCCGCTCTACGAGGACCTCAAGGACGAGCGCGAGCTTCGCGTCACCTCCGTCGACTGGGATCGCGCGATGGTCGCCGAGGGCTACCTCGTGCAGTCCGGCGAGTTCACCGGCCTCAAGGGCGGCAAGCACTCCGAGGCCGTCGACGCCATCATCGGCTGGCTCTCCGAGCGCGGCCTCGGCCGTGAGAAGGTCCAGTTCCGCCTGCGCGACTGGCTCATCTCCCGCCAGCGCTACTGGGGCAACCCCATCCCGATGATCCACTGCGACTGCTGCGGCGACGTGCCCGTGCCCTACGACCAGCTGCCCGTCACCCTGCCCGAGAACCTCGACCTCGGCGCCGGCGAGACGCTCGCCGAGTACGCGCCGTTCTACGAGACGACCTGCCCCAAGTGCGGCAAGCCGGCCCGCCGCATCACGGACACGATGGACACCTTCACCTGCTCCTCCTGGTACTACCTGCGCTACACCGACCCCCACAACGAGGAGCTGCCCTTCTCCAAGGAGGCCGTGGACCGCTGGATGCCGGTGGACAACTACATCGGCGGCATCGAGCACGCCATCCTGCACCTGCTCTACAGCCGCTTCTGGACCAAGGTCCTGCGCGACCTCGGCATGGTCGACGTCGACGAGCCCTTTACCAACCTGCTCTGCCAGGGCATGGTCAAGGACGAGAACGGCGACGTCATGTCCAAGTCCAAGGGCAACGTCGTGCCGCCGTCGAGCGTCATCGAGCCCTACGGCGCCGACACCATGCGACTCGCGATCCTCTTCATCGCCCCGCCCGAGAAGGACTTCGACTGGGACCCCAAGGCCGTCGCCGGCGCGAACCGCTTCATTAAGCGCGCCTGGAACATCGTCTGGCAGCTCTCCTGCGGCGCCGAGAAGGGCACGGTCGACGCCAAGTCCCTCAAGGGCACCGCGGCCGAGCTCTTCCGCACGATCCACGGCATGGGCGTCAAGTGCACCGCCGACTTCGATCGCGGCCAGTTCAACACCGCCATCTCGGCCGTGATGGAGATCGTCAACGCGGCCTCCAAGTACGTCGTCTCCGACGAGCGCGACGCCGCCCTCGACTATCTGGCCGCCCTCGACATCGTGGCCATGCTCGCCCCGATCTGCCCGCACTGGGCCGAGGAGCTCTACCACGAGGCCCTGCACCTCGAGGGCTCCGTCTACAACGAGCCGTGGCCCGAGTTCGACGCCGAGCTCGCAAAGTCCGACGAGGTCGAGATCGCCGTCCAGATCAAGGGCAAGGTCCGCGGCCGCGTGACCGTCGCCGCGGACGCCGACGACGACGCCGTGGCCGAGGCCGCCAAGGCCGCCGTGGCCGACCAGCTCGCCGGCAAGCAGATCAAGAAGGTCATCGTGATCAAGGGCCGCCTGGTCAACATCGTGGCCATCTAAGCCGAGCAAGCAATTTACCGAGGGCCCCTGCACCCGCGACGGGGCAGGGGCTTTCTTCGTCAGGAAGCGAGGACGATGCCTCGATGAGCAAGAAGAGCAGCTGGTACAAGCCCAACTTCTGGACCTTGGCCTATCTCGACGAGGCCTCGAGGGACAAGGGCGGCTCCAGACCCCTCGGCGGCTGCGGCGGTTTCCTCCGCGCCATCCTCGACATCATCGTCTTTCTGGGCGTCATTATCTTCATTTGCTACTTGATTTTCCAGGTGCTCAGAATTGTCTTTTAGCTCTGTTCGCAAAGCGTAGTTAGTTAGCTCGACATTGAGGACCTGTTATTGCGACCGTGCTTCTGCAGGTGTTCGCTGGGCGGATTGGTGCTCGGCCGATTCCGCGCCATTGGCCATGCCCCTCGTCGGTCCACTCTGCTTACACCGGGGGGTATATTTATACTTGACTGCGTGTTCTCTGGGCATTCCCCTGTGGTTGGTCATTTGAATCGATTCTAGGGGTGTGCCTCGGACGTTACGTCGATTCAGAGGCGGGTAATGGCTGAGCAGAACAGGATTCCTAGAGGGCCGTATGCTTTCGAGCATCTTCTGGTTTGCGCAAAGCTTTCCGAGAGGGAGGCGCAGGCCGTTCACTCGGTCGTGCTCGGCATGACCGCGCAGGAAGCGGCCCCGTTGATGGGCGTGAGCGCATCCACGGTCGGAAGCCATAGGCAGAGAGCCTACGCGAAGCTCGGCCTGCCCTGTAAGGCTGATTTCCTCCGTCTCCCAGCTGTGCAGGCTTGGCAAGAGGCGATGAGGGCTGAATAGGGGGGAGCAACCTGGCAACCGCCCAGAGACAGCTCCCGATCTGGCTCAGGATGATTCCGAGCTGTCGTTTGCCTAGCCGAGCACGCGCTGCCAGTCGTCGCCGAACTTGCGGCGCAGGTCGAGGATGGCCTCGCAGAAGACGTAGCCGTGCGGGGTGGACGTGCGCACGAGGCGCCCGTCTTTGTAGGCGATGAGGCGGTTCTTCGGGACCGGGTGCCAAAGACCGGACTCGGGCTCGCCGCCGAGGGGCTGCGTGGAGAAGACGATGGCGTCGTCGCCCACCTGCCTGAAGTGCAGCGTGTCCACGTTCGTGTTCGTGTGCACGTAGGTGTACTCGCCGTCGTCGATGATCAGGTTCAGGCGGTTGAGGTTGCTGATCTGGGACACCGCGCCGGAGAGCGCCTGGAAGCGCGTCGCGAAGTCGAGCCTGCCGCCCGAGCGAACCGCCGCCTCGTCAACGACGTCGAGCAGGAAGAGGAGCGCGCGTTCCGAGTCGGTCTGCCCGGCCTCCTTGAGGTCGTAGGTGGCAAGAAGCTCCTCGTTGAAGAGGATGCCGTTGTGGATGAGCGTCCACTCGCGGCCGGAGACGTCGGTGCCGTAGAACGGATGGCAGTTCTCGCGAACGGTGTTTCCGCAGGTGGAGAGGCGGATGTGCGCCTGCATCCGCGCGGAAGAGAGCCCGCGGGCGAGGAGCTCGGGGATGTAGCGCGAGGTCCAGGCAGGCACGGGCTCGCGGTGGAGGAAGACGCGTGTGTCTTCCTCGTCGACCTCGGTCGCGCCGGCGGCGACGTCGTCGGCGAGCGTGGAGCCGAGGCGCCACGTGATGCCCCAGCCGTCCTTGTGCTTCTTGCTGTGAGAGAAGAACTCCTGAAGATAGGGGGCGACCTCGACGGGCCGGGCCGCGTTGACGGCGAAGAGCTCGCACATGGCCGTCTCCTTTCTCGTGAGCTCGCTCAAACGCGTTCTATCTTACGACGGACGCGAGGCGGTCGGCCCCGGTGCTAGACTCTTGTCGAATTTGAGTATCCGATTTCCAGATCGAGGCAATCCCTATGGCGAATATCGACCACGCCCGCGCGCTCTGCGACTTCATCGACGCATGTCCCTCCATGTTCCATACGACGTCCGAGCTCTCGCGGAGGCTCGAGGCGGCGGGTTTCGCGTGCCTTCCGGAGGGCGACGCCTGGGAAATCGCGCCCGGCGGGCGCTACTACGTGACCCGCAACGGCTCGAGCGTCATCGCGTTCCAGGTCGGCGAGAAGCTCGACGACTATCACTTCCAGGTCGCGGCCGCGCACGGGGACTCGCCCGTTTTCAAGGTCAAGCCTACGGCCGAGCTCGAGGGGCCTGCCGATTACCTGCGGCTTGATGTCGAGGCCTACGGCGGCATGATCGACCACACCTGGCTCGACCGCCCGCTCGGCGTCGCCGGCCGCGTGCTCGTCCGCCAGGGCTCACGCGTGGCGAGCCGCCTCTACGACACGGGCCGCGACGTGGCGCTTATTCCCAGCGTGGCCATCCACCTCGACCGCGAGATGAACAGCAAGCTTGAGCTCAACCGCGCGAAAGACCTCGTGGCGCTCTTCTCGGCAGGGGACCTTAACGCCGGCTCCTTCGACCAGATGGTGGCCGACGACCTGGGCGTGGCTGCCACGGACGTGCTCGCGCGCGACCTCTTCGTCTACAACCGCCAGCCGGCGAGGGTGTGGGGAGCCGCCGGCGAGTTCATCGGCGCGCCGAAGCTCGACGACCTTGCCTGCGCCTACGCCGCGCTCGAGGGTTTTCTTGCCGCGGGGACAAACGAGCACCAGGTCAACGTATATGCCTGCTTCGACAACGAGGAGGTCGGCAGCAACACCAAGCAAGGCGCCATGTCCACCTTCCTCAAGGACGTCCTTGTGCGCGTGAACGCCGCCCTCGGCAAGACGGACGAGGAGTACCGTCGCGCCGTCGCCGGCTCCTTCATGGTGAGCTGCGACAACGCCCATGCGTGCCACCCCAACCACCCCGAGAAGCACGACGAGGCCAATCGCTGCTGGCTGAACCGCGGGATCGCGATCAAGGAGGCGGCTAACCAGCACTACTGCTCCGACGCCTTCGGCCGCGCCGCCCTTGTGGCCGTGCTCGACGCGGCGGGCGTGCCGCACCAGACGTTCTCCAACCGCTCGGACATGGCGGGCGGCGGCACGCTCGGGAACCTCTCGAACATCCAGGTGAGCATGCACGGCGTCGACGTGGGCCTGCCGCAGCTCGCCATGCACTCGTGCTTCGAGACCATGGGTGCCCGAGACGTTGAGCTTGGCGTGGCGGCGTTGGCCGCCTACTACGCCTGCGACCTGCGTATCGTTGGGTCGGAGTCTTTCGAGCTGCGCTAAAGACGGCGCCTCTTTGCCGATCTTATGGCGGTCCTGGCGCGAGAGGCGTCGGGACCGCTTGTTCATTCGCACAAGGATTGATTTGAATGCTGCCGTACTTTAGTGCATGGCTATATGGGTTCTGAGCTGGTATCTCCATAACCTGTTCATAGCGTTTTTGTTTATGGAGAGGAAGCAAGAAAGGATCGGTACCATGCCTATGCAGCCCAAGACCAAGCTCGTAAAGGTGCTCCTGACCAACATCATGATCGCCATCGCCATCTCGGCCGTGGCGAGCTACATCGCGATCGGCCAGGCGGGGGTCCCGGCCGAGGCGTTCGTGCCGGCGGTCATCGGCTCGACCCTCAAGAACGCGCTCATCGCCTACGCCGTCTCGTTCTTCATCGGCATGTTCATCCCGTCAGAGAAGTGGGGCTTCGGATTCGCCATGGGCCGCGGCCTCACGCCCGCCGACGGCCTGAAGTTCGGCGCGGCGCTGAACCTCGTGGTCAACACGGTCTACGTAGCGTTCAACTCCGTGATCCTCACCTACCTGAACGCCTGTGTCTTCAACGGCGCCCCTATCGCCGCCTTCCCGGCCGCGTGGGCGAGCTCCATCATCCAGTGCTGGCTCGTGGGCTTCGTCGTCTCGCTCTTCTGGGCCCCCGCCTGCGAAGGCTGGGCACGCTCCGTTTGCCACGACCCGGCTCCCGCCGCCCCCGACATGCACTAAACTTAAGGGCAATAAACGCCTGGTAGACCTGCCTACGCGCGCGTGGGCGGGTCTTTTCTTTGCGGGACGCCGGGGTCTGCGAAATGGTTCGCTCCTATCGCAGGCCCAGATGGGAGGCGTACATGGGGCACGGGCTCTTTGAGGTCGAGGAGATGGGCGAGGGGCTCTGGCGTATCGGGGACGGCTTGGGCGACCTGTGCTACCTCGTTGAGGGCGAGCGCGAGGCGGCGCTTATCGACACGATGGCCGGCCTCGGCGACCTGGCGCACCTCGTCCACGGCCTTATCGGCGAGAAGCCCGTGCGCGTCATGTTGACCCACCGGCACGTCGACCATGTTGGCGGCGCCTACTGGTTCGACGAGGTGCGGATTCACGAGGCGGACGCCGGCTGCTGGGATGTTTGCGAGGCCTACGGCGGATTTATGTGGGAGCATGCGCTCGCCGAAGGCGCCGCGACGGCGGAAGACGCCTTCGGGCCGCGCGACGGATCGAGGCCACGGGTTCGCACGGTGGGGGAGGGCGACGTCATCGACCTCGGGGGCCGCGCGCTCGAGGTGGTCGAGCTTCCCGGGCACACGGCCGGTTGCGTCGGGTATCTTTGCCGCGAGCTCGGCATTCTCTTCTCAGGAGACGCGGTCACGCCCATCGCGTGCCTGTGCTTTCCCGAGAGCCTGTCGCTTTCGGCATGGAAAGAGACGCTGCGAAAGATGGACGGACTGCCTTTCGAGCGATTCTGGACGGGGCACCATCGCCACGACTTCACCCATGCCGACCTCGCCGGGTTTCTCGCCGCCGCAGACTTTGCCGAGGGGGACCGCGGCTATGCCTGGCACCACGGTTTCATCCCCGATTGGGAGGGGACGCTGCACCTCGTCCCCAACGGCGTGTCCGACGTCGATTCCTGCGACTTCCGCGCCGTCATCACGCCGGGTTTGCCGCTTAAGCGACGGTCTCGGCGCTAGCGACGGCGCCGCGGGCGCCCCGGAAACGTCGTGCCCAGTAACCAGATCGCTATGGGGGCCCGGAACTAACGCGCCCAGTAACGCTGGCGTCGCCGGCGCCCCAAAAACGACTCGCCCAGCAACGCGAGCGCCGCGGGCGCCCCGGAAACGTCGCGCCCAGTAACGCAGGAGTCACGGGCGCCCCGGAAACGTCGCGCCCAGTAACCGCTCGTTACTGGGCGCGATGAGTTTGGGGCGCAATGGCCTTTCTCGTTACTGGGCGCGTTGAGTTTGGGGCGCAATGGCCGGCCTCGTTACTGCGCACGTCGATTCCAGGGCACCGAGAAGCCCCGCGTTGCTGCGCGCGTCGATTTCAGGGCGCCGAGCGGCCCCTCGTTGCTGCGCGCGCTGTTATTAGGGCGGCCGCCTTACGCCATGACGAGCATCGCGATCAGCGGGATCGTGAGGATCGAGGCAACGATCGAGATGAACGTGCCCTGCGTCATCGGCTTGGCGTCCTTGCCGTACATGAGGCAGTAGAGGATGCCGTTGGTGGCCACGGGCATGGCCTGGCCCAGCACGACGATGCCGAGCACGAACCGGTTCGTGATAAGCCCGCGCATGAGGAGCCACAGGACAACGGGGACGCCGACGAGGCGGAAGGCCACGGCCACGTAGGCGCGCCAGTTGTTGACCATCTCGCGCGCCGAGTAGTTGGCAAGAGACGAGCCCGAGATGAGCAGGGCCGCCGGTGTGGTGAACTGGCCGCAGGTCGTGAGGCCGTCGCCGAGGATGCCGAGGTCGTTCACGCCCAGCAGCACCAGCACGAGCACGACGACGCTCGCGATGAGCACGGGGGAGAGGAGCTGCCTGGCGCAGGACCTCGCGACCTCGCCCGCGCCGCCCTCAGGCATGCCGGAGATGAGGATCATGCCCACGCTGAACACGAAGAGGTTCCACGGGATGTTCGCGATGGCGGCGTAGAGCACCGCGTCGCCGCCGAGGACCGCGGAGAGCACGGGGAAGCCGATGAGGCCCACGTTCCCGTACGCCACGATGAAGCTGTAGACGCCGCGGGCCTGCTTCTCGGCGCCGATGAGGCGCGGTACCACGAGGGCCACGAGCGTCGCGACGACGTAGCCGAGCAGCGAGAACGCGAGCAGCTGGGCGATGTCGCCGGCGGCGGGCAGGTCGCGCGCGCAGACCGAGGCGACGATCATCGCCGGCAGGGTCACGTTGACCACGAGCCCGGAGAGCTTCTTGTCGAAGTCGCCGCCCATGAAGCCGAGCTTGTGGGCGATGTAGCCGATGAGGATGGGGATGGCGAGCACCACCATCTGGAGCGCTGTGTCGGAAAAGCTCACGCCTTACGCCTCCACGTCCGCGATCGCGCCGTCCATGGTGAAGCCCTTCCAGCTGGGCTCGCCGGTGAACGTCATGACCTTCTCCTCGCCGTCGAGGGCCCGGATTGCGCCCGCGGCCAGGGCGTCCATCTCGAAGTCGCCGGCGTAGACGTGGACGGGGGCGATCCACTCGACGCGCTCGGTCACGTAGGAGACGAAGCGCGGGTCGTGGGAGACGCCGCCGGTGAGCACGATGCCGTCGACCTTGCCCTTGAGGACGGCCGCGAAGCCGGCGATGTACTTGGCGACCTGGTAGGCCATGGCGTCGTAGACGACCTCGGCCCACGTGTCGCCGGCCTCGATGCGCTCGATGATCCGGCGCGCGTCGTCGGTGCCGAGAAGCCCGACAAGGCCGCCGGTCTTGCCGACCACGCCGTCCATGGCCTTCTTGTCGGCGCCCTCGGCGAAGGCCATCTTCACGACCGGCTTGGCGGGGACGTCGCCGCAGCGGTTCGGCGCGAAGGGGCCGGCGCCCTCGAGGACGTCGTTGGTGTCGACCATGCGGCCGTGCTCGTGGCACGCGACGGAGAGGCCGCCGCCGACGTGCGCGACGATGAAGTTGCCCTCCTCGTAGGTGCAGCCGACCTCCGCGGCGCAGCGGATGGCGCACTCCTTCTGGTTCAGGCAGTGCACATGGCTCTTGCGGTAGACGCCGGGCCAGCCGGTGATGCGCGCGACGTCGGCAAGCTCGTCGGTGTCGGGCTGGTTGACGGCGTAGGCGGGGCGCCCGACCTCCTGGGCGAAGGCGTAGAGCAACGGCGCGCCGAGGATGGCGGGGTGGTTCACGCCGGCGTTCATGACGTGGTCGCAGACGGTCTGGTCGATGGCGAAGGTGCCGCCGATGGTCGGGCCCATGGCGCCGCAGTAGCCGGAGAAGGCGTCGATGTCCTCGAGCTTGATGCCCTGCTCGTCGAGGGCGGCGAGGATGGTCTTCTTGCGGTACTCGAACTGGTCGGCGGCCATGTCGAACTGCTTGAGCTCGTCGGCGGGGTGGGTCACGTTCAGGCGGAAGAGCGCCTCGGTGCCCTCGAAGACGGCGACCTTAGTGGAGGTGGAGCCCGGCGAGAGGGTGAGGATCTTGTAGGCCATGGTTGTCCTTTCTGGGCGGTTCGGGCGGCGAGAAGGGCGCGGGGGCGAGAGCCCGAGGGCGGCGTGCGCAGGCGCGAAGACGCCGGTTGACGCCGCGCCAGGTCCCTTCTTGCCGCCTCGGAGGTTTAGCGGGCGGAGAGCACGAGCATCGCGATGTCGCCGACGATCTCGTCGACGGTGGCGCCGCGGCTCGAGTCGGCGACGGGCTTGGCGAAGCCGTTGAGCGTGTGGCCGTAGGCGGCGCCCTTGGCAAAGCGCTGGATCAGCTTGACGGCGATGTTGGCCGCGTTGAGGTCCGGGAAGACGAGCACGTTGCAGCGGCCGGCGACCTCGGAGCCCTCGCCGACCTTCTTTGCGGCCACGGCGGCGTCGATGGCGGCGTCGAGCTGGAACTCGCCGTCGGCGGCGATGTCCGGGCGACGCTCGTGGACGAGCCCGATGGCCTCGTTCACGCGGTTCACGCTCTCGCCCGCGCCGGAGCCCTTGGTCGAGAACGAGAGGAAGCCCACGCGCGGCTCCCAACCCATGATGGCCTTGACGCCGTCGGCGGCCGAGATGGCGATGGAGGCCAGCTCAGAGGCGTTGGGCTCGGGGTTGAGCCCGCAGTCGGTGAAACAGATCACGCCGCCCTCGGGGCCCTCGAAGCCGGGGGTCTCGACGAGCGCGAGGATGGAGGGGACGTCGACGCCCTCGGCCAGGCCGATGGTCATCTGGGCGGTCATGAGCACGTCGCCGGTGGTGTTCACGTGGCCGCAGAAGGTGCAGTCCACGTCGCCGAGCTCTTCCATGACCATGGCCCACCACATCGGGTTCTTGAGCTTGCGGCGGATGCCCTTGGCCGAGAGCATGCGGGGCTTGCCGCCGTCCATGAAGCGGGTTGCCAGCGCCTCGAGCGCCTCGGCGTCGGAGGTGTCCACGATCTCCATGCCCTCGAGCGAGACCCCGGCCTCCTCGGCGGTGGCGTTGATGACGTCGGCGGGGGAGACGAGCACCGGGGTGCCGATGCCGTCGTCGAGCACGCGGCGCGCGGCCTGGAGGGTCTTTGCGGCCTCGCACTCGGGCAGGGCGACGCGGGCCTTCTTCTCACAGGCCTTGGCGTCCTCGGTGAGCTTCTCGATAAGCGTCATTGCGGGTCCTTTCTATATAAAAGGGGCCCGAGGGCACGCTGCCCCGGGCCCCGTGGGGAGAACTACATGGACAGGGCGTCGTCCACGAACTTGGCGGCGTCGGCGAAGGTCACGCACTTGTTGAGCTGCATGTAGGGGACCTCGACCTCGTACTCGTCCTCGAGGGCGGAGGCGAACTGCACGATGTTGACGCTCTTGCAGTGCAGGTCGTCGACGAACTTGGTGTCGGGGCCGAGGGTGTCGGGGTCGGAGCCGAAGAGGTCGGCGGCCTTGTCCTTGAGGATGTCGATAACCTCGAGCTGGAAGTCGTTCATGTTTCTCTCCTTTTTCTGCGCCCGGGGGCTTGACCTCGGGCTTGTTTCTAATGCTGCTGCTTGCGTGGCGAGAGGGACAGTGCCCTCTCGCCGGGGTGCCGATCGAGGGCGCGTCTACTTGTTCTCGTCGCCGTGCCAGATGTAGTCGCCGACCTGGTACTTGGGCGGGACGACCGGGATCTGCAGGTAGGACTGGTGAGAGCCGCCGGTGTGGATGACGTGGATGCCGTCGCCGTTGTCGGTCTTGTGGTTCATGTCGTTGTCGTGGAACCACTCGGTCTTGACGAAGCGGCCGGCCACGACCACCTGGATCTTCTCGCCCTTGTGCCAGAAGCGGGAGTGCGGGTACATCTCGACGTCCACGGGCACGATCTCGCCGGGCTGCATGCGCTCCTCCTTCTCGTGGCTGTGCACGGGCTGGAAGTCGGAGGCGTACTGCGGGTCGAGGTCGCGGTGCGAGCAGCGCAGGAAGCCCCACGCGCCGCGGAAGGGGGCGCCCATGACGCGGATGGGCACGTAGTTGCCGTCCTTGTCGAGCTTGATGACCCAGGGGAAGAGGTCCATGTTGTCGTAGCCGCGGCACTCCACCTCGAGGTGCAGCTTCATGAAGCCGGTGATCTCGGTGTCCTCGGTGAACTGGTAGGTGAAGGTCGTGGACTCGGTCTTGGGGTCGTAGCTGACCTCGGCGTCGTTCGGGTACTCATCGAAGCCGGCCTCGCCGTTGGCGGCATCCAGGTAGAGCTTCTTGTATTGGGTGCGCTTGAGCGGGAAGGTCTCCTCGGCGCGGCGGGAGGCGTAGTCGTAGTCATAGCCGTCCATGACGTCGAGGCGCACGCGCGGGGTCATCTCCCAGCCGTTGTGGATCTCCTTGCAGTAGCGGTCGAAGAACTTGCGCACGTCCTCCATGTTGGCCGGGGTATAGGTGTCGGGCCACTCGAAGTCGCGGTGGGCGCGCATCCACTTCTTGGGGGTGCGGATGCGGCGGAAGCCCTCGAAGGCGCCGCGCAGGTGGTGGTGGACCCAGCCGGCGGTCACGTACGTCGGGATGCGGATCTTGTTCCAGTCGACGATCTTGTCCTTGTAATAGGCGTTCATCAGGGGATACTTGGCGACCATCGCCGGGGTGTCCTCGATGTAGTTGTTGACGGCGAGCGCCTGGATGATGTGGGTCTCGTAGTCGGGGTTGGGGATGCCGCCGCAGAAGTAGGACTCGCGGTAGAGGTCGCCCTGGCCTTCCCAGGCCGCGAGGCAGGCGAGGTGGGGCGGACGGGTCGCGGCGATGCGCCAGTGGGCCATGCAGACGCCGGAGTTGCCGATCATCGTGGCGCGGCCGTTGCACCACTCCTGGGCGGTGACCCACTCGATGAAGTCGTAGCCGTCCTGGGCGTCCTGGGAACCCCAGAGGTAGACGTCGCCCTCGGAGTTGCCGACGCCGCGCGGGTCGACGTTGGCCACGGCGTAGCCGTAGTGGCACCAGTAGCCGGGGTCGGGGGCCTCGAACTTGGCGTAGGACGAGACGGTCTTGGGCGGGACGCCCATGAGCTGCCAGGAGTCCATGCCCTCGGAGGGGTTCTTGCCGAAGGGGGCGAAGACGCAGATGACCGGGACCTTCTCGGTGGTGTTGGCCGGGCGGTAGATGTCGGCGTAGATGGTGGTGCCGTCGCGCAGGACGCAGGCGACGTCGCGCTCGCACATGACGTTGGGGATGTCGGTCATGTAGGTGTGCGGGTTGTACTTGGCGCAGAAGCCCATGGTGGCGACCATCTCGGCGTCGCCGGCGTCGGGGTCGTCGCGCAGCTTCTGCTTGAGCTCGTCGAGCTCCTCGCGGGTCTTGCCCGGGTTGCCCTTGGCGAAGGGGACCTCGAACTCCTCCTTGTTCCTGCCGAACGTCATCGTCTTGTAGATGCCGTTGTACTCTTGCTCGGCCATTCAAAACTCCTCTCGGGTTTTGTCTATCCGCGCCTTGGCCTTGTGGCGGGCCGAGCGCGGAACCATCGAGGATTAGTGTGGTGTTTCGGGCGTTTCCGGTCATTGGACTAGGTGACAAAGTTTGGGGGCGGGCAAGGCCGGTGAGCGGTACCCGTGAACACACCCATGTGCAATCGCACAACGCGCGCGTATTATTGTTTGTGCCGCGCGCTTGTCGCGACGCCAGGAAGACCTTGAGGGGGATGCATGAAACTACGGACCGTTCTGAACGAGCTCGCCTGCTCGGATTGGCGCGTGGGCAAAGAGGAGCTCCTGGACGAGGACGTCCTGCTCACCCCCGAGTACGGGACGAACGTCCCGCCCGAGGCGAGGCTGCTGCGCATGGCGCGCCTCTCGGACTTCCAGGACGGGCATGCCAAGCCGAGGGACCGACACATCATGCTGGTGCTCGCCGGCAAGGAAATCCCGGAGGGACTGCGCGTCGGGGGCGACTTCGTCGTCGTGGCCGCGAACCAGAGCTACGACGACTTCCGCGCGGCGTTCCTCGACCTGCCCGCCAAGGCGGCGGTGCTCGAGCTGCGCCGCGACCGGATGTTCGACGCGTTCCTCTCGAGCTACGACCTCGGGCAGTTCGCCAAGCGGTCTTCTGCGGTGCTGGGCAACCCCGTCATCATCACCAACGCCGACAACCGCCTGCTCGCCACGGCCGGAGAGTTCCCTGACGACGCGCCGGACGTGCAGGAGGTGCTCTCGCGCGGCTATCTCTCCGAGGAGGTCAACTCCGAGTTGGAGGGCGACGGCACCCTCGCCGCCGTGCGCCGCGCGCGCCACTCGATCATGAGCGCGACCGAGCGCTACGGGCGCCATTGGGTCACCTCGATCATCTACTATCACCATCTCGAGATGGGCCGCTACGACGTGCTCGAGCTCGACCGGCCTATCTCGGGCTTTGACCTGGAGCTCATCGACTACGCGGGGCTGCTTGCCGGCGTGATGATCGAGCGGCTCGGCGCGGCGGGGGAGCGCGTGGGGTCGGGCTCCTCGGTGCTCCACGACCTCGTCGAGGGCGGCTTCGTCAACGAGCAGACCATGCGCGCGCAGCTGTTGCTCACGAACCTTCCCACAGAGGGCTCCTACGTGATCGTCGTCGTCACGGGGCAGCGCAACGCCGACCGCGACTACCATGCCCGCATCGGCGCCATGGCCGGCCGTGCCCTGCGCAACAGCCTCTGGTGCGCCCGGGACAACTGCCTGGTCGTGCTCGCGCCCATCGGCCGGAGCGAGACCGCGGGGTACGACGATTACGCCCGCGCCCGCCGCCGTCACCAGTCCAACAAGGCCTTCTCCTCGATGCTCGCGAACAACGAGCTCTCCGCCTTCGTGAGCGAGCCCTTCAGCGATCTCTCCATGTGCCCGGGGCGCTTCCGCGAGGCCGTCGACCTCTCTGAGTCCCTCCGCGACCCCGAGCCCGGCAAGTCGTACTTCTTCTGGGAGCACCGCTTCGCCACGCTCGCCTCCATCTCGTCCACGCCGGACAAGCTCGAGATGCTCCTCGACAAGCGCGTGGTGGCGATGGCCGACTACGACCGGGAGCACGGCACCGCGTATCTTCAGACCGCGATCATGAGCGTCCGCTACCCCGGCAGCCCCGCCGACGCCGCCTCCGCGCTGAACGTCCACCGAAACACGTACTTCTACCGCATGAACAAGGTGCGTGAGCTGTTCTTTATTGACCTTAAGGACGGCGACGACCGCCTTGCGCTCTCGTTCTCCGCGAGCATCATGGAGGGCATGGGCCGCTAAGGGGTCGTCGCGCCCCGGTACCGCGCCGCCCAGTAACGGCCGGGCCGCAGGCGCCCTGGAACCGCGCCGCGCAGCAACGGCCGGGCCGCAGGCGCCCCGGAGCCGCGCCGCGCAGCAACGGCCGGGCCTCAGGCGCCCCGGAATTGCGCCGCCCAGTAACGTTACGTTGCTGGGCGGCGCGCTTTCGGGGCGTTTTGAATGCCAACCTTGCTGCGCGGCGTGAATCCGGGGCGAGAATTGCCGGCGCGTTGCTGCGCGGCGCGAATCCGGGGCGCGCTTCTCGCCTCCGCGTCTTGGGGCCGGTACCCGGGGGAACGCGTCCCCAGGCCCCCGCCGCGATCCCTTGTTCCAGCGTCTTCGTCATTGCCCACCTCCTCTACCTGCGCGTTTGTCAAACTGCACAAGCCTTGTGTAACGCTTTGTTCACTTTCCTATGCGTTTGCACGACGGGTTTGGCCCTAATCTTCCGCTCAGCAACGTGCGGCGCGGGGGCGTCGCCAACACACGCGGCGCGCAAGCGCTCGGAGAGGAGTGGGTCTCATGCCCAAGATCGTGGGAGTGTCTTTTGGCACCAGGAACGGCAACAACGACACCATCTGCAAGGCGGTCCTGCTCGCCGCCAAGGAGGCCGGCTGCGAGGTCGAGTTCATCCGTGCCATGGACCTCGACATCAAACACTGCACCGGTTGCATCACCTGCGTGAAGATGCTCATGAGCGGCACCAAGAACATGTGCGTCCACAAGGACGACTTCGACTGGCTCGCCTTCGAGATGTTTAACGCAGACGGCGTCGTCATGGTCGACCCGATCTTCGAGACCGGCGCCTCGGGCCTCTTCCACACGATCATGGACCGCTTCGGGCCGCGCATGGACACCGGCAACAACTTCATCTCCACTCAGATCGCCAACGGCCGCCTGGCCGAGGGCGGGCCGGCCGCCAAGGGCGTCGTCGTGCCGGATCCCGTCATCATGAGCCCGAAGGCCGTCTCCTACATCGGCATCGGCGGCTCCGACTGGGGCACGCACGTCCAGTCCGAGCACCAGCTCCAGGCCATGACCCCGAGCTGGCAGGTCATCGACAACGAGTGGGTGCCCTGGTCCAAGACCGCCCTCATGGACGACGCCCTCATCGAGCGCGCCTCCGAGATCGGCCGCAACCTCGCCGCGGCGGCGTCCAAGATCAAGGAGAACCTGGCCGGCGGCAAGCACCCCTACGACGGCATCGAGTACCAGGGCGAGAAGGGCATCTGCCCCCACTGCAACTGCAACGACTTCTACATCGTCCCCGGCGAGAACCGAGCCATCTGCTGCGTCTGCGGCCTCGAGGGCGAGCTCTCCGTCGAGGGCGGCGCGGTCAAGGTCACCTATAGGCCGGAGGACCTCCACAAGGCCCACGACATCATCTCCGGCAAGGAGATCCACGGCAAGGACATCCAGGAGAACGAGGGCAAGCTCGCCGAGATGAAGAAGACCCAGGCCTACAAGGACCGCGTCAACTTCTACAAGGACGCCATCCCCGTGACCAAGCCCGAGAAGTAGGGGACCTGCCTCCGAAGCGGGGCGCCTCTTGCCGGGGCGCGGCCTCCGTCGCCGCGTCGCGTCGCTCGCCGCCAAAGCGGGGTCCCCGCAGCAACCTCACGTGCCCAGGGTCATAGGGGCCGCTTTCCGCTGAGCGGGGGCGGCCCTTTTCTCATGGTCTGTTTGCACAAACCCTCGCGCCGTGTCCGCGCATCCTCGGTGCGACCGCACATAGATTGCGGGCGTGTTACGCGAGAAAGTTCTAGTTGTCGCAAGGCATGCAAATCGAATGGCAATCGGGGCCTCGCCCCGGAATAGGAGGATTCGCATGAAGCAGCTCGAAACCGACGTCGTCGTCGTCGCGGCCGGCCTCTCCGGCCTCGCCGCGGCCGTCTCCGCCGCGGAGAACGGTGCCCGCGTCATCTGCCTCGAGAAGGCGTCCAACACGGGCGGCGCCGCCAACATGGGCATGGGCCCGGCAGCCGCTGGCTCGCCCGTCCAGAAGGCCTCCATGATCGAGGTCACCCCCGGCGAGCTCTTCCGCCGCCACATGTTCTACACCCACTACCAGGTCGACGCGCGCCTCGTGCGCGACTATTACTTCAAGTCCGGCGACACCATCGCCTGGCTGCAGGACATGGGCGTCGTCTTCAACTCCGTGCGCCCGGCCTTCCGCGCCCGCGAGCGCACCCGCGGCTACTCCGACGGCGAGTACACCTGGCACGTCGTCCAGCCCGAGGACGGCTCCGAGCCGGGCCCGCGCGCCGCGACCACGATGA
>CAVJHQ010000053.1:0-16195 GCA_963649365.1 Alloprevotella sp.
CCATCAAGCTCCAGAAGAAGTCCAAGGAAGAGGCCAACCAGATCGCCATGGCCGCGCTCAAGCGCGTCGGCATGGCCCACAAGGCCGGCGAGTACCCGCAGAACCTCTCCGGCGGCCAGCAGCAGCGCGTGGCCATCGCCCGCGCCCTGTGCACCAAGCAGCCGATCATCCTCTTCGACGAGCCCACCTCCGCCCTCGACCCCGAGATGGTCCAGGAGGTCCTCGACGTCATGATCGAGCTCGCCCAGGAGAACATCACGATGATCTGCGTCACCCACGAGATGGGCTTCGCGCGCCAGGTCGCCGACCGCGTCGTCTTCATGGAGGACGGCCGCATCCTCGAGGAGGGCACGCCCGACCACTTCTTCGATAACCCCGAGAACCCGCGCTGCCGCGAGTTCCTCTCCAAGATCCTGCACTAACGCCACGGCTCCACCGGCGGCCTCTCCGCCGTATAGACACATATAAGCCCTAGGGAAGGGGAACACCATGTCTTCTATGTCTCGTCGCCAGTTCATGCAGCTCCTCGGCGCCTCCGCGGCGACCGTCGCCGGCCTCGGCCTCGTCGGCTGCGGCGGCTCCTCCAGCTCCGACAGCTCCTCCGACTCCAAGGTCGCCGCCATCAAGTCCCGCGGCAAGCTCAAGGCCGGCGTCAAGAAGGACGTCGTCGGCTACGGCATGCTGAACACCGCCACCAACACCTACGAGGGCATGGAGATCGACCTGTGCTACCAGGTCGCCGCGAAGATCTTCGACGTCTCCTACGACGAGGCGAAGAGCCAGGGCCTCGTCGAGTTCACCGACGTCACGCCCAAGACCCGCGGCCCGCTCATCGACAACGACCAGCTCGACATCATCTGCGCCACCTACACCATCACCGACGAGCGCAAGCAGAGCTGGGACTTCACCGATCCCTACCGCACCGACCACATCGGCATCCTCATCAAGAAGGGCTCCATGTCCACGATGGCCGACCTCGACGGCAAGCACATCGGCGTCTCCCAGGGCTCCACGACCAAGGACGCCATCACCAAGATGCTCGAGGAGCAGGGCGTCTCGGCCACCCCGACGTTCGACGAGTACCCCGACTACCCGTCCATCAACTCCGCGCTCGACGCCGGCCAGATCGACGCCTTCGCCATGGACCGCTCCACCCTCAAGACCTACACCACCGACGACAAGGAGCTCCTGCAGCCCGAGATCGAGTTCGGCGCCCAGGAGTACGGCATCGCGACCAAGAAGGGCTGCGACCTGTCCGCGGTGACCGAGGAGGTCGTGACCGAGGTCGTCTCCAACGGCTGGATCGACCAGGAGGTCGAGACCTGGGGCCTGCTCTAGGGCTTTATGCTCGGGACCGCGCCCGGCAAGTCGCGCGCAACGCCGCCTTTCGCCAGGCGCGGTCGGTCCGGTCGCCCGGGTTTTCGCTTCGCCCGGGCGGCCTGTACGTTTACGGTAACTAGAAGGGAAAGAGATGTTAGACGGACTTCTCGACCCGATGCGATGGTCGATGACCTTCGCGGAGATGGACACGATGTGGACGGGCTTCGGCCTCACGCTGCAGGTCGTCGTCGCGGGTCTGGCGCTCTCGATCGTGCTCGGCACGATCCTCGGCGTCTTCTCCACCACTCGTAATGTCGTCCTGCGCGGGATCAGCCGCGTCTACGTCGAGTTCTACCAGAACACGCCGCTGCCGGTGCAGGTCTTCTTCATGTACATGGCCGGCCCGAAGCTCCTGCAGGCGCTTCTCGGCACCGCGGACCCCGTCCGCACGAGCGCCTTCGCGCTGGGCACCCTCGGCGTCGGCCTCTACCACGCGGCCTACATCTCCGAGGTCATCCGCACCGGCATCGAGGCCGTGCCCAAGGGCCAGATGGAGGCGGCGCTCTCGCAGGGCTTCACCCGTGTCCAGGCCTACGTCTACGTCATCCTGCCGCAGACGTTCAAGATCATCCTGCCGCCGATGTGCAACCAGGCGCTGAACCTCGTCAAGAACACCTCGGTCCTGGCCATGATCGCCGGCGGCGACCTGATGTACAACGCCGACAACTTCGTCTCGACCTACGGCTACCTGCAGGGCTACATCATGGCCTGCGTGCTGTACTTCATCATCTGCTTCCCGCTGGCGCTGCTCGTCCAGTGGCTCGAGAAGCGTTCCAAGCTGCGCCCGCGTGCCAAGGACATCCCCGGCATCACCGACGCGCCCGAGCTCGCTGAGGAGGCGTAGCCGATGGACATCTTTACCCCCGACAACGTCGGCTTCATGCTCGGCGGCTTCGGCAAGACCCTGATCGTCTCGTTCTTCGCGATCATCCTCTCGATTCTTTTCGGCACCGTGCTCGCCATGGTCAAGCAGTACTGCAAGGGCAAGCTCAAGGTCTTCAGCCTGCTGGTGAGCGCCTACATCGAGCTCTTCCGCTGCACGCCGAACCTTCTGTGGATCCTCTTCATCTACTTCACCGTCAAGGGCAACGACGTCGTGATCTCGGTCCTCGCGTTCACGATCTTCACCTCGGCGGTCATGGCCGAGATCGTCCGCGGAGGCTTCAACTCGATCCCGAAGAGCCAGTTCGAGGCTGCTCAGTCCCAGGGCTTCGGCTTCTTCCAGACCATGTGGCTCATCATCCTGCCGCAGACCTTCAAGACGATCATCCCGGCGCTGTTCTCGCAGTGCACGACGGTGATCAAGGACTCCTCGTACCTGGCCGGCATCAACGTCGCGGAGTTCATGTACTGCTCGCGCGTCGTCATGGCCAAGACCACGGGCCTCGAGGGCGTCCTGCTCGTCTACGGCTTCGTCTTCCTGCTCTACTTCGCGCTCAACTTCGGAATCTCGCTTCTTGTCCGATCGTACCAGCGCAGGGTCGCCGCGGCGTAGTAATGTGGGGGCGGGCGAGGTGGAAGACACCCGCCCGCCTTTGTTCTAAGTATTGAGGAGGTCGCCATGTCCATCGACACCGATTCCGTCTCGCCGGATACCGAGACGTACCCCGTCGTCATCACCATCGCCCGCGACTTCGGCGCCGAGGGCCACGAGATCGGCAAGATGCTCTCGCTCGAGCTCGGGATCCCGTTCTACGACAACGAGCTGCTGGTCCGCGCCTCGGAGCGTGCCGGCTCCTCGGTCTCCGACGCCGCCGCCTACGACGAGCAGTGCGCCGCCGAGCTCTTCGCGTTCCTGCCCGACCGCATGGACGCGCGCTCCAACGGCGACAAGCTCTTCGCGCACGTCGTCGAGGTCGTCCAGGAGCTGGGCTGCAAGCCCTGCATCATCGAGGGGCGTCTTTCCGACTACATCCTGCGCGAGAACCCGAACCAGATCGCGGTCCTGGTCACGGCCCCCCTCGACGCCCGCGTGGAGATCGTCCGCCGCAAGCGCGGCTGGGACGAGAAGAAGGCCAAGAAGCTCGTGAAGAAGATGCAGCGCGGCCGCGAGCTCTTCTACGAGCGCTATTCTCACGGGCACTGCGGCCTGCACGACAACAAGGACCTGGTCGTCAACCGCGCTCGCTTCGGGCGCCAGGGCTGCGTCGACATCATCGCCGCCGCCTACCGCACCAAGGTCGCGGCCGTCGAGGCGGCCCAGAAGTCCCAAGCCGAGTAAAGGGCCTCTTTATGTGACCGGCGCGCCCTCTTCCCGCGGTCTTCGGCGGGAAGAGGGCGCGCTTTTTGTTTGCTTCGGTCTGTTTGCTCCGGAATGCCATAATGCTTGTTTATTGGTTTGCGGGCTCGAGCGGGGGAGAAGAGACTCATGGCGGGAAAGCCTCAGACACTGGCGACGACATCGGCGTTCGAGGTCCTGGGACCGATCATGGTCGGCCCTTCCTCCTCGCATACCGCAGGCGCGCTTCGCTGCGCTCAGGTCGCGGCCTCGCTGGTCGACGGCTCCGTGACCAGCGTGCGGTTCACCTTGTGGAACAGCTTCGCCCACACCTACCGCGGGCACGGCACCGACCGCGCGCTCGTGGCGGGCATCCTGGGCCTTTCCACGGACGACGAGCGGATCCGCGACGCCTTCGCGCTCGCGCGGGAGGCGGGGCTCGAGTTCGAGTTCAGCGTCGGCGGCGACGACGCGACCATGCACCCGAACACCGTCGACATCGAGATGGAGAGCGACTCGGGCGCCACGGCGACCGTCCGCGGCGAGAGCCTGGGCGGCGGCAAGGTCCGCATCAGCCGCATCAACGGCGTCGGCGTGAGCGTGACGGGCCGCTACTCGACGCTCTTCGTCTCTCACCGGGACGTGCCGGGCGTGCTCGCCGCCTTGGCGAACCTGCTTGCGTACGCGCACGTGAACATCGCGTTCTGCCGCACGTATCGCACGGAGCGCGGCGGGCAGGCCTACACGGTGTTCGAGACCGACGGGTCGCCGGCCGAGGGCGTGCTCGCCATGGTCCGCGGGCTCGAGAACGTCGACTACGCGACGTTCATCTCGCTGTCCGGCGCAGGCGCCGTCGTCGGCCCCGGCGTGACCGCCGAGGAGCTCTTCGACGACGGCGCGCAGATGCTCGACGCGTGCGCCGAGCTGGGACTCTCCATCGGCGGGGTGATGCGGACCCGCGAGCAGATGCTCATCGGGCCCGAGCGCGCCGAGCGCGAGATGCGCCGCGTGCTCGCCGTTATGCGGCAAGAGACGAGCGAGCCGATCGCGGACCCGGTGCGCTCGCTCGGGGGCTTCATCGGCGGGGAGGCCAAGGGGGTCGCCGACGCCTCGGCGCGGCTCGCCTCTTCCCTTATGGGCCCCGTGCAGACCGACGCCGTGGCTCGGGCCCTCGCGGTGCTCGAGCGCTCCGCCGCCATGGGGGTCATCGTCGCGGCCCCGACGGCCGGTTCGTCGGGCGTGGTCCCGGGGTGCGTCCTCGCGCTCGCCGACGCGCTCGGCTCGAGCGACGACGAGGTCATGGAGGCGCTCTACTGCGCCGCGGCCATCGGGCTGAACATCCAGACGGGCGCCTGCGTGGCGGGCGCCGAGGGCGGCTGCCAGGCCGAGGTCGGCAGCGCGGCCGCGATGGCCGCCGCGGCGTGCGCGCAGCTCCTCGGCGGAACTCCCGAGCAGGCGCTCACGGCGAGCTCGCTCGCGATCTCGAACCTCCTCGGGCTCGTGTGCGACCCGGTGGGCGGCCTTGTCGAGGTGCCGTGCCACGCGCGAAACGCCATCGGCGTGGCCGCGGCCTTCTCCTCGGCGCAGCTCGCGCTGTCGGGCCTCGAGTGGCTGGTGCCGTTCGACCAGGTGGTGCATGCCATGAGCGAGGTGGGGCACGCGCTCCCGTCGTCGCTGCGCGAGACGGCCCGCGGCGGCCTCGCCGCGACCCCCGCCGCCTGCCACGCTTGCCGCTCCCACTAGTGACCACTTTGGGGACGTTGGTTGCAGCTCTCGTTTGAGAGCTTTGGGGACGTTGGTTGCAGTCCTCATTTGAGAGCTTTCGGGACACACCTGGGACTGCCAGCTTCGGCGGGGGGGCGGGGCTCGGGGCCGTCGCGGTCAGCTTGCCGTGGGGTCGCCGCCGTTGCCGCTCACATTGGCGATGCCTCGTCGGCAGTGCTTCTTGCCCCTTCTTGACAGATCCGGTAAATCGTCGACTCGCCGATCCCGGTGAGGCGCGCCATCTGCTTATATCGCATGCCCGCCTTACGAATGGCAAGAAGGGCCTTGTTGCGCTCGGGCTTCGGCAGCGCCGCCAGCGTGTTCGGGCGAACTCCGATAAGGAGCCGGACCTGCTCGATAGCGAAGTCGTCGTTGCGGGCGGCCTCGCCGAACGGGTCGTAGGGGCCGGGCGCGTCTTCGACCATCAGGGCGAGAAACCCTGCCGCGCCCCCGAGTATGCCGAGGACCAGGCCGGTATCGGTGAGGCCGGGTTTGCCCAGATACTCGTGGTAGCTGCTCCAGCGGTAGCCGGCGGCCGTCGTGCCGAGGTCGACGGGGTTGTTGTGGATGTAGCGCACGGCACACAGAAGCTGCCGCTCGTCCTTGACCGGCACGCTCTTGAAGCGATTCTCGAACAAGTGGCCTCGCCGCCCGCACTTCGCGTTGAAGTACAGGGCGTACGAGGTGACGAGCGACTGCATGGCGACGCTCAGGGTGCCTTTCTCGTCCTGGATGAGCAGGTGGACGTGGTTATCCATAAGGCACCAGGCGAGGATAGATATCAAATACTCATCGACCCTTGTTTCTAGCCTGGAAAGAAACGCTAGTCGATCGTCATCATCCTCGAAAATATCCTGCTTTCCGTTTCCCCTGAACATGACATGGTAAATACCTGTTTGTGAATACTCGCGTGCATATCTAGGCATAGCGTCCCCCAATCGCTTTGCCAGAGTGTATCCACCGTAACTTACGGAATGCCGACGGTTTGCCGACGGAGAAACTGACGCGCAGGTCAGTTGTGTGCGAATGGTTGAGAGGGGCGGCGAATGGTAGGAAATCCAGGCATGAGCGGTAAGGGCGCTCAGCGAGACCCGTATTTCTGTGTGCAGCCCCCGTCGATGTGTGAACGGTGCCGCGCCCGGACCGAAAGACGGCTGCCAAGGGTCGCGACCTGTGTCCCCAAACCTCTCAAATGAGGGCTGCAACCAACGTCCCCAAACTCGTCAAATGAGGGCTGCAACCAACGTCCCCAAATCGACCGGGGGGTAAACGTGGTGATTGCGTGTAGAATAGGTCCTCGTCTGTAAATCCCCGATTGAGAAGGGAAGTGATGAGATGGACCCGATGAGCCTCCTTAAGCTCTTGGGTATCGTGATCGTCGTTGTGGGCTTCGCCCTCAAGCTCGACTCGATCCTGATCATCATGGTGGCCGCCGTGGCCACCGCGCTCGTCGCCGGCATGGACCCGGTGACGTTCCTCTCGACGATGGGCAAGAGCTTTGTCTCCAACCGAAGCATGCTCATCTTCGTCATGACGTTCGTCATCACCGGCACGCTGGAGAGAAACGGCCTCAAGCAGGCCGCCGCGCACCTCATGGCCAAGTTCAAGGGCGCCACGGCGGGCATGGTCCTCGCCGCCTACGGCATCTTCCGCGTGATCTTCGCGGCCTTCAACGTCGGCTTCGGCGGCGTCGCCGGCTTCGTGCGCCCCGTCATCATGCCGATGGCCCAGGCCGCCGTCGAGGAGGACGGCCAGCCGATCGCCGAGGAGCAGCTCGAGCAGATCAAGGGCATGGCCGCGGGCATGGAGAACGTCACCTGGTTCTTCGGCCAGGTGCTCTTCGTCGGCGGCTCCGGCGGCCTTCTCGTCCAGTCCACGCTCGAGAACCTCGGCTACACCGTCGAGCTCATCGACATCGCGGCCGTCGAGGTCCCCGTCGCCGTCATCGCGACCCTCGTGGCCATCGTCTACTACCAGATCGTCGACAAGAAGCTCACGCTCAAGTACCACAGCGCGCCTGCTGCCGCCACGAACGGGGGTGAGAAGTAGTGGACGCCTTCATCACCTACTTCACCAGCGCCGACGTCACGCTCTCGAACAAGCTCCTCGAGGTCGTCTACATCCTCATCGGCCTCGTGTGCATCTACACCGGCGTCGTCAACGCCAAGGACGAGACCAACGAGAAGCGCCCCGGCACCGCGGCCTTCTGGTGCATCCTCGGCGCGCTGCTCGTCCTCGGCAAGTGGATCCCCGAGTGGCTCGCCGGCCTGCTCCTCGTCTGCATGTGCATCCCGCCGATCGTCAAGCAGGTCGGCCGCGGCACGAAGGGCGCCCCGACCGTCGAGGAGATGGAGGGCAACTTCAACAAGATCGGCATGAAGATCTTCGCCCCGTCCCTCGCCATCGGCGCCTTCGCCCTTGTCTTCGCGCTCTTCACCAAGATCAGCTCGCTCGTGGGCCTCACCTTCGGCGTGATCGTCGGCGGCTTGCTGCTCATGGCCTTCTCGCGCGACAACAACCCGCGCGTCTTCCTCGGCGACTGCCGCCGCATGCTCGACACCGTCGGCCCGCTCTCCATGCTGCCGACCCTGCTCGCCGGCCTCGGCTCCGTCTTTACCGCCGCGGGCGTCGGCGACGTCATCAGCCAGCTCGTCTCGGGCATCATCCCGAGCGGCAACGCCGTGATCGGCATCATCGTCTACGCCATCGGCATGGCCCTCTTCACCATGATCATGGGCAACGCCTACGGCGCGATCACGGTCATGACCGTGGGCATCGGCGCGCCGTTCGTGCTCGCCCTCGGCGCCGACCCGACCATCATCGGCTCGCTCGCGCTCACCTGCGGCTTCTGCGGCACGCTCATGACGCCCATGGCCGCCAACTTCAACATCGTCCCGGTCGCGATCCTGGACATGAAGGACGAGTACGGCGTCATCAAGAAGCAGGTGCCGGTCGCCCTGATCATGCTTGCCGTTCAGATCTGCTACATGATCTTCTTCGGCCTGTAACAGGTAGAATCAGGCCTGCATGTGCGAAAGGCGTCGCGTCTTGGTGGATGCGGCGCCTTTTTTCGAAGAAGCGCTCATAAAAGGCACGGGGCCGCGCCGCTCGGCCCGCCCCGCCAGGAGAAAGGAACCTCTTATGAAGATCCTCGTCACGGGCTTCCAGCCCTTCGGCGGCGAGTCCGTCAACCCCGCCTACGAGGCCGTTCGCCGGCTTCCGGCCCAGATCGCCGGCGCCGACATCGCCACCGTCGAGATCCCTGTCGTCTACAAGAAGGGCCCCGCCGCCGTGGAGGCCGCCATCGACGCCGAGAAGCCGGACATGGTGCTCTGCGTGGGCCAGGCCGGCGGCCGCGCCCAGATCACCCCGGAGTTCGTGGGCATCAACTACGCGAACTTCCGCATCCCCGACAACGAGGGCTTCCAGCCCCTGGCGACCAAGCTTGAGGAGGACGGCCCCGACGCGTACTTCTCCACGCTGCCCGTCCAGGCCATGGCCGACGCCGCCCAGAAGGCCGGCATCCCCGCGGGCGTCTCCTACACCGCCGGCACCTATTGCTGCAACGAGGTGCTCTACAGCCTCATGTACGCCCTCGATCACCGTCACCCGGGCGTGCGCGGCGGCTTCGTCCACGTGCCCTACCTGGACTCCCAGGCCGCCAACCTCAAGGCGGGCACCCCGTCGATGAGCCTCGAGCGCATCACCGAGGGCCTCACCCTCATGGTGGAGGCCATGGTCACCCACGAGGGCGAGGACATCGTCTCCGCCTCCGCCGGCTGCGAGCACTAGCGCGTGGCCGCCAAGCTGGACATTGCGGTGGCGCCCCTGGAGGAGGACCGTGTCTTCCGGGGGCGCTCCCTTATGACCGACGAGAAGCGCGTCTTCGAGGACGGCGCCCGCCTTGCCCGGGACTTCGCCGGCGTCAAGGAGTCGGTCGAGGGGCGCGTTATGCCCGTCGTCTCGGCGGTCGTGGCGTTCGAGCCCGACGGGGCGGGGGAGTACCGTTACTTCATGGGCGACGAGGTGGCGGGGAAAGCCGCCGGTCGCCGTCAGGAAGGCCTTGAGGACGTCGTCGTGCCCGCAGGCACCCTTGTGGCCGTCGTGCCCGTGAGGTTCCATGTGCAGGCCTCGGCGGCTCTCCACGCCGCCCGGGTGCGCCGCAGCTTCTACGAGGAGTGGCTCCCCTCCAGCGGCTACGAGAGCGCGGCCGCCGACCTCGGCTTTGCGGACGTAGAGCTCTATCACTACCGTCGCCGTCGCTTCCGGAAGGCCCGCAAGATGGTCCTGGAGCTGATGTTCCCCATTCGCCTGAAGAGCCTGTAAACCGTGCCTGCGCGAGTCGACCTCGTTGTCGCGCGCATCATCGGGCACGACACCGAAGGCGAAGGGCAGCGGACCCGCGCTTCTCAACAAAGTGCTTCTGAGCGCGCCCTTTGCGCGAAGTCACTTTGTGAGAAGCGCGGGTCCGCTGCCCTTCGCCGGTGGGGTTGGAGTCGGCTCTAGCCCAGGTGGTGCTCCGGCACGACGCAGAAGACCTCGCACGGCTCGGTCTCGCTCGCGTTGTACATGGCGTGGCTGTGGCCCTCGGGGCAGTAGTGGGAGTTGCCGGCCTCCACGATCTCGTCGACCCCGTCGCAGTCGAAGCGCACGGTTCCGGAAATCACATAGATGATCTCGGCGTTCTTCTCGTGCAGGTGGTAGCCGCTCGTGCAGCCGGGCTCGACGCGGCCGCGGATGATCTTGCACTTGCCGTCGTCGTGCATCTTCGCGTCGAAGTGGCCCTCGCCGCCCTTGAAGTTGGGAATCGAGACGAAATCCTCGTGGTTGAAGTCGATGACCATGCTTGTTCCTCTCCGTTGTTGTGCGATGGGGCAAGAAGCGCAGGCGCGCGCCGCCTTGGGCCCAGGGCCATTCTACGCCGTGACGCGTCGAATGAACCCCTCGTAGATGTCCACGAGCTCGTCGCAGAAGAACTCGCAGCCGCCGTGGTCCGCGCCCTCCACGAGCACGAGCTCGGAGTCGTGGCCGCACGCGCGGAGCCGCTCGTGGAGCTCTGCCGAGAGCTCGCAGTTGACGGTGCGGTCCTTGGTCCCGTGGACGATGAGCGCGGGCGGAAACGGGGCCTCGGCGGATATGTGCTCCGTCACCGAGGCAATGCGCCGCAGGTCGTCGCGGTCGCGCAGGTCGACGCCTCCCATGAGCAGGCCCTCGGGGCTCTCCGCCGTGAGCGTGTCTATGGTGGTGGGGTAGCCGTCCTCGTGCATGAGGCTCACGGCGCCGTACCAGTCGATCACGCCGCGGACGCAGGCGGGGAGAAGGGGCGCCCCGTCGGCGTCTCTTGCCACGCAGGCGTACATGGCGGTGTGGCCGCCCGAGGAGTTGCCGCCGAGCACGATCTTCCTGGGCGAGACGTCGTAGCGCCTGGCGTTCGCGGCCACGAAGCGCACGGCCTCGAGCGCGTCCTCTACCTGCGCGGGGTGCGCGGCGACCGACGAGTCGCGGTACTCGACCACGGCGACCACGATGCCGCGGGCGGCAAGACGGGCGAGCTGCGGCAGGTCGCGCACGCAGTTCTGCTTCTTCCAGGCGGAGCCCTGCACGTAGACGAGGCAGGGGAAGGAGGCGGCGCGGATCTGGGCGCCCATGGCCTGAATCGCCTTGCGGGCACGGGTGAGCTCGCGCGTGGCGGGGAGAAGGACCTGTAGGTGGAGGTCGCCCGTCTCGTGCGTCGCGTAGACGACGTCGCCGATAAGCTCGACGCCCATCTCGTCGCCTGTGGTGACCACGCGCCGCGACCCGGCGACCTCGCGCGAGAACGCCGGGAACTCCTCGTAGGACCAATCCTTGACCTCCATGGCCATCCTTCCTCGGTAAGAGAAGCGGGCAGGGACCGCGACGCCCCTGCCCGCCTCAGGTTCAAATCAAGCCCAGGTCAAAGCCTGTTTAGAGCGCCATCGAACGGGCGCGGTCAAGGCGCGCCATGCAGTCGGCGCGGCCGATCAGGGCCATGGTCTCGCCGAGCGGGGGAGAGACCATGTTGCCGCACTCGGCCACGCGGACGGCCTGGAAGACGACGCGCTTCTTGAGGTCGAGGGCCTCGGGCAGCGGCTCGAGCGCCGCGTCGATGGCCTCGGCGCGCCAGGCGTCCTCGCCCACGGCCTCGAGCGCCTTACGGGCGGCGTCGAGGACGGCGCCCATGCCCTCCTTGGCGAGGCCCTTGGCCACGGACTTCTCGTCGTAGACGAGGGTCTCGGCGGTGGCGAAGATGGGCGCGGCCACGGTCGCGACGTCGGCCGGGAACTTGGTGCGCGGCTTCACGATGGCGGCGAGCGCGTCGATCCACGCCTCGTCGTACTCGACGCCGCCCTCGATGAGGCCGGCCTCGTGGAGCTCGGGCACCATGACCTGGTCGGCGAAGTCGGAGTCGCTCATGGAGCGGATGTACTCGGCCTGGATCCAGTCGAGCTTCTTCGGGTCGAAGGTCGCCGGGTTCTTGGACACGTGGTCGAGCGAGAACTTGGAGGCCAGGACGTCGCGCGGGACGATGGTCGTCTCGCCGTCGAGCGACCAGCCGAGAAGCGCGAGGTAGTTGACGAAGGCGTCGGAGAGGTAGCCCTGGTCGCGGTACTCCTCGACGTTCGTGGCGCCGTGGCGCTTGGAGAGCTTCTTGCCGTCGGCGCCCAGGATCATGGAGATGTGCGCGAAGACGGGCACGGGCGCGCCGAGGGCCTCGTAGACCATGACCTGGCGCGGCGTGTTGGAGAGGTGGTCGTCGCCGCGGATGACGTGGGTGATGCCCATGGCGGCGTCGTCGACGACGGTCGCGAAGTTGTAGGTCGGGGTGCCGTCGGAGCGGAAGATGACGAAGTCGTCGAGCTCGCGGGCGTTGAAGGTCACGTCGCCGTGGACCGCGTCGCGGATCACGACGTCGCCGCGGTCCTCGGGGACCTTGATGCGCAGGACGTAGGGCTCGCCGGCCTCGATGCGGGCGCGGGCCTCGTCCGGGTCGATGTCGCGGCAGGTGCGCTGGTAGCCCTGGAAGGGGTCCTTGCGCTCCTGGGCGGCCGCGCGGTCGGCCGCGAGCTTCTCGGCGGTGCAGAAGCAGGGGTAGGCCTTGCCCTCGTCCCAGAGCTTCTGCGCGGCCTCCTTGTAGAGGTCCATGCGCTCGGTCTGCGCGTAGGGGCCGAAGTCGCCGCCGACCTCGGGGCCCTCGTCCCAGTCGAGGCCGAGCCAGCGCATGGCGCGCAGGATGATGTCGGTGTTCTCCTGCGTGGAGCGGGTGGGGTCGGTGTCGTCGATGCGCAGGATGAAGGTGCCGCCGTTCGCGCGGGCGAAGGCCCAGTTGTAGATGGCCGTGCGCGCGCCGCCGACGTGGAGCTTGCCGGTGGGGGAGGGCGCGAAGCGGACGCGGACTTGCTTGTCTGACATGGGGTCTCCTCAGGCCAGGGATTTGCTAGTTCATAAACGCTAAAAGTATAGCGGTGAGAAGGACCTCGGGCTTCTCTCCATGCTCAAACAGTCCTGTTCGCACGAAGGGCACATTAAGTGCCCTTCGGCTCATGCGGAAACTGCGCGTGGAGAGAAGCCCGAGGTCCACGGGCCGCGTTCGCTTTCCGACAGAGCCTGGTCTGGGGAGAACCTGGGGCGGGCAAGCAAGCCGGACGGGGTCCGTGCAGGGTTTTGGTTTGGGTTGCCGCTACGCTGTGGCGACGCGCTTGAGGAAGGCGAGGGCGTTTCTGTAGGAGACCTTCTCGGCGATCGTCTGGCCGAAGTGGGCGACGAGGCGGGCTTGGAAGGCGGGGAGCTTGTCGGCGCCGTCGAGGATGGCGGGCACGGACGCGCCGTCGAGGTCGCCGCCGAGGGCCACCGCGTCCTCGCCTCCGAGGTCGAGCCAGTGCTCGATGTGGGCCGCCACCTGCTCGAACGTGACCTGCGCGGCCTTCTCGCCCCAGGCGCCGTCGGCGAGGAACCCCGAGCAGTAGTTGAGGCCCGCGACGCCGCCCGAGGCCATGACGGCGCGGAACTGGTCGTCGGTGAGGTTGCGCGGGTGGCCGCAGACGGCGCGGGAGTTCGAGTGAGAGGCGCAGAAGGGGCGCGTGGCGTGGGCCGCGACGTCGGCGAAGCACTCGTCGTTCAGGTGGCTCACGTCCATGGCCACGCGGCAACGCTCCATCCGGGCCAGGACGGAAAGGCCGGCCTCGCTCATGTGCTCGTGGGTGTCGTGGCCGCTCGCGAGCGGGCCGCCGGCGTTCCACGAGAGCGAGGCCATGAGCAGGCCCTCGCGCGAGAGCTTCTCCACGAGCGAGGGGTCTGCCGCGAAGAGGCGCGCGTTCTCGACGGTGCGGATGGCGGCGACGCGGCCGTCCGCGAGGGCATGCTCCGCCTCGGCGGCGCTTCTTGCCCACGTGACCTGCGGGTTGTTCGCGAGCTGATCCTTAAAGTAAGAAGAGACGCGCTCCTCGAAGTCGACGGCCTGCGCAGGCGTGAGCTCGTCGGGCACAAAGCACGCGAAGCACTGCGCCCAGGGGGTCGCGCCGATTCGCTCGAGCGAGATGTGGCAGCGGTTGCTCGCGAGGTCGCGGCAGCCTTCCGGGTCGGTCTCGTCGCCCGGGCCGTAGAAATCCTTCCCGTAAACGCGCCGCAGCTCGGCGGGCAGGAATTGCCACGCCAGGCGGTCGGCCGTGTCGCAGTGCAGGTCGAGTACGGGTATGGGCATGCTCGGTCCCCTCTCTCGCAGGTATTTGATTCATCATAGCCCGCCGCCGGGATCCGGGGCGCCGCGCGAAAGCGCCTGAGGTCGTGTTTGCCCCGGGCGGTGTTTGCCCTGAGGCGGCGCAACCCGGAGGCCTTTTGCCCCGAGATGGTGTTTGCCCCGAGGTGGTGCCACCTCGAGCCGTTTTGCCTCGAGGTGGCGCGAAACAGCCAAGAAAAACGCTCGAGGTGGTGCGTCAAACACCACCTCGAGCCGTTTTCAGGTTTGCATCGCCCGAGGTGGTGCGCGGAACACCACCTCGGGCGGTTTATCGATGCGGCTGCGTTGCGCCTGAAGGGCCCGCGCTTCTTGCCAGGCGAATAGCGGAGGCGAGCGAGCAACGCGAGCGCTGAGCCTGGGAAGAAGCGCGGGCCCTCCCGGAGCGAATGGGCCACGTCAGCGAAGGTCTTCTCGACGGGTCCATGAATCCATACGGACCCCCTCGAGCTCTCTCCACAGCTCACGCCTTCGATCGGCCTCCCATGCGGCGCGCGAAGGCGGTACCTTGTGGCGCGGCTGCCCGGTCTCCGCGCGGATCCTCTCCATGAGCGCATCGAGGTAATCGAGGTCGTCGTAGTGCTCTTTGTATATCTCATAGGGGCTGAAGCCGTTGGCGATAAGCTCGTTTCGCCTGCTGGTGTCGCGCCTGACCTGTGACTCCTGGTCATGGTGCGAACCCATGTAATCCAGGCATGCGCCGCGTTTTTCCGAGCCGTCCGCTCCCAGGAAGAGAAGGTCGGGTTTCCTGGTTTTAAGCGTGGGCATTCCAGTCGAGAGCGCCTCGAGCTGCACCGGGTCGTTGAGGAGGACGGGCCCCATCGCATAACCTCCCCTAAAGTGCGGCTCCCGCGCGCGGATGAACAGCTTGGCCTCCATCGGGGAGGCTGCGTTCACGGGCGCGAGCGCCAAGGCCCGGCGAACCTCGGTGACGCAGCGAGTGCCCCGCATATTGGCAAGAAACGACGCCATGGTCTCCGGCGTCGCCAACGGCCATCGGCGCTGTACCAGGCTCGCGCTGCCCACATCGTCGGAGATCGTATAGAGCCCGAGGAGCTCGGACAGGAGCATCAGCAGCTCTATGCGGGAAAGCCTCGGAGCGAGCTGAAGCGCGACAAGGCTCGGGGAGGCGCAGCGCACGCCGGGGGCGAGCTCGATCAGGCCCCCGCGCGGAATCGGGTCCTTGCGGATGTGTGCCACCGCTGCGCTCGACCCGTGGTGGGCGTTGTGGTTCGAGACGAGCACCCCGATCGGGCCGTCAATCCCGGAAAGCAAGGGGCATGCGTTTCTTGCCTCCTCGAGCTCGCCTGGGGAAGGCATTCTATCGGGTATATCGAGGCGGCAGTCCTGCGCCGTCGATAGAAGCCGATGGAAATAAGGCCGCCGCGCGACTTCTAGCGCGACGCTATGGGAAATGATGATGTCCATAGGTGGATGATAACAAAAACATTAAAACAAACAAGCCAAGTGCCAGGTAATAATTAGAATAGGCTGTCGTAATTCCGACGTTTTGCCGACGGAATACCGACGGAGCGCCGACGGTTAGCTGACCGAGTTTGAACATTTGGCAGGTCCCATGGGCACAAGGCCGGCATCGATTGTCTCGGGTCTCTGAGGGCCTTGCGCCGTATGTCCGCCGTTCGTCCAAATTCGGTCGAGGTGGTGCCCGAGATGGTATTTGGCTCGAGATGGCGCCACCACGAGTCGTTTTGCCGCGGGATGGAATTTGCCCCGAGATGGTGTTTGCGCCGAGGTGGTGCCACCTGGAGGCTATTTGCCTCGAGGTGGCGCGAAACAGCCAAGAAAAACGCCCGAGGTGGTGCTTCGGACACCACCTCGAGCCGTTTTGCCCCGAGGTGGTGCTTCGGACACCACCTCGGGCGATTTTTGGTCTCGCGTCTCGCGTCTCGAGTCTCGCTGCTCCGCCGAAGCGCCGGGAAGCCCCGCCCTTCTTGCCAGGCGAATCGCGTAAGCGAGCGAGCGCAGCGAGCGCTGAGCCTGGAAAGAAGGGCGGGGCTTCCCGGCCCGGCGCCCCGCGCCCGCAGCCGCTACATGAGCTTGGTCGACTCCAGCTTGTGCTC